>CAZBWE010000050.1:0-17514 GCA_964495465.1 uncultured Pirellulales bacterium
CTGTCGCCGGGATGAGAACCCGGTATCCTAGGCCGCTAGACGATGGGGGCAAAATAATTTACGAATTTCGATTTACGATTTTCTATTTAATAGCGGCGGTCGGATTCGAACCGACGACCCTGGGCTTATGAATCCCATGCTCTAACCAGCTGAGCTACGCCGCCAGACGACAGTAATTTACACAAAATCTTTTTGTCTTGCAAGCAAATTCAATACTATAGTATTGTTTTGCCCATCCAGATATGCAACCGAGCTGATTCTGGCACAGAGCTGACTCTTTTAAGGTTCTTGGCCGGTATTCTAAAACTACTGGGCCTGAGCTTATCTATAAATATGCCGCCGGTGTTTACAACTCCTTGTCGGCCAGCGCCGTTTTTGACTCACTCAGCGCTTCGTCCATTTCCTGGCTGAGAATCTTTTCCAGCGAATTTAGAGTCGATAACAGCTCTTTGGTAACATCCTCATCCTTTTTATCCCGCAGTATTTTTAGCTTTTCCAACAGCTTCTCTTTTTTAGCGTCTCTGTCACTCGGCAAAGAGAGCATCGGCCTTTCTTTTAGTTCTTTGAACTTCGCCATTTCATCGTCGGGAACCGGCTCGTCTTTGTAAATATGCGGCGACAGAAAAACGAGCAGCTCAGAGTTCTTTATACTATCCTCGGTGTTGCGAAACAGTCCGCCAATTAGCGGCAAATCTCCGAGAAGCGGTATCTGAGTTGTCTGATTTGTTGTTTCCTTTTTCCTTAGCCCGCCCAGAATGACGACCTGGCCGTCTTTGAGCAACAGCGTGGTTTTCGCCCTCCTGGTATCAATTATAGGGATTTCAGACGTGGTGCCGAATTTCCCCGTATCGACATTTTGTTCCGGCTCAACAGTAACAAGAATATAATCTTCATCAGTAAGTGTAGCGGTTACATTTAGTTTGACGCCAACTTGCTTAAACTGAGTTGCCGAGAGCTCGCCTCCCGCTGACGTTTCCGTTACCTCACGGTAAGGCAGTTCAGTAACCGTCTCAATCGATGCTGATTCGCCGCTTACCACCATTACTCTCGGACTGGCAAGTATCTCAACATTCTTTTTTTCCTGAAGCAGATGAACGGTATTTCGGATTGAACCGCTGATAAGGGCAAAATATCCCCCCTCAATACCTGCGAGACTCGTAGTATTATAAGCGGTTGTGTCACCTATCGTAGTACTGGTCGGGGCAACCATGCTTAGGCGAGAGCCGAGATTCTGCCTGTAGCTTACATCATACATTTTGTCCGAGAGAATATCCCAGTTAATGCCAATCTCGGTTTCGTCATCTAACTGAACATCCACAATGACCGCTTCTATTAAAAGTTGTTGTGGCAGCTTGTCGGCTTTTTTGACCTCAAACATTATTTTTTTAAGGGTATCATTTGTATCGCAGATTATCAAAGAGTTGTTCTTTGCATCGGCCGTTATGATTCCATACACCGAGGACATATTTTTTAAAGTTTTTTCGAGATTTCTTGCATCCAGAAATTTAAGCGTCGCAGTTTCAAGAAACAGCTCTGGCTTTTCCTCGACCGGCAGCGTAGTCTGGGAAATTCTTTGTGAAGCAGAACTTTGGTTGCTGAAGAAAGCCGCAAAAGGATTATCATTTTCGACGTCCACTGCAACTTTTTGTTGGGCTTCCGCCTCCGCTTGCTGGGCTTGGGCATAACTATTCCAAACGCCGGCTGTCAATATTACGACACATAATGATATTCCTGTATTTTTGAGCATATTCATAGGGCAAGCTCCCTGTCCTGGATTGTATAAATTGTAATTGTCATATCACATTTAAGTTGAGCAGAGGCGAAGTCAATAACCTCAATCTTAAATGAATCCACCCAAACCCTTTGGGGGCGGTTTTGAAGCTTTTCCAACAGCTTCATTATATTGCCATACCCTCCGCTAACGCTTATCTTCGCACTATTAGCGACCATGCCCGAAACATCTTCAGTGCGTCCGCCTGCGCTTCTCGATTTATTAACAACGAGATTAAGCGAGTTAACCACACATCCAGCTTCTTCAAAAATGTTCTGAAAATCTCCAAAAAACTTTTTTGCCTCGTCCGGTATAAACAAAAGGCCCTGGCACTGAGAATACTGCTGACGCAGTTCCCTCAGTTCCTTTCTTTTGTCCTCCAGCTCGCGGGTGACAGCTTTGTTCTTTTCCACAATTCTGTCCATAGCCGAGTCATAATTTTGCGCCGCATGCAGATAAGTTATGTGCGGAGCGACTATCCGGCTATACATTGCCACACACGCAATCACAATTAAAGCGGCAAAGACCGAACCTCGCGAAGAGCGATTTAGTTTGGAAAGATTACCTGCTATCATTACCTACCCTTTTTCTTTCGCAGCCAGAGAGCAGTTAATTTCATATTTTATTACTCCATTTTTACTGATGTCCTTTTCGGTCTCTACAATAGATGCCGAATCGATATACCTGGATTTGTTCAACTTATCCACAAACAAATAGACGTCTTCATTTGAAATCGCCAGGCCTTCCAGGGACATCGCCGAATCGGTTTTGCTGGTCAGACCCGTAATACACACTGTTTTAGGCATTTCTTTTCCTATGTCACTCATCAGGCCCGGCCAGTCAGTCGTGCTGTGTGAGCCGAGCATCTTATTTGTCTGTTCAAGTTTTCTGTTCAGGGTGTCGATTTTTCCGTCCAGCCATATTCGTTCTTTAACCAGGGTATCCGTATTGCGCGACAGAGCGGCTCTTTTGTGCTTGATGCTCTCATTTAGTCTTTTAATTCTCCAGAAAGGTCCATTAACAACCAGTAACATAACAAGTAAAACTGCCGCTATGATATTTAGCGTTACGAACGCTTCTTTTTGAATAACTCGAAGTCTGGTTATTTCCTGCGGAAGCAAATTTATGCTCAAACCGCGTTTATTTGTATCTAAAATCTTCATTGCCAGGCCGACCGCTATAAGCGAAGGTCTGTTATTCTTGTCACTATCGGCAGACCTGCCGGACTGACTAACGGCAGTTGCCTGACCGACATCTTTACCGGTCAGCACCTGCAAATCCGAACCTGCAACATTAGCCCTCAACGAATCCTCAGCATTCTCAGGTAACTGCACATCATCTGTAACTACAGTAATTTCCCACTTTCCATAACTATCAGGGACTTCGACATCGTAAAATTGTGTAACCGTATTTATTTGCTCTGCAAGCCACGCGCGGAGCTCACCCGGCTGTGATTTTTCCGGGCTGATATTATTCGTTCTTACAAAATCCAAATTCTGCCTTCTGAATACGCACAGTGTCAGGGTATTTTCCCGCAAAATAGCGATAAGCACATTGCAGTCAAATCTTCCCACTATCCTTTTGGAATGAAGCGCCCTTATATATGCAATCAACGGCGGCTCAATCGCCTCAACAATCATTCCGGCCCGCCCGCACACTCTGGTAATCTCGGCCACCTTCTGGCCGTCAGCAGCAACCGCAAGAACACGGCTTGCAACGCCGCTTTCCGAGCCGACTCCGGATGTCCCGCAAAAATCCAAATCGATTTTCCTGCCTGGCAATGCGACACAATGTTTCATCTGGCTGTGGACAAATTGCCTGATATTGCTCGGAACTTCCCTGGATATATCCATAATCTGCATAATCACCGGCTGCACAAACAAAGATACAGAAGCCGGTATCGAGCGTATTGTGATGCGATTTTTCAATCTTCGGACTGCTTTCGTTAATGCTTTCGCATCTTCGATGCTGCCGTTCTTTATCGCTCCATCAGGAACAGGACAACTGGCGGTTTTAAGCAGCCGGAAACCTTTGCCCACTCTTTTAAGCAGAGCCATACTTATAAGAGTTTCGGAAATATCCACCCCCAGCGCTATTTTAGGGCTGAGCCTCATTCGTTAATCCTCAGGTTATCAATTCTTATTATGCAAGGACTGCTGCTGCTTACCGTGATATCGGCTTTAACTCTTGCTATAAAACCCTGTGATGTTGTCCCTTCCGAGGTAACTAATAAATCTGAAACCGCAGATGCTCCTGCAGTCACGGCATACGAGCCGCCGTTGAAAGCTGCTGTGCTGATATTCGGGTCACTGCCGGCCCGTATCCTCGAAAAGGCATCGTTAAGACCGGCCTCGGCAGTAGCCAGCGCCTCAACAGCCCGGATTTGATTCTGCATAAGCTGAATTTCCTCGGCATTCATCTGGAGTATCCCAACGGTGAGCATAGACAGCAGCACTATGGCAAATACCACTATCAGAAGTACAGAACCATTATTGTTTCGTTTTGTTTTCATAGATTTTTTACGGCCTTATACCCCCGCTGCTGACGGTGCTGTCACTATCAGCAGGAGCTATTGCTATAGTAATCATTTGTGCCTCGTTTGATAAGGTGAGCGAAAAGTCAGATGTCCCGCTATCGCCGCTGCTCGACTGCCTGATATATCCGGCCCCGCCTGAGACCGTGCCGCCACCAATAGCGGGCGCTATCGCTATGGTGACGGTTCTATACTCTTCGCCGCTCGGATTACCAGTAAGCGAAAAATCCTCTTCACCACTGGGGCCGATAGCTGCCTGCATAATATATCCGGCGCCGCCGGAACAGGTATCGCCATGTGTGCTGCTTTCATCCATTGTGATATCCGTATGTTCGTCTAGCCCCGTATGACCACTACTACTAACATCGTCATCATCGAAACCACCTATCCTGACAATCATAGTGTTGGCAACTGTAGTGGTCACAGATGGACAATCCGGTGACCTGGACCGATTACCATACGTCGCCGAAGCATTGATAGGAGCAGAGGGATTGTGGCCCGTAAAGCGCATTATCCACCCATAGGCCTGCCGTCCCCCTGACCAGGTGAATTGATGGCTTGTCGGCTCCGAAGCACCTGCAAGCTTCCACCAGACACCCAGTGTCACTTCATCGCTGTAATCCTCGAGACTGATTTCCTCCCAGCCCTGGCCGCCGGGAGGCGACAGAGGGCTTGGGACGTCATCGGTGTCTCCATCTGTAACAACCGCCGCGATTAACAGGTCTCCCTCACTGGTCCCGCTCGGGACATAAACATCGACGTATGTAGCCCACCAGGAAGAAGATGTCTGCTTTCCCTCGCCTAATCCTCCGTAACTGATGCCGCCTCCACTACTGGCACTCTCATCCATCGTAATTGTGAAGTGGTCGGTAAGTCCGGTGTCATCAACTGTAATATCATCATCGTCAAATGCCCCCAGACGAACAATCAGGCAATCGCTGACCGTCGTGATTACTTCGGGACTGGTCGGCGTGCTGCTGGTTTCACCATCAACAGAATAGTCATCAATCGGGTCATCAGGGTCGTGTCCGGTAAACCGCATTATCCAGCCATAGGCCTGCTCAGCCACCGACTCAGACCAGGAAAACTGATGACTGGCTGACTCCGAAGCATCTGCAAGCTTCCACCAGACACCCAGCGTTACTTCGCCATTATAACTGCCGATATCAATCTCATTCCAGCCCTCACCTGACGGTGGTTCTATCGTAGCCGAGGTATCTCCGTCTGTCGCGACTGCTGCGATGAGCAAATCGCCTTCATTCGAATCAGGCGTTGAAATAGTTAGATTTGTAACATCAGTGGCTGCTTTGGCCCATTCAAAATCCCTATACACAAGTATTACAGCTAACTGGGTAATCTCCTCATCGCTTAGTGCACGGTCGTAGATGCGGACGTCATCCAGAGTGCCATCGAAGTATGGGTCGGCGCTATATTGTGACCTGCCGAGCCGGTTCCGGGTGGTACTTCCGAGGTCGCTGGGTGTATATCTTAGAGATGTGTTCTCATCGACCAGCTCCCCGTCAATATATAATGAATGGACGCTGTTATCTGCGTCTATAGTTACGGCTATATGATGCCATCCGCCGGTCAGGACATCCGGTGCTGTCACCTGGTCCTCATCGGTCCAACCCGAAATTGTAATTGCGAAACGCGGCGTTCCTGTGTCGCCATTGTTGACCGTAAGGAACATATTGACACTTTCACTGCTGCCGAAATCCCAAATGCGCTGCCAGGAGCTGCCTCCATCCCAGTTCACCCATTCCGCGATGGTGCAGTTGGTTAGCGAATTAATAATCGAGCCGATGGGCAAACTTACATAGTCGTTGTTGCCGTCGAATCTCAGCGCACCGCCCACGGCGCCGGTTGTCCATTTACTGCTGCCCATATTTATCAAAGTGCCGTCATTGCCATTGCCTGAGGAATCTGCCGCCGTTGTTCCGGTGGTCTCATCAAGCTTCCACCATCCAACAAGACCGGAAGAAGATGAATTCCAGTTGGTTCGAAGATATACTGAAGTTGTAAAGGTTTTGTCCCGGCTGAGAGCAGAAGGATTGGGCAGGATTGCCTGGACATCCACGAGGCGGATGGTATTTACGTCTGTTGTAGGATTCACAAAGTCGTTACTGTCGTAACAGGTAAACAGCAATGAGCTGACCGGCCCGGCCAAATCCGAAAGGTCGCCGACAGAACCAAACTCAATATAATTATTGGCAGTGATGTCATAACGCAGGTTATTGCCGTCGTTATCCTCAAATTCGATATAGCCGTCAGTTTCAGCCGGGCCGCTTACAGCGGTTATTTTGACGGCCTTTGAGAGATTGCGGTTTATATGGTCTATAAGAACCCTGCCGTTTTGAAGCACCTCGGCGTTACCCTGCTTGGAGTCCCAGCTATTATTGATTACCCTGAACTGGGGCAACACCGCTGCAAAGACAATGCCCATTATGGCCAGGGCAATAACCGTCTCCAGCAATGTGATTGCCGGAACTGTAATTGCACCGGGTGCAGCCTCCGCACAAAAACGGTTTTTGCAGCACTTTTTTCTCATATTTTTCAGCGCACACTATTTTCGTTATTACTGTTTTTTTCGGCATAAGAGTAAGGGCAGGTTACGCGGCTTTCAAATTATAGGCCTGTTCAAAAAGAAAGCAGAAACAGATAAATAAATGTCCATATTCGATGGTGCTAATCAGTTTTTATCAGACATTGATGTTTATCCCGACAAAGTTATCGCTGCGCTTTCAGGGGAGTCCTATAAGTAAGAAAAAAGCAACCTAATCCGACCATCTTCTGGCCAATAAAGTAGTCAGGGTAACCTGAACTTCACCGCTGCTGAGAGTGTTGTCTCCATCCGTGTCGTAGCCAACAGATACCGATACCGTCTTCAATGGGTCACCGGAATTGTCCGTAACGTTACACCGATATGAGCCGCCGAGATGTGTATTGCTTTCTGCGAATGAATCCCCGCCATTAGTATAATCATAAATCGACCGTGCCTTTATCTCATCGAGTTTGGCCTGGGCAAGGATTAAGCTCCGGGTTTTATGCTCGATTTTTGTGGATGTGGCTTGGGCGACAGTCAGACTTTTCAGTATCGGAACCAATGCAACAATCAGTAATGTTGATGCAATAACAACTTCGATGATGGTTAATCCTGCAAATCGTTTAGAGATTTTCAGTTTTCGGTGCATTGTCCGATACCCGTTGCCGGAGTGATACTGATTGTGAATGTTTTCCCCTGAGCGGAAACAGTCAACTGTGAATTACTTCCGGTCTTTAAATTGCCAAGCGGGCCGAACTGAAAACTTGTCCCGCCGGAACAGGAGATTTTCGAATCTATTGAGAAAGTGCCGTTCGGGATTGTTGTCCCATCGCTCAGGTCAACTATCTCGTAGGTTGAGCCGGTCCTGTTTAACGCAAAGCCATCGGTATTGGTTGCGGCGTCGGAAACAGCAAGCCGGCGTGTGCGCCTAAGGTCGGTAACGAGCTTTTGCGCAACTGTGTCTGCCTGCTTACGATATACGGTGGCAAACTGAAGTCTCGGCACCGCTATAAAGGCCAATGCGCCCAAAATCACGACAATCATAATCAGCTCGACCAGTGTATGGGCCTTGCATCTTTTTTTCATAATGCAAATCCGCAATAGATAAAAAAAGGAACCACCAAGGCGGTTCCCCTGTATATAGCCATACGGTCTTTTGGCTTTTTACACCCCGTGAAAGTGCTTCGATATCCTGATTAGTGGCCGTGGATGGAGCAAGCAACACGGTGGTTAGAACCGTAATAATTATACTCTCCTCCATCACTCGGGCATTCAGGAGTCTCTGGAAAGTAGTTAGGGTCGTCCAGGAAAGTACTCAGGGTAGGCCAGGAGCCGTCGTTGTCCGCATAATATAATTCGACTTGTGTGTTTATCGTCTCAACATTGGTTAGGCATGCCCTGGTCTTGGCGGTATCTGCACTTTGAGACATCCTTGGAATCGCAATGGCCGCTAATGCCCCTAAAATTATAACTACGATGAGCAGTTCAATCAGCGTTAGGCCTCTTCTGTTCTTCAATAATCTCATTGTTTTTTCCCTTCTAAAAAAACATTTCCCCCTGTTAACCCGTTACTCAATCGTCATAAAATATCAGCTACTTTATTAAAGTCAGACGAAAAACGAACTGATAAAACCTGCAATTTAACTCAAAAGAATCACACGGCCCACTTAAAGAAATCGTTTTTATCGGAGGTAATAACCTTTTTATCCAAGCACAATCATCAACTATTCCAGGTGGCCCATGTAATCGAACATAGGCAAATATGCACCCATAAGGATTAATCCTACAACAGTCCCCATAATAACCGTCAAAGCGGGCTCCAATTTCACAAGCAAAGCATTTATTGCCCTGTCAATATCCTTATCAAGAAGGTCTGTGCCTTTGTTCAGCATCTCCGGTAATTTACCCACCTGTTCCCCCGAAGCGGCCAGCTGTATGATTATCGGGGGAAAAATTGAATGATTTTTAAATGACTTCGCGACAGGACTGCCCGCCTTAATTTCCTTTTTCAACTCCCCTGTAATCTCATCCAGTTTGTGATTATGAGCAACCTCACGCGCCACATCCAGCGCATCAATAAACGAAACTCCAACCGAAGCCAGCATTGCGAAGGTGCGCGTAAAATGTGAGACCACAAGCATACGATTCAGCTTGCCAAAAACAGGCACATTCAGTTTGAAATTATCCCACCATGCTCTTGCCTGTGGATTTTTTAACAGCTGCCGGAATATCATAACCACCGCCGCTGCGACAATAATTATTGCCCACCACTTTTCCGTTATAAGAGTGCTCAAGCCGACAAGGGCCCTGGTCGGACCGGGTAGCTGCACATGCACCTGCTTGTATAATTTCATAAAAACCGGAATAACAAAAATGAGAAGAAAAGCGATAACCGCAAAACATGTAAGAGTTACTACCACAGGATAAGCAAAAGCCGACACTACCTTTCGTTTTATATCCGCCTGTTTTTCCAGATACACAGCGCTCAATTCGAGCGTCGTTCCGAGCCTGCCTGCGGACTCACCGGCCTCAATCATACCGAGAAAGAAATCCGAGAATATGTGTCTGTGTTTTTCGCAGGCGTTTTTTAAACTCGAACCGGCTTGTATGCTCTGCCTGATGTCGGCGATTACATATTTGAAGGCCTGATTTTCAGACTGCCCTTCCAGCGTCTCCAAACAGCTCAGTATCGACAGACCGGCGGAATACATCCCTGAAAACTTATACGCAAATGCCACAACTTCCGACAGCTTTATCTTGCGGCGCCTCCTTGCTGATGTCTTTTTTTGACGGGCCTTTACGAGTCCATAACCTATTTTGGCCAGCTCCTCCCTCAGAATGTTTACATTGTCAATGTCGTTGTATATGCCGGAGAACTTCCTGCCTGTCCTGTCTTTCGCCACATATTGATAGACCGCCATCACTCCGCCCTCAAATCAATAACCCGCATCATCTCATCCAACGTCGTCGTTCCAGCGAGAACCTCATCGACAGCGCTTTTATGAAGTGTTTTCATGCCTTCCTTAATTGCCTGCTGCTTTATCTCATCGTCGCTGCTTCCATCTACAATCATTTTTCTCATCGTCTGAGAAATAGGCAATATCTCGAAAACACCCTTCCGCCCGTGATAGCCGGTATTATAGCAATTGTTACACCCCGTCCCACGGTGAAGCTCTATTTTCCTGCCCCGGTGAGACTCACTAAGCAAAAATTTCAGTTCGTCATCTGAAGGTCGATAGGCCTGACTGCAAGTCGGACAGGTTGTTCTCAAAAGTCTTTGTGCAACCGCCCCCAAAAGCGATGAAGCAACAAGAAACGGCGCTATTCCAAGATTAATCAGACGCGATATAGCCCCCGCGGCATCGTTGGTATGCAAAGTGCTTAGTACTAAATGCCCCGTAAGGGCGGCGCTGATAGCTATTTCCGCTGTCTCATAATCGCGTATCTCGCCTATTAATATGATATCCGGGTCCTGCCGAACTATGCTTCTCAACGCCGATGCAAACGTCAGCCCCGCTACCGGCTTGACTTGAAGCTGAGTTATGCCTTCGAGGCGATATTCAACAGGGTCCTCAACGGTAACGATATTCCTTTCAGGAGTATTAAGCAGCTGCAGAACCGAATACAGCGTCGTCGTTTTGCCGCTGCCGGTCGGGCCGGTCAAAAGTATCATACCGTAGGGATTGCCGGCCAGCTCTCGAAATCTTCTGTTATCCTCGGGACAGGTTACAACCGTATCGAGCGACCATTTCATAACATCCTTGTCGAGAATCCTTAAAACAATTTTCTCTCCACCCACTCCCGGCAATGACGACACCCTCATATCATACTCTTTGCCGTCGTGCTGCACGGTCATATGGCCGTCCTGTGGTATTCTTCGCTCGGAAATGTCCATATCCGCTGTAACTTTAAGATGCGATATTACCGCAAGCTGCACAGACGAAGGTATACTGATTGCGTCGTGCAGGATTCCATCTATCCGATACCGCACTCTCATATCCGGCTGCTGCGGCTCAATATGTATATCACTTGCCCGTGCATCAATCGCCCCGTTTAATATGGAAGAAACCAAATCCGTGACAGGAGCATCCGTAATCTGAAGTGATGCATCTCCGGAATCATCCTTTCCCGCCCCATCTTTGCCGCCTTCTGTCTTTAATCGCATTGAAGCGATTGCTTGGCGCGTAATATTCTGCACGTTAAAATGATATGTGACAGCTTGTCTGACTGCGCTTTGCGTAGCAGCAAGAGGGACCACCTTCAGGCCCGTCCTCATCTCTATTTTGTCCCTGACGGCAAGATTCAGGGGCGAGCTCATCGCCACCATCAGATTGCTATCCTCTTTTCTCACAGGGATTATATTGTACTGGTTGGCCATCTCATATGTTATCATATGAGCAGCTATGGGGTCCACCATATCCGGTGAAAGGTTTATAAACTCTATCCCGTTGCCTGCGGCGATAATCCTGACAAGCTGGCTTTCATTTACGAGGTTATCTTTTTTGAGAATACTTATCAGGTTTTGGCCGCTTTTTTCCTGCTCTTCGAGAACTTTTTGCAGGCTGTTTTTGTCAAGAATGTTCTCTTGAAGGATATACGAGATTATATCTTCCTGATTTTGCATAGTTATATTTCGAGCACAATGTTATACGGACTAACAATCACTATCGACACTGCTCAATGAAGACTTAATAAGAAGCTTTCATCCGCCTGATTTGAACGCCCTGCAGGCGGCATAAAAAGACCGATACGAGAACAATCAATCCCCGTATCAACATCGAAGGACGGCAGAGCTAATGGCCGATAATCCTGTCTGTCTGAAAGACTCCTGATTTGCCGGACTAAAGGCTTCTCTCGGCACCTTCGTCAGGTCCGTCATCCATATCATCATTTTTTGTCGGTTTGCATAGTTTGGAAAACCGCACAGGATAGCTCACAACACGAATTCAAATACTTATATCACTGCATATAAAGCATTCTTTACTAATACTACAATTGGTTTAGGTCGATAGAAAATCGGCGTAGTAACTCCACAGCCAATAAAAAGCAGAAATTTTATAAAGACATTTTAAGAAGGAACCTATAATGTTGGGATTATTCAAGTCAAAAAAGAAAACCTCACAAGCCAGAATACTTATCGTAGATGACGAATCTGATATAGTCAGCACCATCCAATACCGCCTTAAATTTTGTGAATTTGATGTTATCACGGCCTCCAATGGAAAAGAAGGTTTGGAAAAAACGGCGAACGAAAGACCTGACCTTATACTGTTAGACATCAATATGCCGGTTATGGATGGCCACGAGATGCTCGAACGTCTCAAAAATCATCCTGACTTAAAAGACATACCTGTAATAATGCTCACCGCATACAGTGACAAAAGGGATATAGTCAAAGCTGCGGAATTCGGCATAGCAGATTATGTTACTAAGCCGTTTGATTTTACGGAACTGATGGAAAAAATATCAACCGCCCTGGAAAAGAAACAATAATGAAAAGCTGACAAAACACCACAGGGGAAAAATCCGCTGAACGAAGAGGTTTTCACAAAAAGCATAGCTGAAAATGGAATCCGATATTTCAAAATCGTTAAATATACTCATAGTAGAAGACGACATAGTTGACAAAAAATTGCTGCATAAGCTACTATCCCAATCAGCACTTTCTATTTCGGATGTAAAGTTTGCAGAACGTCTTGATACAGCGCTTGAATTTCTGGACAAGGCAAGTTTCGATATTTTGTTTCTTGACCTCGGTCTGCCGGACAGCAAAGGGATTGAGTCTTTCAACGCAATAAATACCAGGGCCCCGGATTTACCTGTCATTGTCGTCAGCGGGCTCGACGACGAAGAAACGGCAGTTATGGCAGTGAATAAGGGGGTGGCAGACTATCTTGTCAAGGGGCAGGTTGACAGCAATCTGCTGAACCGTGCCGTTCGATATGCCATCGAGCGCAAGCGGATTAGTAAAATACTCGATGAAAAGCAAAAAAATATAGAGGCAATATTCGACGCCGCTCCCGTGGGTATGATGCTAATCGACAAACATACGACAGTTAAACGGGTTAATGACCAAATCAGGCAAATGCTTAACAAGGATTATAAGCAGATTATCAACCAGCGATTCGGTGATGCTCTGGGCTGTATGAACACTATAAGCAGCGGAAAAGGGTGCGGAAACAGCCCCGCCTGTGAATTATGTCAGCTCCATAAAGCCATTGATACGATATTGGACTCACAGCAGCCCGTTCACGAAATCCAGATTCGTCCTACGTTAAAGGTCAACGATAAAAAAATTTCACGCTGGTTCTCTATAAGTGGCGAGCCGGCAATAATAGACGGCGACATACACGCAGTCATTGCTATTAATGACATTACCGAGCACAAAACGGCGGAGCGCGAACGCCAGTTTGCGGAAAACAAGTACAAAACTATCTTCGAAAATTCTGCGGTTGCTATCTCGCTGGTTGATGAGAAGGAGCGCCTTATCTCCTGGAACAAATTCATGGAGAATCTGCTGGGTATGAACAGAGAAGATTTGTATCTCAAACCGGTGAAATCGCTCTATCCCGAGGGGCAATGGCAAAAAATAAGGGAACATAATGTCAGACAAAAAGGAATGCAGCATCATCTTGAAACGAAGATGACGAAGAAAAACGGGGAATTAATTGACGTTGATGTTTCACTAAGCGTTCTGAAAAATCCGGAAGGCAGGGTTATTGGCTCAATAGGCGTCATAACAGACATCACCGAACGCATAAAGGCAGAAAAGGAATTAAGTGAAACAATGGAAATAAAATCGCAGTTTATATCTACTGTTTCACACGAGCTGCGGACGCCTTTGACATCAATGAAAGAGGCCATTACCATCGTTTCAGATGAAGTGGCAGGAAAAATCAATAAAGACCAAAGTCATTTCCTGGATATCGCAAAAAGAAACATAGACAGACTTTCCAGATTGATTAACGATGTTCTGGATTTTCAAAAACTCAGCGCCAACAAGATGAAATTCAACATGCAGCAAAACGATATTACAGCAGTTGTAAATGATGCCTGTCACACAATGACGCCACATGCGAAGAAGAAAAAGGTGGAACTTTCTGTTAAACTTGACGATAATTTGCCGAAAGCCAGGTTTGATAGTGATAAAATTATTCATGTCCTCACAAATTTGATTAGCAATGCAATCAAGTTTACACCTGAAAAAGGCCGGATTTCCGTCAGCATTCAACACCAGGGTGAGGATTTGGTTATACGTGTCAGCGATACAGGTTTGGGGATACCCAAAGAGGCCCTTCCAAAAATTTTCGACCAGTTTTATCAGGTTCACCGGCCTGCACAGCAGATTAAAGGCACAGGTCTGGGCCTTTCCATCGTTAAAAAAATAGTAGATATACACAACGGCAGAATTGAGGTCGAAAGTGAAGTAAGCAAAGGCACAACCTTTACTGTCTTTCTGCCATTAACCGCTCCTGTTGCAGAGCATTTACCTGTAGAATCAGATAAGCTCGTGGAACAGACTATAGTTAATAATTAGCTCGCAAGCGCGCTGTATGGCAAAAATGCGGAAAATACTTCCAGTTTTACTTGCTGCTTGCCTGTTCATTTCTTGTAATCCCACTTTTTGACTTATAGAGCGTTTTTAACCTGTTGTGGTTGCGGCTTATAAATCTCACGCCCTGACCAGCCGAGCTGCACAGCCAAATAAAAGTAATTCACGCAAAACCTTTTTATCTTGCAACCGAATTCAACTTTCCTTTAATATACCGCTATGCTCGAAAAAGGACTTGTTCAGATTTATACCGGTGACGGCAAAGGCAAAACCACGGCTGCATTTGGCCTGGCTCTTCGTGCAGCCGGTCAGGGCAACAAAGTCCTTATCTATCAATTCCTCAAGCCGAAGTCACTTGATATAGGCGAGCGGTTTGCCCTGCAATTAGGCGCAGTAAAAATCAGAGTTGAAGCACTTGATGTTGAATGGGATATGGAAAAATCATTCAAGGATGAAAAACAAATTGCAAAAGCCAGGGTTGCAATCAGTGAAGCCCTCGAACGGCTGGCTCAGACAGCGGAAAAAAAATTTTACGATTGTATTATACTGGATGAGATTGTATTTTGCCTTTCAAAAGGTCTGGCGAAATTGGAGGATATAAAGGACCTTATAAAAAGAAAAGACCCTGCAGTCGAAATTGTTATGACAGGCAGAGGTGCAACTAAAGAATTAATAGATATGGCAGATTTAGTGACAGAAATGAAAAATATCAAACACCCTTTTGACAAGGGAATAGAAGCAAGACAAGGCATAGAGTTTTAACAACATTTTTCTTGACTTATCAGCATTGTCGAGAGAAAATTACAGTACGATACGGGCTCAAAAATCGTATCTCATATAATTGTTTGGGATGACTTAATTATGTCATTGAAACCATACCCGCGAAAGATAATAAGCATCGGCGTTTTATGTTTAGTATTGATTTTCAAACTAACAGGGCCTACCAATAGCAGCGAAGCTTCCACACCCGACAAGGAACCAAACAAGCAAATCAATGGTGCCAAGCCGACACAGCCGGATGATATTCAGTCGAATCGCAATTGTGTTCTGTGCGGTTTCATCAGCGACACCAAAACAGGGAAGCCCGTTACTGATGCAACCGTCAATATAGAGCACAGGTACAAAGCAGAAACTGATGCAAACGGATTTTATTGTCTCGGCAATATCCACAAGGATGGCAATTACAGAATCTCGATTGATTCAAACGAATACGTCGGAATATATGACTACCAAAAAATGCCCATCGTAAATCTCAGCGGAGATAAACAAGTTGTCAAAGATTTCAAACTCGACAAGGGCTGCATAATAAAAGTGAGGGTTGTCGATGAGGCAAACCAGCCTATTGAAGGAGCAAAACTGTCGATAACTTCACCTGGCGACGAAAGGAACAGGGAAATTGGCGGCCAGGAGGGACGCAGGCACACGGATAATGATGGGTTCTGCCTGTTGGGGGGCATACCACCGAGTCCGACAAGCTACCTGATTACAGCCATGAGCAGTACAAGCATTTCGCACCGGCGCAAGGATAAATCCCGAGCCGTTCAGAGGCAATGGGGTTATGCCCCGGGCAAGCTCACGGTAATACTTAACGACACCGAGGTCGTCGAATCCGGACGGATAATCCTCCAAAAAGGAGTCGATGTCAAAGGCTGCGCTCAATATAAAGACGGAATTCCAGCATCGGACCTGAGTATCTATGCTTATCCCGATTGGTGGAGCAGTAGTAGCTCTCCAGAAAAGGTTCCAATCGATGCCAATGGCCTTTTTACTCTCCGGCACATAGTCCCCGGTATATATCGACTTATGGCAAACATACCAAAGGGGGATAGCGGCGCAATCGGTATTACAGTTTTGCATACCAGATTACCTCTGCCGGATAATGAACTACTTATGCTGAAAATCCCGCAGAAATCGCCACAGTCACTGGCATCTATTAAGGGTAAGTTTATTTTTAAAAGCGGTAAGATTCGACATCACGTCGATATTTCTGCTTCTTCGGTAAATGGCAAATACCATTCCTCTGCCATGTGGAACAATTACCGTGACCCTTGTGATATGAATTTTGTGATAGACCGTCTTGAGCCGGGAAAATACAAGTTAACATTCCGGGGGCAAAATGTTGAAGAAAAAATTATCGAAGATGTCGAAGCACCAAGCGAGGGTCTCGAAGTCGAGATTATTACTGCCGATAAGCCGATTATAAAAGGAACCGTTATAAATTCTCAAACCAGCCGGCCAATACAACAGTTCAGGGCACGTGCAAGAAAAGTCGCAACTCTGCGTGGCGCAAATTATATCCAATCCGACCAATGGCTTGAATTCGACGATGCAGATGGAAGATTCAACATAGAGGCCGTCGGCCCCGGCATATACAAAGTCCAGATAGCCGCCGAAGGTTTCGCATGGACCTTAAGTGAGGTTGTCAATTCCGATAGCAATAGTCCTGTTGTGATTAAACTATCAGCGGGAGGTTGCATAAAAGGCAGGGTCGTCAACGAGGCAGGTCAACTCATAAACGGGGCCAAAGTTATCCCGCTATCAAAGGCAGCAGGAGAAACAGCGGGATTGAGGACTTGCGCAAAAGACCCCTTTGTTTCAGAAGATGGTGCGGTCGAAACAGTCAATGGAATATTTGAACTGAAAAACCTGGCAGCAGGCAATGAAAGCGTAAAGGTTGTTCATCCTGATTACGCCTATTCAATAATCAACGATATAAATGTCAGAGAGGGACAGACAACGGAAGGTATTGAAGTCGTGCTTGACAGGGGTGGGATAGTGGAGGGTTATGTGTTTGATGTCCAGGGCCAGCCGCAATCAAACGTTACACTGTATTTTCAAAATGATAGCGGTTACAGAGGTTTTACGGAAGAAAAAGCAGGGTGTCTGGCCATGGTGACAACGGACGCCAATGGATACTATCGAGTCGGAGGGCTGCCCGATGAGCTTTGTTATGTTAAACGGCATATGGGGCCACAAAGTATGAGTTTTGGCGTGATTTGCCGTACAATCGTGCCCGCTAATGGAAAAGTCTCACGTCTTGATTTTGGCGGTCAGCCGAATGTGATAGGGCAGATAATTGTTGACGGCGTTCCAATCGCCAATCGCAGGATTATTCT
>CAZBWE010000051.1:0-12492 GCA_964495465.1 uncultured Pirellulales bacterium
GACGGTCAGTGCCGATGTATTAATAATGCTGCAGAACCAGATGATTCGCAACAGGACGAAATGATAGACACGAATATTGCAGGGCCCAAAAAAACCTATTTTTCTGTTGTAATCGCAGCAGTTTTTGTGGTAAAATAGGTAAAAACAAGGAGTTATTTTCTAAAGACGTGTTTTTTATAGGCAATAAGCAGGAGTTTTGTTGTGGATAAAAGCAGAGGTTTTACGCTTATAGAACTTCTGGTGGTCATTGCTATTATTGCATTATTGATGGCGATATTGATGCCTGCAATCAACCTGGCTAAAATGCAGGCACAGGCGGTTGTGTGCCAGACAAGACTGAGACACTGGAGTCTAATTTTTAAATTATATACAGACGACAACAACGGCTGTTTCCATCGTAGTGCCAAAGAACGAGGGGGCGACCATTGGATTAATGTGTTACGCCCATATTATAACGATAGTTGGGACATGCTTGTCTGTCCGTCGGCCAGCAAAGGCACGGATGATAAGAACGAATTAGGCACGTTTAAAGGATATAACAGGGAATTCCCTATGCCTGATGGCAGAGAAAAGAAAGTTCCCATTAGCTACGGTATCAATAGCTGGGTCACTTATCAGATTGAAGATACTGCCGGCGAGGACCGTCCGCCGAAATGGTTCTGGAGGTGTATTAGTAATGCAAAAGGTACGAATAATATACCGGTGCTTGGGGACTCCACTCACTTTGATGCCTGGCCCCACGCCTATGATGAACCACCGCCAACTCCTGATTTTTTTAAGTTAGGTGACCAAGGCGGAGAGAAAGGTATAGATATGATGCATTTCTGCATCAATCGGCATAATGGATTCATAAATCTGCTTTTTATGGATTGGAGTGTTAGAAAGGTCGGGCTGAAGGAGCTGTGGGTATTGAAGTGGAATCGTGAGTTCGATATAAACGGCCTGTGGACAATAGCCGGCTTCGGTGGCAACAGGGCGGCGTGCAGCGCTGCCTGGAATGTGCGATCACCCTGGTTGAAAAGGTTTCCGGTGTATTGAAGAAAGATTGTAATTTTGGGAAAGCCGGTCTTTTATGATATAGTATTATTTGTTGATAAATTAATTGAGAAATATAGGAGATACCAATGATAAAAAATCGAAGAGTATCAAACCCGTTGGGAATAAGGATTTCTAATCGGGGAAAGAGAAAACTGCTGACGGGATTTACGCTAATAGAGCTTTTGGTGGTAATTGCCATTATTGCCCTGTTAATTGCGATATTAATGCCTGCGCTACAGCGGGCAAAGAAGCAGGCAAGGACGGTAGTCTGCCAGTCGAACCTGAAACAATGGGGAATTATTTGGTCAATGTACACAGACGACAATAATAGCTTTTTCCCCAGGCGATGGGATGATCCTTCTGGACCACGACACAGAGGGCGGTGGATTGTTGTGCTTTATGACTACTACTATCGCAATGACGAGATACGCTGCTGCCCGGAGGCGCAAAAGATTGCTTTTCCATATTTTCCTCCAGGTAGCGGCAATATGCCGGACATTATGGGAACTCGATATCATTCCTGGGGTTACTTGGATACTAATCTCGGAAGGCCGGAAGGAACATACGGCAGCTATGGTCTTAATGGGTTTGTTTATAATCCTGTTCCTTTAGCCGGGCAAAATACTTTTTTTGACTTTGATATCGATTTTTTCTGGAAGACACCGAATGTGAAGGGAGCAGCCCAGGTCCCTCTGTTTTTAGACTGCATGTTCTTTGTCGGTTGGCCCGGCCATAGATTAGAGGCACCAGGGGATGAAAATGAAGATAGAATTCCTGGCGACCCTGACTTTTGTCCAGATGATCCGCACGGTATACAGCGTTTTTGCATAAATCGACATAATCATGCAATAAATGGAATATTTTTAGATTACTCTGTTAGCAAGATACTGCTTAAACAGTTGTGGAGGCTCAAATGGAGTAAGGGATTTGACATCAATGCTCCTGTGACGTGGACTTGGCCTGATTGGATAGACTGATTGGAGACAGGTTCGGTTTTTGCTAATAGATAATCGCCGTAGCTTCCTCAATCTTGCTGATAACTTCAAGGGCATCGGCGGTATTGTATATATAGCCGTCGAAGCCCTTCTGCAGCAGGGCAGCCGACTCCGATTCGCTCAGATGGTTTGTAATGGCTATGATTTTAATGGTCTCCAAATCTTCCTGCGCACGAATGCTTTTGCAAATACCTGTGGCATCTATATCTTTGGCTAACAGACTTACCAGAAGAACATGGGGTGAAAATCTCTGGGCGATTATGCCGCTCTCGAAGTTGTTATGTGCAGTTAGAACTTCGTAATCCGCCTTGGTTTGTAAAGTCTCCACCAAAGCCGAGGATGTTTTCGTGTCACTATCCACCACAAGAACCCGGATTTTACCTGCCGCAAATGAATCGGTGGGCATATTGTGCATTTTCATAAAGCGGATTAGCTCGCTGACGGGTATTCGTCGGTCCTTGCTGCCGGGTATGCGGTAACCTTTCAGTTGGCCGTTATCGAACCACTTTGAAACCGTTCGGGGGGCGACATGGCAAATCTTGGCCACATCGCCTGTCGTAAGTACGTTTTTTCCTTTTGCCATCTTTTGGTTCCTACCAAGTAGTGTTGACTCCATACCTATTTTCGGCTTCAAAATGAGGGCTGTTTAGCACTGGATATACAAATTACGGCTTGGCAGCGAATAGGGCACTGTTTTTACAACCCTGCGTCCTATAAGTGCTTTTGTTATTGCACCTGTTTTGTGCCATTTGTTTGTGGGTGTCAGTATCGGCTTGATTTATTAACCGCAAATTGTATAATGCTGTCAGTTGTTGATGCGTGCTTTTTGAGTCAGGAGAATTTCTTATGCAGATATATTTATCTCGGCCGGATATAACCGAAAAAGAAATCGAAGCGGTATGTGAGGTATTGCGAAGTCCTAATCTTTCGCTCGGACCAAAATTACCTGAATTTGAGGGGGCTTTCACGCAATATATAGGTGCGAAGCGGGCTGTCGCTGTTAACAGCGGGACAAGCGGCTTGTTTTTATGTATGCTTGCACTTGGGATTGGGCAGGGAGATGAGGTTATTACCACGCCGTTTACTTTCATTGCTTCTGCAACTACTATTATGATGGCAGGCGCAACGCCCGTCTTTGTCGATATAGAACCGTCAAGTTTGAATATTGATGCCGCAAAGATAGAATCCAAAATAACCGACAGAACAAAAGCTGTTTTGCCGGTCGAGGTTTTCGGTAATCCTCTGGGTATGGATAAGGTCTGCGAAATTGCATATAAGCACAATCTTGCAGTAATCGAAGATGGCTGCGAGGCGCTTGGCTCAGTGTTAAATGGGAAAAAGGTGGGGACATTCGGAAAAATGAGCGTCTTTGCCTTCTATCCCAATAAGCAGGTGACTACCGGCGAAGGCGGAATGATTTTGACCGACGATGATGGTTTAGCGGATATTTGCGTATCGCTTCGTAACCAGGGCAGAGGCAAAGGCGACGGCTGGTTAAGTCACGAACGGCTGGGTTATAACTTTCGATTGTGCGATATCAATTGCGCGCTCGGAATAGCACAGCTTTCAAGGATAGAGGAAATCAAGGCAAAACGCAGCCGGGTGGCAAAATGGTATCAGGAGATGCTGGATGACGATGACCGGTTGATAGTGCCCACTGAACCGGATGGCTGTGATATGAGTTGGTTTGTATTTGTGGTTCGACTGGCAGAAGGATATACCGACCGGCAAAGAGATAATATTATAAAAGCTATGAGAGGTGAAGGCATCCAGGTCAGCAACTATTTCCCGCCGGTCCACCTGCAGCCGTTTATGGCTAAGCAGTTCGGCTACAAAAAGGGCGATTTCCCGATAACTGAGTCTGTCTGTGAGAGGACTATTGCTTTGCCGTTTTATAATAATTTGACTAAGGACGAAGTGGCGATTGTCTGCAGGAAGCTGGTGCAGGCCCTGGATAAATCCGCCTCAGGCGGATAAAGTTCGTTCCTGAGCCGCACTGATTGTCATATCTTTTCGGTTGGGTTGTGGTTTCAATTTTTAATTCTTCGTTTTTGCACTTTCTATTTGGCATAGTGGTTTTTTTATGTTATGTATTTATTAGAGAAACCTATAGAGCCGGGTGAGGGAGACGGCCGATAACAATTCTTGTTTGGAAGGGAGGAGCTTTTAATGAGGGGATGGAGAATCAAGCTCATATTTCTGCTCATCGTCTATTTTGCCGGATTTGCGACAGCAATCTACTGCTTCGGACCGGCACCTGAAGGCCAGGCCTCTGGAACTTCTGAAAGAAGCTTTGCGTTTTCTTCGTTAAAATCCGACGAATTTGCCAAATCTTTTAATACAGGCATGCACAAGTGCATTGACTTTGGTAAGGATGCCGCCTTGCGTGTCGGCGAGATTCTGAAGCAAAAGCTCGAAGAAAGACGTAACCAAAGCGAGGGTTAATTAGCAGCAGGGCGCAGCGGTTACGGCTTCCTGGCAAGATAACAGGATTGACCTCACCCTTTGGAAGGGGTGGGCCGAAAAGATTTATATATCTTTTTTATCCTGCAAATCCTGTCCTAAATGATTCTTTGCCTGACTGTTTTAATTGCTGACATATATATTCAGGATTCATTTAGGGGATGGATATGTAGGAGCCGTTGGTCGTGGGTTGACCCCGCCGTTTGGCTTCACCATGTATAAATAGCGGGGCCCCACGGCCTTTTTATGCGTCTCAAAGGATAAATCCTGAAGGCAAATCATTTGTTTTAGCATCTCAAGTATCCTTCAAAAAAACTGTAAGGTTGCATTCTTATCTAAACGCCAATTGATGGTTCCTGAATCCAGGCCCTTCAGATAACGTTATAATGTCGGCGATACAGCAGGGCAAAGGCCTCAGGATTATTCCGGGCCTCTGTTATCAATTGACCGTCATCCGCTATGTTCTGCACAATAACTGTTCTCCGGAGTTTAGCAGTACCAGCTATCATCACCATTATAAATGCGCATACAACAAAAACGTTGCAAAAAAATCGGGAGTTTTATCTTTTTCACAAAGTAAGTATCTTTGTTGATAAGAAATGTGAGCAAATTATGATGACGGCTTCTTACTCAACGCCACATAAATCTATCACTTTGGCTGATGGCAGCTTTTGTTTTATTATCTCTGTCGCTAGGTTGCCCCATTTCCTGCAACCATCGAGGACGGCACTGTCGCTGCTTGCAATAATTTCTTCTGTTCTTACCAGTTCATAATCGGGGCTTAGCAGAAGCTCGATATCCCAGTTCCAGTTATTTTTTTTGGCCAGCTCACCAATAAGTGTTTTTAATCGACCGCTGTTGGAGACAGGGCTGTCTAAAAGCCACTTGACTTTAGCTGTGCCGGTTTCTTTGAGAAACTCGCCTATAAGTAGCACAGCCGGTATCGTTTCGGTTACTTTGCGATATGTCCCGTGGATGCTTGCAAGGTCTCGATAACAGCCGTCGCGCCCCTTGAATATTACGCCGCCGCTAATCGCTGCCTCGATGGTTATTAGAATGTTATAGCCGTCGATGACGATTGACTGGCCGGTTAAATCGGAGATTTTAACTTCGCGCTGCTTTCGAGACTGTAACTGCTGGTCGGAGCAGGCGCTTCGCATAACAGCCAATCTTTGTCTTTCTGTAAGATTGAATTTATCACCGACTAATTTAAGGGCGCTTTTGTTAGCATACCCCTTTGTCAGTAAAAGCGAAAAATCGGCAAGTGCCGAGCGCAAATCGTCGATTTTGCTCTCGGCAAACAATTTTTCATCTGCCGGATGAGGACCTCTGTGAATTCGCTTATCGGGCATTAAATTGATTCCCCTTAATTAGTCATTTGCTCCTTATTTGGGTTTGGGATAAGCTCTGAATCTTTTACGCATTTCCTGTGTGATTTGGCCGCCGCTGTTTACTATATCCTGAAGAAAACCGACCGTAGCTTCTTTGATGTCATTGATTGGTTCCTTTTTTATTAGTTTACTCGGCGGGTCAGACCAGTTTCCCTGTACTTTCAAACGTGTGAGTTTGTCTTTCAGATTGTTGATAATATTGATAATTGGAACGTTTTTGACGATAGCATCGATTTGCTTTAGCATTACTGCTTTGACATATATGTTTATCTGTTTTGTTTGCAGGTTGATTGTCCCGCCCGGTTCGGCTCTAACAGCGGCAAAGAGATTGGCTATGTGAGCGGTTTTGACGGTTACAACAGGGCCGGTAGTGCTGAATGAGCATTCGGCATCAGACATCTTCAGTGGGTCAAGCTGCGATAAGCCAATAATGTTGAATAAGTGGGGAACTACCGGTATGACGGTGATGTCGGCATCATCAAGAAAAATTTGACCTTCGCCAATAAGGTTTTGCAAATCTTTACCCTTGCAGGAAAAGGTATAATTAAATGTAACCGTGCCTTTTGTTGCTTTTTTGCCCGGACCACCCAGAATGGAAGTCAGCTCTATAAAACTCATATCTTGCGCTATTAATCGACCGCTAAATTCTGTCGGCTGGTTCTGTTCGGTTTCCACATATAATGAGCCGGCGGCATTGCCATCGCAGATGTTTGCCGTAAGATTCTCAAAGGCATAACGTCCGTCTGACACATTGACTTTGGTTGTGAGATTGTTGGCGATGATTTTACCATTCTTTGCCACTATCCATCCGTCAATGCTGGCTATGCCGTTTGGCTCTAATCCGCCTGGTTCTTTAAGGCAGCCGCTTATTTTCAAATCCGCTTCGAAGTTACCCTCAGCTGAGAGATTCGGGATATTCAATGCTGCAAATACTAAGGCCGTCTCCGGTTTTTTCACTGTGTGTTTTAGCTGTAAAGAAAGTTCTGTTTCAAGTGTCTTTAAATCAAGCCTGCCTTTAGCCAGTAGTGATTCCATAGGTTCAGAGCCGGTTCGCTTTAAGGAAAAATCGTAGAAATTGTCCTTTTTGTAGGCCTGTAATTGCAGGTTCTCATAAAGCGTTTTTGTTCCCTTTGCATCAGTTACGGTGATTTCAGCATCATTTATAGTAAGCTTTCGGATATCCATTTTTTTTCTTGGTGTTGGCGATTGTTGAAAGGGATTGATAAAAGGCAGTGTAAATTTGCCGTCGGCTGTTGTAATCTGAATGTTCAATTTTTCAATTTTAATCTCTGTTACGACAGGATGTAAACCAGGCCATTTCTCAAAAACCATTTTTACTCTGCCTGTTTGCAGGCACTCGCGGCCGGCCCTGTCGAAGAAAACGACTTTTCCGAAGTATATCGGGCCGAAATAGTTTACCTCGACGTCTTCGATATTTATCTGCCCATCCCAGAATTTCAGAAGTGTCTTTTCTATTTCCAGGCCTACTTTGGCGGGAATCAGCCAGAAATGGCCAATTATGGTGATAAAAAATATCGGGAGAACGATAATGCCGAATATCCAGGACGGATATGTTGTCCGGCTTTTTTTATCTCGGTTTTTTCTATTGTCCTTTTGTTTTTCAGACATTTGGCAAATACGAGCAAAGTGTTATATGAGAGTTTATGTACTAATTCCTTGATGCTTTGATATAAGTTTACACATATCTGCGATAATGTCAAAAACGAATTGACATAATTGACATTTGTCTCTACTATTGAGAAAACTAAAAACTTAAAATGCAAAGTGTAAAATTAAGGAATTCCACAGTTTTGACTTTTTACTTTTAACTTTTTAGCTTCTAATGGCCAGCCATAATTTAGCACGATTAAAAATAGGTGGTTTGGAAATCATCGGCTATTCGGTCGCAGGCGAAGAGACCGTCGTGGCAGTGCCTCAGCTTGACGTTTGCTTTGATGTTGGCAAGGCCCCCGACCAGATTATTTCCATAAACAATGTTTTACTGACTCACGGACATATGGACCATGCCGCCGGTATCGCATATTATCTTTCTCAGCGGAACTTTTGCGGCCAGTCAGCCGGCACGATATTGGCGCCTAAAAACCTTTTAGGCCCGATACGGGAGATTCTCGATGGCTGGGTTCGGCTGGACGGTAATCAAATACCTGCTAATCTTGTCGGTGTGAAAGCCGGTGACGAATATCAGATTAAGCCCAATTTATTCGCGAGGGTATTTCCGACGAAGCATACAAAAGGTTCTGTCGGATATACCGTGATTGAAAAGCGAAAAAAACTAAAAGCAAAGTACTCTAAGCTTACCGGGCCGCAAATCGTTGAGTTAAAAAAACAGGGAATTGAAATCGATAATCCGCTGGAGATTCCTATTGTTACTTATCTTGGCGACACCCAATACGTTGATTTTTCACAATTGGAATATATCGTCAATTGCAAAATTCTAATCGCCGAGTGCACTTTTTATGAAGGCGAGCATACCACAAGAGCGCAAGCCGGAAAACATATGCACATCGATGAATTCGCGGGATTATTAGATAAGCTGAACAACGAGCACATTATTATCACGCACACAACCCTGCGGACTCCGATGAGGGATATTCGTAAGATATTAAAAGACTCCCTGCCGCCGGAGAAATACGACAAAGTCATCCTCTTTATGGACAACCGCCCATGGCACGGGCGGGGTGGACAAACGCTACCGACCTTTATAACTTGAAGTGTTATATCTGATATCAAATATAGTTAATAAGAGCCGACTAACCATTAATGTCATTACCGCGAAAGCGGGAATCCGGAACTGTTATAGTTTAGCCTGACAATCGCTGTATCGGTTCTTATTTACTGAAATCATTATGATATATGCTTTAAGTTGCAGTTCTCGAATTGGTCAGGCAGAGTTCGACAAGGTCGTTGATTACAGCAGTGCCGGCGCACATTACTTTATCAGCCCCGCCCCAATAGAGCTTCAATGTGCCGTCATCTTCCGCTACCGCGCCGCAACTAAAAACGACATTGTGCACATAGCCGACAACCTCCCACGGGTCTTCCGGTTGTAAAATCCACCGGTCAGATACGCCGAGAACTACCGCCGGGTCATCGAGCTTGTGCAGAGCAACTCCAAGCCGATATACGTGGCCGTCCATCGTCGGGAAAACACCGTGATAGATATTCAACCAGCCCTTATCAGTTTTAATTGGCGGAGCGCCCGGGCCGATTTTCATCTCGTCCCAGTGGTATTTGACCGGTTTGATTATTAGTTTCGAGTCGCCCCAGTGGCGCAAATCCGGCGAGTAACTTATCCAGATTGACCAGGGACTAATCTCGCAGTGAGGTCTGTCCAGCCGAACGTATCTGCCACTGATTTTCTCGGGGAAAAGAACGGTATTTCGGTAATCGGTTTCTGTTATGAGTGCAACTCTTTCGACTGATTCGAAATCGAGTGTTTTAGCTAAGCCGATGCGGACGCCATTTGCCGAATATGCACTGTAGGTTATATAGTATGCACCCTCCAGCCGGGTAATGCGCGGGTCTTCGATGCTATATTCTTCGTATTCGCAAAAAGGCGGCTCTTTGCCTGGTACCATAAACGGCTCCGGACGCGGCTCGAACTTGAAGCCGTCTTCGCTTTCAGCTATGCCGATTATCGACCTGCCTGTATCGAGGTGAGAGCGGAACAGCATTATATATCGGCCGTCAAATTTCGTTACGCCGGCATTGTGAACCGTCTGGACCGGATAAGGGATATCGTCCTTTGTCAGAATTGGATTGCCTTTATAGCGCGTGACAAATGTCTTTTTCATTTTACGTGTCTCTGCAAAATTTATTTTTTGTTCTTTTGTTTTTCTAACCGGAAGATTTGCTCATATACCTTTTCATAGCCGCGGACCATACAGTCGATAGTGAAATTTTCCTCGACATGCCGGCGGCACTTCCTGCGGTCTATTTTACCGATTTTGCCGACGGCTTCTACTGCCTCTTCCACATTATTAACCAAAAAGCCGGTCTGACCACCTGAAATGACTTCGCGGCACGAGCCCAAATCCATCGCGATAACAGGCACACCCGCAGCCATAGATTCAGCCATCACCAGGCCGAACCTCTCGGGGATTGTATTTAAATGAATAACGGCGTAGGCCTCTTTGAGAAGAGCATCGCGTGCTGTGGGATTTACAGGCCCTATGTACTGGATAGAAGAATTATCAAGGTGCGGCTTGACAAGATTGTCGAAGTATTCTTGGTCTTGGATTATGCCGGCTATAAGCAGGTCCATATCACACTTTTTCGCAACTTCAATCGCCAGATGTGTTCCTTTATCGTTATGTATCCGTCCGTAGTGGACGAGCTTGTTACCCGGTGTTTCTCGAAATGTAAGGTTGGAAATGTCAATCCCGTTGTAAACAGTAGCAAGATAAGGCAAATCTTTATTTCTGTCGGAATCACTGATAGAAACATAGTAAGTATCTTTATGGTCGTGATAGACTCGCAGTATATCCGGGTCGGAAAAGCCGTGGATTGTGGTCAGCATCGGTGTTTTGATAAGCCGAAGGTATGTCAATGGCAGGTAATCGAAGTTATTATGAATCAGGTCAAATTCATTTGCCCTTTCCATAATCTTGGAGATATGAAGGCAGGTCGAGACCAGCGGAATTTGCGATTCGTCCTCTTCATAACCCCTCTCGACCCAGCCGACGAGTTTTGCTTTCGTAATGGATTCTTTAGTGGCAAAAAGCGTTACATTTTTCCACCCGCGGGCTACCAGGCCTTCTGTAATATTGCTGGCCACCGTTTCCCACGCACCGTAAGCCCGCGGAGGCGTCCGCCAGGCCACCGGCGATAAAATTGCTATCCGTTTCTCCCTGATATCCATATCATTTGTTTTTTCTCACTTCTTCTTTTATTCTCTGGATATGTCCTCTGCCCAGAGCTTTTACCTCGCAGCCGAGTTCGAAGTATCTGCGGATTTTATCGTCGTCCAGTATTCCGAAGCAGTCGATTACCGCCAGGGGAGCTTTTGCCCATTCGACTATTTTATCCGGGTCGAGTTGCAGATACGGTTCGTGCGGCACAGCCAGTATTATTGCCTGTGCGCCAGACAGTGCTACAGCGATGTTGTGCTGGACGTGAATATTAACCAGGTCGTTCTGGTTGCGGAAAAATCTTGCCAAAGAATGACCCGGTGCCGGGTATGTTTCTTGTTTTTCCAGCTCATACCAGTGCTCTACATACGGGTCATGCACCTGCATTTCAGCTCCCATTTCGGTCAGCTTTCGAACGACTATCTCCGAGCCGCTGTAGCGTGTATCGCCCACATCCTGGCGGTAACTGGCGCCGCACAAAAGTACCTTTGCGCCGGCTATTTGCAGACCCATATTGCGCAGTGCATCTCGTGTCAGTTCCGCTGCATGAAGCCCGCGCGTGTCGTTGATATCGATAGCTGTTGTAGTAATCTTGAATATATCATCATCGAAACCGAGGATGTGTTTGTATGCCCAGTATCCCAGTCCTCCATCTTTAGGCAGGCAGTATCCGCCGATACCTGGGCCGGGAAATACTAAGTTGCTGTGTGTAGGCCGAGTTTTAATTGCCTTGATGACCTTGGTTAGGTCCACGCCATTG
Organism: uncultured Pirellulales bacterium; assembly: GCA_964495465.1. Classification (GTDB taxonomy): domain Bacteria; phylum Planctomycetota; class Phycisphaerae; order Sedimentisphaerales; family Anaerobacaceae; genus CAZBWE01. The sequence continues at coordinate 11,519 of CAZBWE010000051.1, forward strand.
CGCTCGGCGAAGAGGCTCCACTCGTCAAGGAACGCCAGTATTGTCGCACGATAGGAATTCTCGACAATTTTGGTAGTCTCCGATTCGATGGGCCGGTCCATAACGGTTAGTGGATATTCTTCAGTGTTTAGAACCTCACGCAAAAATTTCTCAACGCGCTGCTTTGCTTCCTGGTTACAGCCAGAGCACACACGCCAGAAATCTCGTATTGAGGCAACATAATGTCTGCCGGGCATAACACGCTCGAAGCTGTGTGCTAATAGCGGCTCTGTTTTGATGCCACGCCCAGTAAAGGCCTTTTTCATAATCGGCCACGCCACAAACTCCGTTGTCCCCGGCGCCACGGTCGTTTCTATCAATGTAAGACAGTGTGTCGGCACCTTCTCGCCGATAGTTTTGATTGTTGCCTCCAGCGCAGCCATTTCAGCAGTGCCGGTTCGCATATTGCCGAGGTCTTTTTTTGTATAATCGCACTGGACATCGACGACTACGCAGTCGGCCAGCTTCAGGCAGTCACTGTTGTAGGTGGCAATAAGCGTTTTTTTCTCGAGTACGCAGCGGGAAATCATCGGCTCGACCTCGGGGTCTTCGGCTTTTACCGGTGACTTGCCTCGGTTCAAAATGGGAATCTTCCAGTAGCTGCGGGCGCTGGGGCGCTGGCAGCCGATGACAAATTTACCGGGTTTGCCGCTATTCTTATCAACGGTATCGGCAATAATGGCTGCCATAACTGCTCCGACAAAACCGACTCCCATCACTACAACGATTTCCTTACCTTCACCGCGTGCCGCATCTACCAGTGACTCGATTCGCTTATACTCCGCAGTGTACTCTTCGGATTTGGGTATATCAAATTGCTCACCTGTTGGACTTATTGAATAATCCGGCATTGTTAATCCCTCTTTTCATAATTCGATTTATTTCCTGCATTTGTTTTTAAACAATAAACATTGCACGCACGCCTGACTTTGAAC
>CAZBWE010000051.1:12592-17241 GCA_964495465.1 uncultured Pirellulales bacterium
TAGTTGTTGGGAAGGTATGGGCGTTCATAATTTGTCTGATTGGCCGGTTCCGGTGGTTCCGGAAGAATGGCTTGTCGGCCCGCCGCCGGCAGAATTCTCTGCGGTTACTTTGCCCACAGACCACTGGGTCGAATTGAAGTTTTGTGGCCGACTCGTAGATGGCCCAGGGGATGATATACTTATTATCGAATGGGGGACTGTTGGCGAACAGGCGCTGGTCTTTATCACTGATGGTGCCGGACAGGATTACCTAATTGGTATGGGTATGGTAGGAGTGTCCAATCAACAGATTCCTACGGAGATTAATTTTAATATGCCCGATGTTTCCCTGCCTTTTACACCATCCGTAATACGCGTTCTTGGGGTAACTATGGGAGGAGGAGTGCCCGGCTTTGACCTGGGCAGTATTTGTGTGCGAACTGTTACCGATTGTTGCGATATTGCGAATTATCCCATCCCCGCTGATGGAGTCGAAGATGTGCCTGCCGACGCCATTCTTGGCTGGTCGCCGGGATGTTCCGCCGATAAGCATTTCGTTTACTTTGGCACGAGCTTAAATGATGTGGATATCAATGCAGCTCCTGTTAATCCCCAGCCGCAGGATGCCAATTACTTCGACCCCTGCGGCCTTGAATTAGGCGAGCATTACTACTGGCGGATTGATGAAATTAATGACCCCTGTGTATGGACGGGCAATATCTGGAGCTTTACGGTCACCGACTGTTGTATTTTGGACGATTTTGAGTTCTACAACGACACCTACAATCTCATATATAATACCTGGATAGAGAGCGGAGCGACTTACTTGGCTTTTTCGGAGAATATCAGTCATAGCTGCGAGCAGTCGATGATGTTTTATTATTACTGTTACGATTATTCTGATGCCGGTGTTACTCGCACGTTTAGTCCGGCGCAGGATTGGGCCTCAATCGGTGCCAGGGTGCTGGAGCTTTATTTCTATGGCACAACAACCAATAAAGCGAGAGGTCAGATGTATATTATTCTCAATGATGGCAGCGCCGATACGCTCGTGCTGTATGAGGGAGATGCAAATGACCTGAAGGAGGAAACGTGGCATCCCTGGAGAATTGACCTTCAGGGCTTAAACGATGTGAACCTGGCCTGCATAGAAAGTATTACTATCGGCTTTACTATTGCGATGACCGAATCATACAGTTGGGATGAGGGGACCGTGTATTTTGATGATGTCCGCGTGTGTTCATCCAGATGCCTTCAGGAGAACAGGCCGGCTGCGGATTTCAGCGGGGATTGTGCTGTTGACTTTGAAGACCTCCAAGAGTTGGCGTATAGCTGGCTTAATAAAGGGTATAATATTTATCCGGTTGCAGCCCCCAACGAGCCGCTTGCCTGGTATGAATTTGAGGACAACGCCGACGACAGTTCAGCAAACGGTTACCACGGCGACCCCTGTGGCAGTCCGGAATATGTTACCGGCGTCTATGGCAGTGCAATTAGTTTTGATGGCTACGAGGATTCTGTAGCGATAACGGATGCTGCCGAATTGTTCGGTGAAATCAGCGCCGGTATAACAATCGCCTTCTGGCAATATGGTGAGGATTCGCCGCATCTTAACGATACGGTATGTTGCTCGAACTATGCTTATGATGCCAATGGTTATGCAAGGCCGATTATTGAAGCCCCTGCGCTCGCTATTAATCTTGGCTGCTGGAGGTCTCCGGGCCGATATAATTGGGATTGCGGTTATCCTTGGTCTTTCGATAATCGGCTCAGCGGAAGCCACCGGTATAAAGGTGAATGGTCGGGCCAATGGAATCACTGGGCGTTTACAAAGGATTTCAATACCGGCACAATGCAGATTTTTCTCAACGGCCTTGTTTGCGACAGCCGCACCGGTGCAAGCTCATTCATATCTGAAATAACCTCATTTCAAATAGGTTCGGGCTGGTATGGCGGCTATGACGGCTTGATTGACGACTTCCGCATTTATGATTATGTTCTCTCACAGCCCGAGGTTGCATACGCAGCGACCAATGGCACCGGCATCTTCGATATACCGCTTATGTCGCCGGCTGATTTGTACGCCGATGATTTGATTAACTTCAGGGACTTTGCCATCCTCGCCGATAACTGGCTCGAAGAGCATCTCTGGCCGTAATTTGCATTTATGGCCTTGTGCTGGCTTACCCTGCGTAAAAAGAAATATAAGATTCAGGGAACAGTAATGCTGTTTTGTGCATCTTTATTATCGGTTTGAACGAGTCGGCTACAGGCGCGCGACCTGTGTCGTCATAATATATTTATCATAAATTATTGAAAGGACAGGGGAATGAAAAGGATAATCGGACTAAATCTTGTTGTCTTGCTGATTTTTGTGGTGTCAGCTCCGTCAGTTAGTAATGTCTGCTATCATAGCTCGCCCCTGGCTGGAACAGCCTGGGTGCAAAAACAAAAGCTTTTTGCCTCGGATGGTTCTGCTGGGGACATGTTTGGCGGGTCTGTTTCTATAAGCGGCTATTTCGCTATCGTGGGGGCATATGGCGATGACGACAAAGGAGACTACTCCGGCTCGGCTTATATATTCAAGTGGGATGGGACAAGCTGGATTCAACAGCAAAAGCTTACTGCATTAGACGGAGCATCCTACAATGAGTTTGGCTCGTCTGTTTCTATCAGCGGCGATTTCGCTATCGTCGGGGCGCACTGGGATAACGACAAAGGATCCGACTCCGGCTCAGCTTATATATTCAGGAGAGAGGACACCAACTGGGTTCAGCAGCAAAAGCTTCTTGCCTCGGACGGTGCTGCTGGGGATATGTTTGGCGGGTCTGTTTCTATAAGCGGCGATTATGCAATTGTGGGGGCCTATGCCGATGATGATAAAGGAAGCCGGTCTGGCTCAGCTTATATATTCAAGTGGGATGGGACAAGCTGGAGCCAGCAGCAAAAGCTTACTGCATTAGACGGAGCATCCTACAATGACTTTGGCTCGTCTGTTTCTATCAGCGGCGATTTGGCAATCATTGGGGCGGATGGCGATAATGATAAAGGAACCGAATCCGGCTCGGCTTATATATTCAGGAGAGAGGACACAAGCTGGGTTGAGCAGGAAAAACTTCTCGCCTCCGATGGTTCTACCGGCGACTGGTTTGGCAGGTCTGTTTCCATAAGCGCAGATTTTGCCATCGTGGGGGCACTTTTCGATGACGACAAAGGAAATAGCTCCGGCTCGGCTTATATATTCAAGCGCGAAGGTGAAACCTGGATTCAGTGGCAAAAGCTTACCGCCGCTGATGGTTCTGAAGATGACAGCTTTGGCTCTTCTGTTTCTATCAGCGGCGATTTCGCTATCGTGGGGGCGTTGGGAGATGACGACAAAGGAAATAGCTCCGGCTCGGCTTATATATTCAAGTGGGATGGGACAAGCTGGATTCAACAGCAAAAACTCGCTGCCGCTGACGGTGCTACATACGACAAGTTTGGCCGTTCTGTTTCTATAAGCGGCAACTTCGCTATCGTGGGGGCGTTGGGAGATGACGACAAAGGAGACTACTCCGGCTCGGCTTATGTATTCGGGCTCGATTGGCATGTCGATGGGGTCAATGGCGATGATAACAATGATGGCCTGAGTCCGGAAACAGCTTTTGCAACGATTCAGAAGGGAATCGACTCGGCTGAGGATGATGAAATTGTGTTGGTATATCCCGGTGTTTATAACGAGACAATCGATTTTATGGGTAAGGCCGTAATGGTCAGAAGCGCTGAAGATGCGGCAGTTCTGCAGCCGCAGGATTACTTCGCAGTTCTTTTCTGTAACGGCGAAGGACCTGGCAGTATCCTGAAGAACTTTGTTATAGAAAATAGCTTTATGGCAATCTTTATTGATGGCAGCTCACCTACAATAACCAATGTAACAATTGTGGATAACGGATTCGGCATTGCTGCATATACCGGTTCTCAGCCAAATATCAGCAACAGCATCTTCTGGAATAATATTTTCGGTGATTTGTTCGGATGTCAGGCAACATATAGTTGCGTCCAGAATGGATGTCTAGGCCCGGGTAATCTCGATATTGACCCGCGATTTGCAGACCCTGAAGGCGGCGACTATCACTTACAGAGTAAGACCGGCCGGTATTGGCCGCAATATGATGTATGGATTCTCGATGAAGCTTTCAGTCCCTGTATCGATGGCGGTGACCCGAATGCTTTCTATTCTAATGAGCCGATGCCAAACGGCGGCCGCGTTAATATGGGTGCGTATGGCGGGACTGCTTATGCAAGTAAGAAAGAGATGCGATGGCTTCACAGCGATACCAATAAGGACGGCTGGGTGAATATGATAGATTTAGCAATACTTGCACAGGATTGGCTGATATATGAGCCGGGCACATCGAATCTGCCGCCAGAGGTGAGTATTATTAAGCCGCGGGATGGAGATAGATTGCCTGGACGTGAACCAATCGAAATCGAGGCCGAAGCGTGGGATTCTGATGGTTCGGTGGAATGGGTGGAGTTTTTGGCCAATGGAGATGTGATAGGTGAGGATAATGATGGCAGCGATGGCTGGATGGCTGTTTGGCAGCCAAGCAGAAGTGGCTACTACAAACTTACGGCGGAAGCGACCGACGATGATGGAGCGACAACAACCTCTCAGGCGGTGGAAATTC
>CAZBWE010000052.1:0-11922 GCA_964495465.1 uncultured Pirellulales bacterium
CATATTAGGGCAATTTGAGTATGCACATAACCTCCTCCTTTTTATAAAAACAAGGATTTAACCGCGTCCCTCGCTTTTTATCGGTCCTTCAACATATTACTATACTCGAATGTCACCGAAAAAGTCAAGTATTTTTTTGATTTTTCTTGTCTTTTTTGGGAATTAACCCGGATTTTTCAAAGCCACATCCATGCTTCGCTCCTTAGGAGCTACGCAGGACAAAGAGACCACAGCCTGCCCCGAGCGAAGTCGAGGGAGTCGAAGGGCTTCACGAATTATCTCAACTAAATAATACCAAATCGCCAATCGTAAATCGTCAATCAATAAGTCTTCTCCTCCGACGAAGCAACGCCAGACCGCCAATGCCAAGCAAAAACAGCGTCGCGGGCTCAGGTATGAGCACATACTTTGTCGTCTGACTTCCCACCCAGGGTGTCGATCCACAGACGCCTCCTTTCTTCAGAGCGATTCTCTTCTGGTGAGCATAGTCGAGCCATTCTCCGATCGTTACACTGCCATCCTTGTCCTTGTCGCCTTTGTAGTGAGCGTTTTTTTCGGTTGCTTCTTCGAGCCAAGCGGCATATTCGTATAGACCTTGATCGGCTTGGGTCTCTGGAACAGAAAGCAGGTAAGTGAGGTTTAGCATGCTCGCCTTGTCGATATCATCGGCCCCGCCGATCATTCCCCCGGAGTAGCAGGCATCAACGATGGCGACTTTGTGCACACTCGAAGTGATCGAGCCAAGGAGCGTTGCCAGTTGATCGTCGGTCAATTTATCGCTTGCTTTTCCGATCCATTCGTCGCCTTTGGTCTCGGCTTTGTCTGAACTGTCGGTCTTATCTTCTTTTCCGGGCGTGGAGTCAGTTCTGTTACCATGACCAATGTAATAGAAAACGACGAGATCACCTGGTTTTGCTTTTGCCTTCACTTGGTTCAAAGCGTTGGTGATCTTCTCTCCCCCAACTTCTTCTGTTGTACCGTTGATTTTGGCTTTGATAATGGTCGATTCATACTTCTTTCCTAATACCCCTGCGGCTTTCTTAAGCGTCTTGTCTAAGGTGTCCACGGCCTTCATATCCGGGTCACCCGCAGTGGGATTGCCGATGCCAACAAAATAAATTGGCACTGCTTTAAGAGGTACCGTCGGGACAAGCAAAAATATTAACCCTATAGCCAGAACCGCCACAGATTTAACTTTTAACCCTAAGTTTACACGGTTATCGGTCGTTTTTTTCGTTCCTGCAATTGTTATTGGTCGAGAGTTCCAAAAGAAAACAAAGAGAGAGCACCGCACGTGCGCCTGGTAGAGTAATTTTGACTTGCTCATAACCTCCTCCTTTTTTATACACCTGCGGCGTAATAAACATTGAAATTTGACAGCGTCCCTCGCTTTATTATCACTCCTTCAACGCATTAGTGTACTCTATATAAGCACCAAAGTCAATGGTTTTTATCCACTTTTCCTATCTTTATTTTGTGGCGTAAGGGATAAACGTGAGCTTAGGAGATTATTAGAGTGATGTAAGTCCTTAGCATTGAAAGACTTAGTATTAACACAACAAAACTTCCAGAAGCTTTTTCTGCAAACTCGGTGATGGTCTCTTTGTAAAAGATGCCGTCTTTTTTGTAAATACTGTTACAGCCGGCCCGATAGGACCATACACAGCCGGCTCAGTCGGACCAAAAGCAGCAATTGTCTGTACCCCCAAACAAGCCGCAAGATGCGTGATGCCGCTGTCATTGCCAACAAAAACATCCGCACAGCTCAAAAGCTCCGATACCTGGGTTAAAGACAAGTCCATCAGACATCGGCCAATGCTTTTTACCTTTCCGACCTTTGTTTTACTGAACCTATTCAGCTCAGCAGGCCCCAACAGGAAAATTACCTCATAACCATTGGAAATGAGCTTTTTAGATATGGCTAAAAAATTATCCAGATGCCAGCATTTATGTAATCCGCCGCTTCCCGGATGAATGACTATCAGCTTCTTACTGATATTAACATTTATCTCCTTCAATATCTCTTTACCCCTGTTTACATCCATTTCGGTTGTTCTTATAAGAGTGTCATCGGGACTGACTTTGGGGGCCTGCAGAGGCAAGCCGCTTTGCTCGATAAATTGCTGTATATAAAAGTCGGTTAAATGGCCGCAGTAATCTTTAGGCGGCTTCATAAGCAGTGTCATAACCTCCGCACTGTGGCTGCAGTTGGCGGTATAAATCAGGTTTTGTTCAAAATCACTGTTCGGCTCGCCCAAAAATGTTGCAATCCAGGAATAATCAGCAAAAGCATTTATTAAAGGGTCTCCGTCTGCAAGGTCGAACGTTTTTATTTCAGCAAACAATCGATGCAAATCCATAGAATCTATGGAGCGGATACTGTCAATACAGCTTCTCCCGGGGAAAATACCGATATATTCGGTGTGCCCGAGAATGTCAATCCCACCCAATCCGAGTGAATCTTTCATAAATTTAGCTAATGGCAAAGTCAATATACAATCGCCTATCGCCCCCGGCTGTAATATCAGGCCACGCTGTGTTTTCCTCGCTGCTTCAATACCTTCTTCTCTAAGCAAATTCAAAATGTCATTACCTGCCTGTATAATCATACCTTCACCATCCCGGGTGAAACGATACGCAGCAATCTCATATTTAGCCCCTAGTTTCACCGGGGTTTTCGCCATCGTGTTATAGAGTTATCTTGAAGCTTCTAACAAAAAGAAACACTCTACTTTTGTCATTCCGTGCTTGACACGGAATCTATATCTTTTATTGGATTCCTGCTTTCGCAGGAATGACAATTGGCCATTTTGTTAGATACTGCTTTTAATGATTTTAACGTGATTATTTCACAAATCAATAGCGGGGGGGTGCTTATTATACGGATTGTGTTATCTAAACAAATAGGTAGGAATGATATTCGCTTATTAATTTTCTTATTTCAGATGGTTCCTGACAGCATTGAACTGCTCTTCAGTAACCGCCACGCCCAATTCCCGGGCGATTATTAGGTGCTTGTAGGCCAATTCATACTCTTCTAACTGATAATACCCGAAGGCAAGTCCAAAATGTGCGTCTCCTATACCCGGTTCTATTTCCACTGCTTTCAGGTAAGCCACTACCGCTTGTTCATATAACTGTTTGTTGGCATACGCAGAGCCAAGATTGTAATGAAACATTCCCTCATCCGGCTTTATCTGGATAGCTTTTGTATATTTTTCAATAGCCGCATCGTAGTTTTGCTTTCCGAAGTATGCGTTGCCCACATTTACCAGTGCTGCCAACAAATCCGGTTTAATAGCCAAAGCTTTTTCGTATGCCTGAATTTCATCATCAACCAACCCGAGTTTATTATAGCAAAGAGCCAAACCGCAATGGGCCTCGACTAAATCTCGATTTATATTAAGGGCCATTTTATATTGGTATATTGCCTTTTCATACTCGTCCATCTGGCTGTAAACATCACCCATCTGGTTATATAAAGAGGCATCTTTTGGCTCTACACCAAGTGCCTGTTTCAATTGTATTAATGCCTGAGTAAATCTTTCCTGTTTGCAATAAGCCAAAGCCAGGTTTTTATAAGCATCTATGAAATTCGGCTCCAGGGCCAGAGACTGTTGATACTGCGAAATAGCTTTGTTCAGCAATCCCTGCTGAGCATACGCATTACCAAGGTTACTATTTGTCTTTGCATCGTTTGGATTTATTCTGAGGGCCTCCTGGTATTCATATATTGCATCCTGTACCTGGCCGTTCTTAAAGTAAATGTTCCCCAAATTCGACCTGGATTCGGACAATGTCGGATTTATCTCTACCGCTCTTTCCAGCGCAAGCTTGGCAGAAGCCGAATTACCGATTTCCTCGTAACAGTTCCCAAGATTATTAAAAAGACAGCCAAGTGTCTGAATCTTATTCAGATTCTTCATATAAATACTATCATCATCGCCTTGCGGAACCTTGAACTTTTTTATATAGTGCTCGTCATTGGCAGTTCCTCCTCTGCCTGTCGTTTCGATATTGAATCTCATACGTTTGTCGTCGTATCTTACAAAAAAATGTCCCGGAACAACGACTCCATACATAGGCAGGCCGAGCCGCTCTGCAAGCGACAGGTACAAAATGGAAAGACTCAAGCAATACCCTCTTTTTTTATCAAGCACCGTATGCAAAAACAAATCATTCGGGTCGTTTGCCTCCGGAATCGACTCGAACCCCAACTCATCAAATAAATACTTGTTTATCACCGGAATCGTCTGGTAATTCAAGCCCAGCCCGTCCCTCTGAAGTCTATCGCGAATCTCCATTGCCATATCATCTAAAGTTAATAGCTGTCTTCGGCCGTGAACCAGGTCACTCCAGTTCTCCGAGACAATCAAAGCAGCAGTGGCCAGGTCAACCTCGTCTTCACTCAGCCGCAGAACCTGCTCAATCGACCTTGCGTATAAACCGAGCTTACCATCGTTAGCTAAAGGCCTGTACTGGTAACCCTGGGTTACTGATGTGAAAATTACAACATAGCCTATTGTCAAAAAAGTTTTCTTCATTGGTTTCATCCAGTCGTTGTTAAAGAATCAGCCGTAAGCATCTTACGAATTTTATCGTCATATAGTTCCTTGAAATTCGTGTATTTTTGTGAATTATAACGGAGAAAATTAGCCTGTTAAATGTAACCATAACCGTTTAAATCTCGACCGGCACACCTACGGGGCGTCTCTTAAATAAATCTATCTCCATCCATTTCCTGCTTTTAAATCGCCATCTGTTTGCCAGCCCGGCCGCAATAATACTAACCGAAGCCGCAATCCAGGGACCCACAGCTCCAAGTGAAGGAACATACAAAACCATTAGAGCTCCGCCAATTCCCAATATTATTGCTGACGCAGAAGCCGAGATTATCGCCAGCCACACTGTGTCACCTGCACCGCGCAATGAGCCGCTGTAAATAATCCGAGCCGCATGGAATACCTGATATATGGCGGCACAGATAAGAATATTAACACCGGCTTCAATTACCTTAACATCAGAAGTCCAAAATCGCATCAACGGCTCTCTAAACAGAAGAAAACATACCCCTATTGTTCCCATATAAACAAGCGCTACTTTCAAACAAACGCTCGTTTGTTTCATAGCCAGGTCTTTTTGGCCATGCCCGATTGTCTTACCCACTGCCGCCGTCAGCGCCGTTGATATACCCACGATTGGCATAACTGAAACATTTGTATAAGATAATATCGCGCTCGTCGCAGCTAACGCTTCTTTCCCGAATCTGCCGACCAGCCCGAACAGAATCACTCCCCAAAAGGCAACATTTATCATCAGACCAAGCCCCGCTGGAAGGCCCACTTTCAGCAAATCATACATCTTGTCAAAATTGATATTCAACGTCCGCCTTGTTTTGAAAGTTGAGTTTATACTGCTGCCCAAAAGCACGGTCATATTTATACCGGCCATTACACCTATCCCGATAAACGTCCCCCAGCCCGCGCCTGCTATCTCCAGCCGGGGAAAACCAAACCTGCCGAATATCAACACATAGTTGCACGCAATATTGACTACCTGTCCAATCAACGACGCATACATCGTTATAATAGGCCGATGGATACCCATAAAAAATTGGCTGCTTGCCCAGTTGATTATCGCCAGTATCTGGGCATAAAGCATAATCCGAAGGTATATTACCTCCATAGCACATACTGACGGCGGCTGACCCATCATTTTGAAAATCCACGGTGCAGTCGGCCACATAACCAGCAATACCAAAACGAAGTACGCGACCCCCATATATATCAACTGCCAGTAATAATTTGAGCAACCCCTTTTGTCACCCCTGCCTAAGCTCTGACTAACAAACGTGTTTAAGCTCGTCATCGACCCCATTGCAAAAGACCCTGGCACAAAACTGACAATCCCAGCCGGCAATATGGCAGCTAACGCCTCCGTTCCAAGACGTGATACCATAAACCTGTCCACAAACTGCATAATAGTAAACGATATGGTCGTCACCACCATCGGCGTTGCCAGTTTCAGCATATATCCAACCGACGTTTCATCCACTGCATCTCGAATTTCAACTGCTTGTTTATCACTCATTAAAAAGTCCTGTTTTAACTTTCACTGCGATTGCTGCCGCTGTCGTCATTCAGAACGGCTTGTCCTTTATAGCTTTAGCGAAAGAGGAAGCGAAGAATCTCTATCATTTATTCAAATCAAGTTTTTCCAGCAGTTGCTCAACCGAAACACCCTCAACTTTTACTTGTTTGACTGGATTGGTTGTGCCGGATATTATACGAACTAAAGTTTTTTTCACGCCAAGATGCTTAGCAAGAAACCCAAGCAGGTACTTATTTGCCCTGCCTTTCTCCGCCGGCGCCGAAATTTTGACCTTTATTGCACCGTCAAGCAGGCCGCAAATCGCCGTCCTGCTGCTGCCGGGCACAACCTTTACCGTAAAGACAACTCCCCCATCAGTTTTTTTTACTAACGGATTTACCATATAGAGTTAAATCCAATCGAATAGCAAACATCCTCCACTTACCGGTTTATTAACCGGTGATTTCCTTGAGGTTTACCCCAACTGCCAACTGGACATACTTTTCGATTTGCTCAGCAAGCTCACCTAATAACTCAAGCTGAAAATCCTCGTAATGCCCGCTCATAAGCTCACCGTCGAGTGTCTTTTTGAAGATTCTGACACGTATAATGGATGGCTGGCCCTGCGCCTTACTGAAATCGCTGTCTTTGTGCTCGGTAAGCTCAACACGCCAATCTTCGCTTATAAAAACAAGGCACTTGCCTGTAAAAACCGCCATCGGAAAATAATCACGTAATAACTTGAGAGTTTCCATTTTTCATCCCTGCTACTGCATAGTTTGCTGTTCTGTTACTTGACGCCAGGCATTTATTGAACGCCTGAGATTCTCATCTACATCACCCTTTATGCCGTATCCCTGCAACCCTATTGGCCCGCTGTAACCGGCATCATTCAGTATATCCAGAAATTGCTTTAAATCAAAGTTTCCTTTGTCCAATGTCTGAATAAGTCCTTCCCAGTTCTTTGATTCGGTGTCAGCCCCATTGATTGTAACCACGAACAGGTATGGCGCTGTCGATTTTATAAGCGACCCCATATCTTTCTCATCATCAGTCATCAGGTAATGACACAAATTAAATGTTGCTCCTACATTCTTACGGTTTATTTTTTTTACCAGCCGAACTGCATCTTCCACTCGCTCGAGCCAGAATCCATAATGGGGATATAACGCCACCCGTAATCCGGATTTAGCTGCCATATCTGCAATCTCCCGGATGATTCCCACCGTCTTTTCATCACCATCGGGCGAAGACGGCTTGTGTTTCCTGCTTTTTATACTGAGCCAGAGTATCGTATTTCGCCCCTTTAATAGCTCGATTGTCTCTTTCAATTTTGGGTCATATTTTTTCCGTCCGGCATCAATATTAACTTCCAGATACAACGTAAAAATTCTCAGCCCATTTTTATCCAGCTCTTCGAGCATCTCAGCCAGTCCTTTGCATCCCGTGCAGCCAATACCGTCATATCCCAGCTCTTTTAGCATCTCGACCTGTTTTTTTGTTTTTTTGTGCTTGGCGTCTTTAGTGCCGGTATCCATCGCAAAGAAAGGATTTGCCCCTGCCGGTTCTATCCGGATATTACGATATGCAACCGGACCATGGTCACCTTGAAGTATCAACGGCCCAACCGGCTTTTCATCTTGGTATGAACTTGCGCGGGTCGGGCCGGTAAGCTCTACATCCGCGTGAATCTCTATACCATTATGAACCACTCTCTCGAATCTGGCTTTGGAAATCTTCCGCCCGTTATTATCAAAACGCGGGGCCCGAAATATAACATCGAACGTTTGCCATTGCCCCGGCTGCAAAGAGGCATTTACTCGCGGAGCATAACCTTCATAGCCCTGCGGTCTTCTGTTATCATCCCATCGCTGGTATATTCCGCCGCAGTCGGAGTGCTTCGGCTCTTTTATGCCCCAGCTGTCAAACACCTGAATCTCATACCGCCCCATAAAATAAACACCGGAGTTGGAACCTCTTGGAACCATAAATTCGATATGTGCCTTGACATCACCGAATTCCACCTTACTAAAAAGATGCGATGTCTTTCCGACAGGCCCGTTCACAATCACTCCCGTGCCAGATCTAACGCTCAGTAATTTCTCATTTTCAGAATTTATAAAGACATCCCCGACAATTTCCCATTCTCCGGTTTTTCCCCGCCAGCCGGAAAAATCATCACCCGTCAAATAGACCATCTCCATTCGACTGCTGCTGATTTCTTTGACATCAACGCCTCCCATTGAAAACAAGCTGAAAATTCCGGTAAGCAGTAAAATTGCACTGTTAATTTTGCCTCGAACTATCACAATTATTTTCCTTTTCACAAATGTTTCTTGACAAATAGTCAATAATAAATAATAAATTTTACAAGTGCCACGGACTACGCATCGAGCGAGACAGCATTCTATCGGCTTCTTCATTATTAATAAACTTTTCTTTCTCCGGGTTCCATCTAAGCTTTCTGCCCAACAGCATTGAGATATTACCAATATGGGCTATCGTGAAACACCTTTGGCCTGTTTCCGGAGGAAAGTAGCATTGCCTGCGCGATTTCACACAATCAATAAAATTACGCTGCTCACCGGCAGGGCACGTATAGAGGTGAATCTCGTTCGGCCCAATTATCGAATCCAGAATTGATGCGGGCTTTGCTTGTAGCTTCCCTCTCCAGCCGCGATTACCGACCCATCCTTCGGACCCTTCAAATCGTATGCTCGGTGCTCCTGATGTTACTATCAACCTCACGCCATTGGCATATTCGTATTCAATCCCGAATTCTGTCGCGGTGTTATAGAGTCCATCAATACCGAATTTGCCTTTTCCCTCGACCTCTATCGGCCCGGTATGTTCAGTGTTGCTTCCCCATTGCGCAACGTCTAAAAGGTGGGCTCCCCAGTCGGTCAGTTGTCCGCCGGAATAATCGAAAATCCAGCGAAAGTTGTAATGACAGCGGTCCGTTGTATATGGCTCCCACGGCGCAGGGCCGAGCCACATATCATAATCAAATCCGTCAGGCACCGGCATTGGTGTCGGGTCACCGCGCATGTGTGGGCCGCCGGGCAGTTTCACACGTATTGTATGAACCTTCCCGATTCGCCCGTTGCGGACCAGTTCGCACATTCGGTGATACACATCAACCGACCTGTCTTCCGTTGACCACTGGAAGACTCTGCTGTATCGTTCCATCGTCTCACAGAGAATGCGGCCTTCACGAACAGTTAGTGTCGGCTTTTCGCATTCTATATCTTTACCCGCTTTTGCTGCGGCTATCGCAATCGGAACGTGCCAGTGGTCGGGCGTGGAAATCATAACGGCGTCGACATCTTTACGCTCGATTATCTCACGAAAATCGTTGTAGGCAGCACAATCTTTGTTGCCGTATTTTTCGTTTACTATATAGCGGGCTGCATCGCGCCGGCTTGTATCAACATCACAAACAGCAACAACCTGTGCATCTGAATTGCCCAGAAAGTTTTTCAGGTTGACTTTTATGCCGTGGTCGCCTGTCCCGATTAGGCCCACTGTAATTCGCTCACTTGCAGCGATACTGCCGGCCTTACCCAAAGCTGATGACCGGACTAAATATGGGAAAAATACTACCACACCGCCGGTAACGCCTGCGGCCTTTTGCAAGAATGCACGACGAGTTACACTCTCTGTTTTTTTCATAAAGTATGGTATTACATACTCTTTGTAACGGCAGCAATGAACATTTATCTTATTGGAAGTTCTAAATCTAATCGTCCTGTAATGCGTCTCAAAGTATCTGATTCTGCAACTTGTCTGCCATTTACGAAAATCTTCAGCCCGTTCCCACTGGAGTATTTTTCGCCGGTTCTGTCCCAAAGGATTGTAATAATCTGCCCGTGGTATAAAACATTGTCGAGACAGAACCAGTCCCACGTCTGCTCCGGAAGCAGGGGATTAACCTCGACAGTATCATCAGCCCTCGGCCGAAACCCTACAAGACCCGATATAATCAAATCACAGTAGCAGGAGTGGTTGTAATCCTTGCCGCGTTCCTTGCCCCCTTTTTTCGGGTCCCACGTTCCATTTTTCCATACCTTCAGTCTTGCTCGTGCCAGCCACTCGCCTGTGTATGGATTAAGGTTCTCATCTATCCAGGGCACGACCCTGCCGTCATCTCTTTTGAGCTGATGACTTTTCGTATAGATTTTTAATGTCTCGAAGTAATCTTTTTTGCCGACGACTTTTTGCGAATAGTTGTTCAGCAAATTAGCCAGCGCCACGAGCGTTTGAGTTGTAGAGAAGGGCCAGCTCGGCCCGTTCCACTGGCACTGGTCGCCCTTATAGGCGATAATAAATTCCGGGTGGCGCTGCTCTGCGGTCGTCGGGCCAAACGGTGCATAAAAACCATTCGGGTCCATCAATTGCTTCCAGGCCGATTCATAGCCGGCATCCGGCATATTGAAATACCACGGCGTATAGCTGAGTATTTCACGAACATCGACCAACTCATTACTGTCACAAGGCAGCGTCTTGAAAAATTCTGCCTTTTCATCCCAAAGTTTGGTCTGGACGAGCTTTTTAATCCTCTCTGCTTTTGCCTCGTATTCATCCGCAATATCCTTGCGATTACAAAGCGAAGCGATTTTTGAGATAGCCACAGCATCGCCATACATATAAGAATTAATTGTAGCCCGCTTGCCGCTCCCGCCGATGGATTCTTCCATCCCGTCACGGGTATCGATTTGCCAGAACAGGCCGTCCGGCTCGAGACGGGATTTTTCCCACTCTTTGTAATTTTCAATCAAATCGAGCAGCAGATCGATAATAAAGTCCTTATCACCCGTTACGAGATACCTGGCCCAAAGCGCATCAGCGGCCCAGAAGCTATAGCTGCGGACGCTGCCGCCTTTGCGAAACCAGAAAATAGCATAGTCATCCAAATACTTTGGGCCGTGCATCCACCTTCCTTCGTAAAAGTGGTGCCCTGCGGAGCAGTTGATGGTGTTATGTTTACCCGCCCACTTCACGTTCGGCAGAAACTCAGTTACTACAAAGCCGTCCGGCGTGAGCTTTATGTGTTTTCGAAATGTCCACCAGCGAAAGTAATAAGTCCGCTCGAAATCCTTGTCGGGGCACTCAAATAACGGAATGTTCGCCTTGAAGAACTCCCACGCCTCCTCATTGGGAATGTGTTGAATATACGGCTCTTCGTCGTCTTCGTTGAATGTATCGATATAATGTTTGAATGAGTCCGCTTTCAGGATTGATTTATTATGCAGCTCAATTGCATTGGCTGGTCTCAAGGTAAAACATATACACAATAGGAACGCAAATATAGCGCCAATAGGTGAACCTTTTGTTCCCATCCTTATGTTCTTTTTTGTATTACTTTGCTTCAAGTGAGCCGATTAATTCTTTCATATTAGTTATATTATGTCCGGCACAATATTTTTTTATACCCTCAACGATTTTCACCGCGCATCCCGGCTCGATAAAATTCGCCGTGCCGACAGCCGCCGCCGACGCCCCTGCAACAATAAATTCGACAGCGTCCGACGCATTTCTTATTCCCCCCATTCCCAGAATTGGTATCCCGCGCTGCCTTGTGACCTCATTGTAAACCTTATTGACTAAGTAAACTGCTATCGGTTTTATGGCCGGCCCGGACAGTCCGCCGGTTTTGTTGGCAAGAACCGGCCTGCGTGTCTCAATGTCAATTACCATCGCTGTAAACGTATTTATCAAACTCAGTGCATCAGCACCCGCATCTATTGCCGCCCCTGCAATCTCGCTTATATTCGTAACAGCCGGGGCTAACTTAACAATCAGCGCCTTCTCACCGCAGGCCTTTTTCACTGC
>CAZBWE010000052.1:12022-16646 GCA_964495465.1 uncultured Pirellulales bacterium
TCGCGGGCCGGATTTGCCTTGTCGAACCACTGCTTAAAGCAATCGGTAACCATCCCCTTGAAGCCGGCTGAGCCGTCATCCGTCGCCAACTGCGAGTTCACACCGTATTTTGCAAACTCCGGCAGTGAAAATCCCAATTGCTGTGAAATCTCATCCAGCCGACCCTCAAATGGTAAATCCTTTGCCGTCTTGGCGCCTGCAAACGCTATCACCTCGATATCGGGAAAATCCTTCGTAAGGACCTTCGCTAAAATCTGCAGCGGCGGGGCACCCATCCCTCCGCAAATCAGAAAAGCCCTCTTTTTTCCATCAGGCACCCAAAATCCATTACCCAAAGGCCCCATCACGTTTACAGAATCACCCGCAGCCAGAGTCGTCATTCGCAAACTGGCCGGGCCGACAACACTATAAAGAAGCTCGGCAAAAGTTTTATTTTTCTCAGCACTAACATCCACAAAGGCAAAAGGTCT
Organism: uncultured Pirellulales bacterium; assembly: GCA_964495465.1. Classification (GTDB taxonomy): domain Bacteria; phylum Planctomycetota; class Phycisphaerae; order Sedimentisphaerales; family Anaerobacaceae; genus CAZBWE01. The sequence continues at coordinate 12,493 of CAZBWE010000052.1, forward strand.
TCTCAATAGTATATTTCGCTGACAGACATCGGCCAAATCTTCCGGTATCTTCTCTCTCGGCGGCAGGGCGACCGCGGAAAGGTCAAACTCGGCAAACTGCCCAGGCCGAAATCTCCCAAAAGCCGTTGCCCCGGCCCCTGTAAATTCCAGACCAAGCCGGTAGAACCTCTCACCAATCCGTTTATTCGAGCGGACTGCTGCGCAGAATGGCCCTTTAACCGGTGATGATTTTTTTTCTGACATAACTTTTACCGACAAGGATTCAGCGTGTCTAAAGCAAACCTTCGAAAACCTTAACACCATCCACTACCTTGCAGACGTGAACGGCATATTTGTCTGCGAATTCAGAGCATTTGCGAGGATAGTTTGCATCGACTGCCTTTTTAAGCTCTTCAATACTTTCAGCCCGAACTAAAGCACCCGATGCACCTTTATCACCGCCGCCCAGCATCCTTTCACCTAAAACCCCCGGCACCATCCTTGCAATATCGCACATTGCCTCAAGCTCAGGCCCGGATATCTTATAGTCATCCCGCAGCCCAAGCCCGTCCTCTCTGAATATCGCTCCAACGGTCTCAATGTCACCTGCCTTCCAGGCATCGAGCATTTTATAAAATCTCTTCTGAGCACCAAAAATATACTTAAATCGGTCACACAAATCAGGATGCTTTTTTCCAAACTCATCCATTATCTTTTCGTAGGTTTTTTCTTCCTTGATATCCGCAAGGCAAGTTATTTTGTAATTTGATTTTTGCAGTATCGAAACCAGCTCTTCGCACTCTGCCCTGCGGACTTTGTAGGTGGATTTTTCCAGGCCCGGCCGGACCGTGCCGGTATCAAGCACCACGATACGAAAATCGGTTGCGCCGGCGCCGAGTTGCACGTAATCAACAGACCTCTTTGCTGGATTATAATACGTCCCCATCCCTTCCCGGGCGAACAATATCATAATCTGGTCGAGCTTACCGCAAGGCGAGCCGATATAATCGTTCTCTACCGCCTGCGCAAGGTCAACGAGCTTCATCTTATCTTCAATTTCAATCTTGTTCGCATCCAGAAGTGACAATATCAGGTTCAGACTCAGCGAAGCCGACCGGCTCATTCCGCCGCCGGGGATATTACCGTATACAACTCCGCTGATGCCCTCAGTAAGCTCGATACCTTCTCTTCTCATGATATAATCAACACCGTAGGGAAAGCGTCCCCAGGTATCAGCTACAGCCGCCGACCTCGGCTCGGGAACATCGCCCAGCTTAAATTCGATGACTCCATCACTTGGAAAATTCCCGCTATATAGTTTGACTGTATCGGTTCCGTTCGGCTTATAAGCCATCCAGATAAACCTGTCTGTTCCCACACCAAAAAGTTCCGTTCCGTTATAATCGCCGTGTTCGACCCCGAGGCAGAACCGCGAAGAGCTTCTGCGCACCCTAGCGTCATTAATATCTAGGCCTTTCTCCTGGGCCAGACCTTTTAACTTTTCTGCCATTTCCTTATCAAGTAAACTCACCGACATTCTTTTGTCCCTCGTTTATTATCCCTGTTAGTTCGCTTCAATTTCCATTACCAGAATATGATATAAAGCGCCACTGTCAGAATTGTCACAAACACGCCGAAGTAAATCGAACCCCTGGACCAGTTCAATTCGACCTTCGTCTGCTCCGGCAGCACTATTGCTTCCTTCATCGGGTTTATCAAGGTTATCAGCAGCAGAATGGCCGCAATAGCACCTACTGTAATTGCCATACGGTTCAGAAATGCCATCTCACCCCAGCCGAAGAATAAAATCCCGTAGATAATCGGGCTTAGAACAAGACCCAGAACTCCACAATATCGCGGCGTCTGTTTTACAAACAATCCGAACAAAAATATCGTCAAAACACCGGGCGAAACGAATCCCTGGAACTCCTGAATGAAAGCGAAAGCGCCCTTAAACCTCGGATTTGCCAGTACCGGTGCAATTAAACACCCGACGACAACGCCTATCGGCACGCAGCAGCGCCCGACCCACACCAGTGCTTTCTGTGCAGCATTCTTATTAAACCATTCTCTGTAGATATCCATAGTGAATATCGTCGAAGCCGCATTTAACATCGATGCCAGAGAGCTGATTACCGCACCCATCAACGCCGCCAGCACAAATCCGCGCAGGCCGGTTGGAGTCAGGTAACGAATCAACAATGGAAATGCACCATCGTAATCATAGCCGACCAGCTCTTGCTGAACCTTAACATCCGGACGGCTCTTATCGACACCTTTCAGCAGTTTACCATTGACTGCGCTGAGGTCCTCGCCCACGGGAGCAACCTTACCGAGTGCCGCCGCATTAAAAGAAAGCACCTCTGCAGCAAGCTGTGGTTGCAATTGTGCAAAGTCGCTGTTGAATGGAATAACCATCCCCGCCTCAGCAGGTGACGTCCTGGCCTGCTCAAATGCCGCTAGCACCGGCTTGTTCAGAGATTCCTGATTCATTGCATTTTCCTGCATCTTCGCTCCATACAATGTGAAAGCAATAATCCCAGGAATGCACACAATAAAAGGAATAATCAGTTTCAGAAAAGCCGCAAAAACCACACCCCTTTGTCCTTCCCTTAAGGAATGAGCTCCGAGGGTCCTTTGCATAATATACTGGTTCAGACCCCAGTAGTAAAAATTCGGTATCCAGATACCCAGCAGCAACGCCGTCCAGGGCAGAAAGTCGCTGGCCCGAGGCAGCACCATATGCATATTGGCTTCTTTGAGCACCGAGAACTTCTCAGCAAAACTTGCACCTTCACCCACCCCTAACGATGTATTCACCGCTGCAGTATCTATCCCCGCGAATGTGCTCGGGTTGTCCAAAGCCATAAATGACAGCACCATTATCACGGCTCCGCCGATTATTAAAGCAGAACCCTGAATCAGGTCCGCCCACGCACAGGCCTTGAGTCCTCCTGCTGCAACATATATACCGGCCAGGATACCGACGAACCAGGAAAGCGTCGTTATATTGATTGGTATCCCCATCAGTTGTTCTTTAAATAGCGGGCTTAACGCCTTGGCCCCGAGAAAGATTACTGTAGGGATTGTTACTCCCAGGTAGATAATCACCATCAACAGAGACATTACCAGCCGGGACTGGTGATTGAAGCGGTACTCCAGGTATTCAGGTATTGTAAAAATCCCGCTCTTGAGAAACTTCGGCAGGAAAAAAAACGCAACGACAACCAGGGTTATCGCAGCTATCCATTCGTAGCTCGCCACCGCCAAGCCGATAGAGCCCTTAGCCGCCTGCCCCGACATTCCGACAAACTGCTCGGCTGATATGTTTGCCGCAATTAGTGAAAATCCTATCAACCACCATTTCAGCCCCCGACCAGCCAGAAAATAATCCTCACTGGTTTGTTCTTTCCGGCTTTTGAACAGGCCCAGGGTAATTACACAAACAAAAAATGCCGCCAATACCACAATGTCTAAACCACTCAATTCCATTTGTAAACTCCTTAAATCTTACCCGCCAAAATCATTCCTTGGCTTTGTTATGTGATTTTAACTCATTGTTTTTTTTCGGCTAAATTAACTCGCTCGCCATTATAGCCGTTTTCCAATTCACAGCAACAACATAAAACGGCTGAGAATCTCAAATCTCCTTACGTAATCCAGCTGAAATTTAACCTATTTGGTCGTAACTGCCTCAAGGGTATCCTTAACAACTGGAATATGCGTATGAGCAGGCCCGCCGCCCATCATCACCGCCGCCGATGCAGGTTCGAGAATCCGTTCTTTTGTTCCGTTGGCCATAATGTGTCCCCACTAAGAACCTGTTTCACTTTTCATAAAGGCATCGCCTAATGCATCTATTATGTCTGTTGCTATTAAGCTAACTTGGCCGACTTTCTCTGCCGCAATGTCGCCAGCTAAGCCGTGCATATAAACGCCCAGCACCGTTGCATCGAAGTTACTGAGGCCCTGGCCTATAAGTGCGGTTATTACCCCTGTCAGAACATCACCTGAGCCGGCTGTCGCCATACCGGGATTGCCGGTCTTATTGATATATATTTTTTCACCGTCGCTGACGACCGTTCCCGCACCTTTTAAGGCAATGACTGTTTTCGTCTTTTGTGCCAGTTGCATTGCCTGCTCCTGTCGCTGCGATGGGATTTCTTCTCTAAATA
>CAZBWE010000053.1:0-3232 GCA_964495465.1 uncultured Pirellulales bacterium
TATTTCCGTTAATACCTGTTTGGTCCGGTATATCCGGACCACAGGTGCCTGAGCTGTTGTCCCAAATATTATTGTATTTGATTACAGGTGAACAATCATACCTGACGGCTATCCCGTATCCTGCCCCATTGGAGGTGATTATATTGTTTTCTATAATGGGAGTTGTGCTTCGACATTCCACACCATTGTAATAATTATGCGTTATGGTGTTGTGGCGAATCGTTGGAGAGCCGCTTACGATTTGAATTCCCGCCCCTTTGCTGTTTTTGTATATCAAATTATTTTGAACAGTCGGCGAGCTATCATAATGTATTGCTATCCCTGCCCCGTTAATTGATGAGTTTTGCGTGATAGTATTTCGCTCTATCAGCGGTTCGGAATGGTAATACACATAGATGCCCCCGCCGCCCAGTGCACTCGCTATATTGGCTTCAATCAGGTTGCCCCTGACAGTCGGACTTGAGGTATATGTTATGTGTATTCCGGCTCCAAGGCTGGAGTTATTGCCAATGAATTGATTGTTTTCGATTAAGCCGTTGCTCCACTGTCGCAGATGTATCCCGCCGCCGTAATAATGTGCGTGGTTATTCTCGATGAGATTGCCGGTTATATTCGCATCACAGCCCTGAAAACAAACGATAGCTCCGCCGTCGCCGTGGTCGTTACAAGGATAATTTGTATCCGGGGGGGCAAAACCATGCTCTATAATGGCATGATTTTCAATAAAAGTGTTATTGGTGATGACCGGTTTCAGATGAACTGCGGGATTACCCGGATTATTCGGATTAACTGGGTCGCCGTAAATATAAAATCCACCGCCCTGACCGGCAGAGTTGCCGGTAAAAACATTTTTACTGGCAGTCGGCGCTGACATATTATAGCAGACCACTCCCCCGCCGCAGCGGTTCCATTGCAGGCCCTTAAATTCCCACGATATCAATACCCACGAGCCGGTGCCGCCGGTTATAGTAAACCCGCTCAGAACCGAGCTGTTATTTTCGCCGCTGTTGAATGTTACCACAGAGCCGAAGTTGCTGTCAGCCGGTGCGTTACCGTCGATAATCGTCCCAGCTACGACATTTGGATCATCCGGGTTGACCGACATCACAGTTATCGATTTGCCGAGGAAATTTATGTTATCCCGATATGTTCCCGGGCTGACAATAACCGCGTCGCCATCGTTGGCGTCATTGATTGCCGTTTGGATAGAAGGACACCCAGAAGGCACGTATAGTATCCGTGCCCAAGCCTGGCTTGTGCACAAAACGAATATAGCAATCGACAACAACCTCCCAATTTTCATCAACCTGCCTCCAGGAGATTAGAATAACCCAGTTTCATTCATTATAGCAAAAAGGGCTTCAAAAATCCAGTCTGTTTGGCTATTTAATAAAGAAATACTACCCAAAAACGTAAATTGGCTTTGGTTAACAAATTCGTTATAAGACGTTATTCGTGATGTTTTTTCAACGGCGCAGAAGGACAGTAACTCTTTATGCCTGAGCTGTGTATTTATAGTAAAACATAGCTTCGCAGATTATCATGATGCCAAAGTAATTATGAAATCGGGTAATTGGCGGTAAATATAAAAAGGCGTGAGCCTGAAGGTATCAGGACCCACGCCCCTTCTATCTAAAGTATTTTGAGCTGATGAAATTACAACAGCCGAATTGCCGCATATCTTTTCCACACTGTCAGAAACAGCAGTGAGTTGTCAAAGGTCTTTACCCGCCGTCCTTGCATCTATAGTGTATCTAATTGTCCAAAAATGTCAAGGGAATTGCGGTATCTTTCCCCTTCAGCCGGTTATTTATCGATTTTATCGATTATAATTGTTATTCCTGATGATGTAAGATATAAATCAAAAAATGAGGTGTGATATGAATGTTGCCGTTATCTGCGACAATGAGCCATATAAAGAGGGACTGGAAACCGGCTGGGGATTTTCCTGCCTGATAACCGGCCTGGAAAAGAACATCCTTTTCGATACCGGGCCGGGACGGTCATTACCAGGCAATATGGAAAAACTGGGGATAGAGCCGAAAACGGTGGATATAATTTTTCTTTCTCATATTCACGATGACCATACCGGCGGATTAAATGGTTTCCTTGAGAAGAATCCTGATGTGACAGTGTATCTGCCGGAATCCTTTCCGGATAAGTTCAAAAATAAAGTTCAAAGCTCCGGTGCGAAAATAATTGAGGTCGAAGATTCCGTTAAGATTTGCGAGGATGTGTATTCTACCGGTCAGGTTGGAGGGTGGATAAAAGAACAATCGTTGATAATCCGAACCGATAAAGGCTTGGTACTTATAATCGGCTGTGCGCATCCGGGGATTGTTAAAATTGTAAAAACTGCAAAGGATTTAAAGAAGGGTGATATCCTTTTAGTGATGGGCGGCTTTCATCTGGAATGGGCAACGAAGGGCAAAATCGAGAAAATCATTTCAACTTTCAAGAAAATAGGCGTGCGATATGTTGGCCCAAGCCATTGTACCAGCGAGAAAGCGAGAAGCTTACTTGAAGAGCATTTTGACAAAAATTACATTAATATCGGCGCAGGTAAAGTAATAAGTATTGCAGATTTATCGTGAATTTGCTATAATCGACATCGGTATGAACGAGATAAACTACAATAATTTGCCTGCAAGGCAGTGCGAGATAAGTGATACATCGGACGTCGATTTTGTTCCGGAAGATGCCTGGCCGCTTTGTCCGAATTGCTTAACTCCCTGCCATCCGTTACAGTATTATTGCCACAAATGCGGCTCGAATCAAGCCATCAATCCGCTCACGCCATATATCGGATTTGTAAATATCCGGTTCAACTACGATATATTCCTCACTATGTGGCGAAAAATCTGGTCTGACGAAGACGTATCGATAACAATCAGGTTGCTTTATCTGTTTATGATTGCAATGTATATGCCTATGTTTTTGGTGATTGGTCTGCCTTTGTTGTTGGTTTATAAAGTCTATCGGAGCAGATTCCGGAAGGTAACAGTAATCGCGTTTTTTATTATTGCCATCTTATTATTTATATTTTTTACTCGTTATAAGCTTTTCACTGGTCTTGTTGAAAGACCAGTTATTCGTCGATAATCAGTCTAGAATTTTGCTTTTACAGATGACCGTTCGTTTTTTAACATTTTTGCGCTTGTCGGTCAAAATGAAGTGTCAGATTGCGTAGCTGTGCAGACCTGAAAAGAGCTTGGAGAGATTGACCCAGAGC
>CAZBWE010000053.1:3332-16408 GCA_964495465.1 uncultured Pirellulales bacterium
TCAGATTGCGTAGCTGTGCAGACCTGAAAAGAGCTTGGAGAGATTGACCCAGAGCAATGTTATTACGATAAACACTAAACCTGCGACAGCCCAGATGCTGTTTGTGCGTGAGCGTGATTTGCCGAACATATAACGGAAATGAAAATATCCGAGGTAAACCAGCCAGGATGCAAGAGACCACAGTTCTTTCGGGTCCCAGCCCCAGTAATCGCCCCAGGCGAGCTTGCCCCAGCAACTGCCGAGAATAAGCCCGAGCGTCAATAGCGGAAAGCCGGCACAAATCAACCGGTAGGTTGCCTGTTCATAGGGCAGAAGATTTTCACTGCTTTTTTGACTGCGGCCTGCAAGCTGATAAACGGCCTGGCAGGCGGCTTTTGCCATAAAGATATACGAGAGCATATACGCAGCAACGTGGGGCAGGAATAGCCGGCATTGCAGGGCAGGCGGAAGCTGCTGCGGCTGGGCGCTAAAGATAAAACCGGCAGGGAAAAGCACAATTGCTCCTATGAGCATATCAGCCGAGTAGCTTTCAATACGTAAAACGTGCCGGCTGAACAATGAGAAGGGGTAAATAAACGTTGCCGTGAAAAGAAATACCTCGAAGAGATTCTGCAAGGGTATATGGCGGACGTTATACCAGCGGTAAAAGAAAGCAGAGCAGGCGATTGTAAAGCCGAGCAGGTATAAAAGATGGCCGGCTTTTCTAAGCGGCCAAACGGACGCAAGAAAAGCGAAGACGTATGCTGCGAGTGCAGAATAAATCAGAAGACCCTGGATTGTATATTTGATTCCCATTTATTTTTTTAATAGATGTCTTAACCAAAAATGCCAGAAGGCGCCACAACCTAACATTAAATATCCGGTATAGACAAGATTTAAGCCGCTGTCAGAAGAAACCATAAGAACGGTGTATCGACCTGCCTCGGCATCGTAGGAATTCTGGTAGAAGTGGTATCCTCCGAAGTGCAGGGGATGGTTTACTTCGATGGTTTTTTCGGCAAGGGTATCATCGTCCTTGATGATTTTAAGGTCGCTTATGTAATCCTTAACGGTTCTGCGGTAGTCCAGGATAAATTTGTCTTCGGGACGGATATGGCCGGGGTAGCGCTCGAAAACATATCTTTCTTTTACTGTGCCGTCAGGGAATTTGAGCTGGACCTGCAGGGCAGGATTGTAACCGGGTCCGGAAGAATCGATGATTGTTTGCTTATCTTCGTCGATTGTAATTTTGAAATTTTCAAATGTCCTTAAAATTGTTACCGTGCCAAAATCTTCTCCTAAATTAAACTCTGTTTCTGTCTCGACGGGTAATTTCCAGCTTTGCCCTGTAAGGGTCTGGACATAGAGATATTCCGGTTTGTAGTGTTCCAATCGAAAGTCTCTTAGCTCTATATGAAAAGGCAATTGTTTTATCCGGTTGCTGTTTTCGAGTGTAACAAGGTTTTGGCTTTGACCTTCGAAAATGGTCATATAACCGGATGGAATTTTGTCAATTCCGCAAATTTGCTTTTGGAATTTATGGCCTGCCTGAGAACCCCACATAGAGCCGACGAGAACCAGGATACATCCTGAGTGCATCAGAAGCAGTCCCGGAACAGGAACCAGCCGAGGGAATACTGCCAGGCCAATAACCAGCAAAATTGTCAGAGATGCCCAGTAAATGCTGAGTGGCGGAGAATTAAAAAACTCTTTTGCCCGCTCAGGGCCGAGAAATGCACCGTAAATGGACAGAACCATCAGTAATATGATAAGAATTAGGGCAGCCCGGATTACAATGCGTCTGAAGTCCTTCATTGTTTCTCATTTGGATTATAAATTTGCACAATAATTATTAATATTATCACTTAATAATCAATTATCAATAGGAATCAAGCAGCAATTAGACAAATGTTCCCTTGACAAATCGTGTCGTGTTTTGGATAATGAAATGAAGATATTGGTATTCATATCCAGGCAGGAAGAGCGATGCGTTTGCTTGTGAAACAAAATGGCCGAATCGTCAACGAATTCCGATTCACAGGAGGGCCGATTTATATCGGCAGACACGTAAACAGCCAGGTTTTTCTGTCGGACAGGGCGGTGTCGAGACAGCACGCCGTAATCTTTGCAACACAGCAGGGCAAATGGATGGTTGAGGACCTCGATTCGGCAAACAAAACGTATCTAAACGATAAGCAAATCCGCAAAGCTGAAATTAAAACCGGGGACATTTTGAAAATCGTTGATTTTACCATTGAAATAAATCTTGAAGATGCTGCCGAGCCGGACAAAGCCATCCGTATGGAAGATACACTTATCACAACTGTTCGTGAGCCGCAGATTATAATCAGAAAGGCCGACGTGGAGCATGCCCCCGATATCAGATTACCGGCCAAAAGGGTGAAAGATTTCTTAGAGGCGACTGAGGCGGTTTGTAAAGCTAATGGAATTGATGAATTACTCAAGGTCATATTGGATGTTACATTAAAGCAGTTTGTCGCTTTTCATAGCTGGTGTGCTTTCAGGGACCAGCCGAGCGGCCCAATGACCTGTCACTCCGGCGAAAGATGTGACGGCCGAAAAATTGAGCTTAATCAGATACAGCTTAAGGAAAAAATCAACCAGGCAGTTGAAAAAGGGCACTTTTTACTTTTACCGCAGGCTTCAACTAAAACAGGAGGGAGAGAAATACGCTCTGCGATGATTGCGCCCCTGATTGACGCTACGGGCTGTTTCGGCGTTTTGTATGTCGATAACGCTGTGAGCAAGGAGTGCTATAGTCTAAGTGACTTGGATTACCTGATGCTGCTGGCAATCCACACAGCAGCGATTCTGGAGAACTTCTGAGCGCCAGTACGGTAGCTAAGTATCTGTTCATTCGCATACGTCGAGCAGGCAAATCCTGTCTTTTTTAGTTATCAGCAGAGGTTGTTGTTCCTTTCTGTTGCATTTGCTGCATTTTTTGCTGTTGCATCATCTGAAACATCCCCATCATTTCCATTAAATGTTCTTTCGGCAGAGCAATTTCAGATGTCATTTTTCCGTTAGCAATATTAGCGGTAAATGCGATATTGCTTTTGGTGGGAATATCCATCTGTGGTATAGGCATAGGCATAATAGCACTAATGACTTGAAAGTACCGTAAAAAATTATATGTACCTAAAAAATCCGCTTTGTCTGCTTCTGGAATCAGTGATAAGGATGCTTTCATTTCACCAGACAATTCCTTTGGGCCGCCGGCTTTTACCTGGTCAATAAGCTCGTGTATAGCTGAATCTACATCACCGCCTATAACGCAGACACAAAGTCCGTCAGTTACAGCCCATCGATAATCGAATCCATCTCCGTACATGGCATTTATCATTTGTGCCTGAGGAGAATTTGGTTCGTTCGGTTTCATAACGAGCTTTGCCGAGTCTATTGAAACACCTTTATAATTCTCAACGTTCCGCTTTGTCGTAAAGCTCATTTCAAAGCCCAAACTCTTATAAAAGTCAGGAATAAAACCTGTGTTCATCGTCTGCATACCATCTTCGATGAGTTGGCTGAATTTTTCCTTATCCTTAACCTCTACGATATACTTACCTCTGAAAGGCGGCTTATTTGTCATATCTACCGAAAACGAAGCTGCCACCGAATTACCGACAGCATCCGGTGCAGCTTCTGCAAGGGCCTTAAGTTTTGCTATTTCCTCAGCGGGCATACTCTCACCCATCGTAGCTATCATTAAATCAACACCCTTGGCATTCAGCTTCCAGAAAGGTGTGTTCAATTTGCCGGCGAAGTTCATCACCGCACCGTCTTCGAGGTAACCCAGGAGCTTATTTTCCTGACCCGCTGAGGCATCGGCGACAAGTATATTCGCCATATCTGTTCCGGGCAGCGCCGAAATACTAATAGCCATATTACACACATTCGGTTCCGGCCTGACAGTTAAACTCAAGTATTTTGTCTCTTTCATCAGCGTCTCAAAAAAAGCTGCATACATATTCATTATGCTTGCTATTGCCTCTGGGTTCGGCTGCTTACTCGGTTGTTTCATCACCTTTTTCATTTCTTCGATTTTGCCGAAGATAAGAGGGCCGAAGACCTTCGAGACTAACTGAACATTTCCAAAGGTCCAGAGCGGCTCTTTCGTAGCCCTATTTGCCTCATCGGTGTCGAGAACACCGGCTAATCCTTTTGCTTCAGCAGCAGAGAGCGATTTCGCATTCGCGGCGAAGGTGCTATACTCGGCTTTAGCTATAAGGGCGTAGTTTCCGACCTGCTTAATTAACAATCCACCGAGTTTGCCACTTGTAAATTTTGATATTCCGTTTGCATCCGGTGGGCTTAGATTAGGGTCGCTATCTATGAACTGTTTATAATCCGTAACGGGCGCAAGAAAGCCGATGAACATATCTGATGGTTTTGGCTCCGTTGGTTGTTCTCCGGCCGTTGGTACTGCAAATAGTGCAAAATTACCGCTCATATTCAGGCCTGTAAGCTCGGGATTGCCTGACAGTTTTGCCAACTGACCTTGTACTGTCAACGAGATAAACATAGGCATAGGTGATATGCCGGTCGCAAACTGGTCTATCTGACTGAGACTGTTCTCAAGATTGTTCACACGGACGCAAAACATACTCTCGGTTGGAAGCATCTTAAGCAGCTTATCGGTATCCGCCTTTGTTGAAATTTCCGCCTTGACGGCTGAAGTAAGAATAAGGAAAATTAACAGGGTTGCTGAAACTATACTTTTTGAATGTTTTAAATTACTCACTTTCTTTACCTCCATAAATTAGTTATAGCAAATCGTTTTTTGTGAATCTTAAAGCAATAGTATAAGCTGTCCTTTTAGACTTTAACAGTAAAAACTCTTCGTCAAATGCAGGGCTAAACAGAAATATTTGGGCAAGAAACTATTGTTCTTAATTGGCTTTAGTGTCCGACGATTAGCTGTCTTTTTGTGAGGATATATCCTTTCGGCACCTTGGACAAATCTCTTTGTGTAACACAGTTTAATGTGTGAAATCCGGATTTAAGTACTTTACTGTTCGGGCTTTACAGAGTTGGCATCTTTAATGTTTAAAGAATCAATCAGTTCATCAATTCCAACAGAATTGGGTTCTTCCGGAATTTCTGTTTCCTTCGCAGAGTCATCGTCTTCGAGTAGGTCCGAAAGCTCCTTTGTCATATTCTTAGCATTCCACTGAGGGATTTTGTAAATCCAACCCTTATGTTTAACGGAGAAATCCTTTGCAGTTTCCCAGGCGAGGAGCTTGGCCTCTTTTTCCTTCAGTTGCTCATCCGTCTCATCCTTTGTTGGTCTTTCAACGGTATCTGTGAAGTCTGCATCGCAGATTATATAGGTTTCATCATTTTTCCGGGCGATGTCTATAGTATAAACGGTTGTGTTTTTCAGCCGGCACACATATTTCCTGTTGAAGAGCAGGCCGGACGTTGTTTTCCTGACATCATCGAACCTGAAATTTGCCAGGGCTGTAAAAACATTTTTGCTTTCGTTGGCTTTTAACTTCTTTCCTACAGGGATATTCTCCAGCATCATTTCTTTGCTGTTAGGGTCTGCTTTGAGTGTATATTCACCGCTCGATGAAGCGACCGTTACCGACTCAATATCTTCGAATTTGCAGGATATAAGCTTTTGCTCGATATAATCCATTACATCACTGCTAAAGAACGGAACATTCTGGGCGAGGTAAACCTTATCGCTCGATTTCTTGTCGCTCGAAAGAAGTCTTACATAAGTGCCTTCTCCCATCTCTCTTGTTTTTCCCATCACAACCCCTGCAAGAATCGTAGAATTTGGTTCGGGCGTGAAAAATCTGACAATACCGCGTGCGTTTCCCTCGGCTACATCGAGGTCTTCGTGGTTTGCCGGATTATCGGTAATAAATTGCGTCCAGCGAATTTCCTGGCACTTTGTGAGCAGATTATTTATTTCGCTTACTTTCGCCGGGTAATTGTCCTTGTTGGTAACGACGAAACGGGGCCCGACCCGCTTTAAGGTAATAATGTCATCGCCTTTTCCTATAGCGATACTGCCTATACGGTCAGTATTGAGTCCTGTTATAAGATAGCCGGGCGTTTCCGGCTGTGCCGGCCCGGTGGAAATCTGCGATTGAATCACAGCCAGTATCACCATAACAACCGCAACTATGAAAAGTATTACAAGTTTTCTATCGCTCATTTATAAAACTCCCATTTTTTGGTAACCGGTAATTGGTGATTGGTAATTAGTAGTAATTTAACCAGTTACTATTTAACCAATTACCATACTTAGGGTCTCTGTTTAAGCATCGCTTGTGTGACTGATATAATGCCTTTTTCTGATACTTCTGCGGATACCCAGTCCCACGGCAATTATCAGGATAAAAGCCGGAGCCGTCAGCATATTGAAATTGCGAAGGGCGTTGCCCAAATGCTCGGTTCGCTCCCGTCTTTTCAATTTTATTTCATTTAGCTGTCGCTGCGCTTCGAGTTTCTTCAATTCCAAATCTCGTTGTTTCTGTAGTATTGTGCTTCCGATGACCTCTGCCTCTTCGCCTTTTGACGAGGCCAAAATAGATTGCAATTCATTTGAGAAGCCGGCGATTTGAGCGTTTAGTTTTGCTACCTCCTGTTCGGTCTCGGCTTCTGCCTGCTTTTCAATTTCTTCAACAACGGTAAAAGGCCGTCTGAAATTGCCGCGTGACCTGATTGAGATTAGTTCCGTGGAACCGGTCAAATCCTCGATTGCATTGAGCATTAAAGCGCTATTGTCGCCAAAGACGGCCTTGCCGAATATGGAAAAATCGCGATATGCCAACATATCGCTTATGAAATCAACATCCGAAAAAACCACCACAGCACAGTCCTTCTCCGCCTGTGTCAAACCTGTGATTTGTTGTTTGACTTTCCTGGTTTCGTTCGGGTCTTCTGATTCCTGCTCGACTTCGATTTCAATGCCGCCGGGAAAGCTGCTCCTGAAACGACCAGTGACCAGATAACCCATCGGCACCTGTCCAATTCCCGGGAAGAATTTGCTCATTAGTTTTGACGGGTCTGGAAACATCAGCTCGAGTGGACTGCTCACTGGAACGGTATTTCCCTGGCTGGTTGTCATAATAAGCGGCGTTCGCTTAATCTGAATGCCACTTTCTGTCTCATTTGAATCTGCCACTTTCCTTAGTGCACCGGCGAATAGAAATTGCACCTGGTTAAGCTCGGCAGTGATAACGTTGTCGCTGTTAAAGCAGCCAGGTCTCAAGCCAAGAAAACCAATAACATTTTCTGCCCGACCATCGCGTCCAAGAGACGCAGCCAGCATCAGATTTCTGTCACCGACAAAGGTGCTATCAGGCATTTCGAGACCCCAGTTTTTAAGAAGTATATTGAGATTCGAGCTTTGTGAGGGTAGTGTGCCCGTTTGCATCGCCATTTGATTGGGTCTGTCCACAACACAGTGCGGGTCAACGCATACAATTGTTCTGCCGCCTTTCAAAACGAACTGGTCTATTGCAAACAGGGTTTGTTCCGGCAGTTCTTTGGGGTGAATAACCAGCAGGATATCAACGCCGTTTATATCGACAACATCTGTGGGAACGCGATTGACCTCGAACTGTCTGCGTAACTGCTCAACGAAAGTCCAGGATTGCGGTAACGGTTGCCCCTGCATACGCCGAAGCTGTGCCATATACCCGCTGATTTCCTCGCCCATAACAGGCAGTGAGCTTAATATGCCGATTCTCTTCTTTTCCTGGGTGATTGCAGTATCTATCAGATAGCTTATGTCATACTCGACGAAGTTCTGGCGGTCCGGCGAAAAGAATTTTATCACCTTTTCAACTCCGAAAGGAGTCTGCACAACCAGGCCGAAGAAAAAGCTCTCCTCCTGAGTTATAGGATACCGGTCCAGCCCGTATCTCAACGCCTGCACCTCGTCGTTAGAAAAAGGTCTTGGGTCGATTATTTCCAGCTCAATCATTCCTTTTGCCGCGGCGACATATTCTTCCAGCAGCGCTTTTACGTACTCGTAATAATTGTTGAAGTAGCGAATGGGGTCAGGTGCTTTCAATGTAGCCGTTTTTGCGTAGTAGAGCTTAATTTTAATCGGCTGTTGAAGTTTAGCCAGGATTGCTTTTGTGCCGTCTGAAAGCGTGTAAAGCTTCTGGTCGGTTATATCAATCTTCAATGACCTGCCGATGTTCTGGCAGATGCTGATTGCGCTGAAAGTAATCACCAAAACACAAACCGCACCAATAATCACTTTTATTGTTCGACTCAAACCGTGAGAAATTTGCTGCTTTTCTGCCATATTATATATAGCTCCTTATCTTTGTAAGATTTCTAACGGCGTTCATTAGCCGGCCTTTGTTCGGTTCAGAACAATACTGCTCGCAACAATCCATCCGATAATCAGCAGCACAAAGTAACTGACGTCCTTAAACTCCAGCACACCCTTCTGGATAGACTCAAAGTGTGTCTGAAAGCTCATATTCTCTATTGCCGAGACCAGCCCTGTAGGTAAAAAAGTTGAAAAATAGCTTAGCGTAGTCGGCATCCCCGCAAAGACAAGTATTGCACATGCTACCACCGAAAGGACAAAACTTATTACCTGGTTTTTGCTTACTGCCGAAAAAAAACAGCCGATAGCAAGGAATCCTCCCGCCGTCAATAAGCTGCCTATGTATCCGGTAATTATTAAACCGATATCGGGTTCGCCGAGATAGCAGACGGTAATCACCATAGGGAAAGTCAGCGATAACGCAATTGCAATGAAAAGCCAGGCGGCGAAGAACTTCCCCAAAACCGCCTGTGTTATTGTAACAGGCAAAGTAAACAATATCTCTATGGAGCCGGTCTTGCGCTCTTCGGCCCATAGACGCATCGCTGCCGATGGAACCATAAATACGAACAGAAGAGGCATATTCAGAAAAAACGCACGCATATCTGCCTGCCGCATTTCAAAAAAGCCCTCCTTAAATGTTAAATATCCCGAGAAAAACAGAAAAATAACAAGAAATACGTATGCAAGAGGGGTTGTAAAGTAGCTTTTAAGCTCTCTTTTGAAAACAGAAAGAAAACTATTCATTTTTTTTGCGCTCCTGACCTGGTCAATCCACTATCGACCTTTTTTGGTAATCTTGCGAAAGACTTCATCGAGACTGCATTTGTACCTGTCCTTCAGTTCCTGTGGTGTCGAATCTGCCAATATCCTGCCTCTGGAAATGATTATTGTTCTTGAGCAGATGGCCTCTACTTCTTCGAGTATGTGGGTCGAGATAATGATACACTTATCCTTCGACATCTTATTTATAAGCAGTCTCACTTCATATTTCTGATTGGGGTCCAGGCCATCTGTGGGTTCGTCAAGAATAAGCACATCCGGGTCGTGAATTAATGCCTGGGCCAGCCCGACACGCCGCATATATCCTTTTGACAGTGTTTCTATTGTTTGATGATAGACGGAATCGATGGAGCACATCGGGACAATACGGTCAAGTGCCCGCTTTCGGTCCTTTCCCTTAATCTGTCTGACATCGCAGATAAAATTCAAAAATCCTCCCACGGTCATTTCGTTGTAAGCGGGCGAGTTTTCCGCCAGGTATCCGAGTGAACGCCTGACTTCGACGGGATTTTGCAGAATGTCGTATCCACACACAGTAGCTGTCCCGCTGTCAGGCGTAAGAAAGCACGCCAACATTCTCATCGCGGTGGTTTTGCCTGCTCCGTTAGGCCCAAGAAGGCCGAGGACCTGCCCCTTTTCTGCATTGAATGATATACCGTCAACCGCTGTGATTGGCCCGAAACTCCGCCTAAGCTCTTTTACTTCTATCATATCAATCTCCACAAAACCATAACAGAACCCATATAATGGGGTGTCGTAGTATTTTTGTAAAAAACTTTAATTTAATGACACTATAAGCTTGATGTATTAGCAGTTATAAATTTACCCAAAATTTTTTGATAGTCAACCCCATTAGAGACTATTTTTCTCACCTGCTTGGATCTATTTTTAACCGTTAAATGTAATTTAGGAGAAGATAATTCTCTAATTGGGTCAATACCTGCTGCCGGATTATTTTGTTCGGAACAAATCATTACAAAGACCGAAATTGCAATAAGCGGGGCAGTGGAACCGGCGGAACGCCGGATGTATTTGCCTGCAGGCGCAAGAAAACAGTTTTAGAGTTTGTAATAAAACTACCGCAAATCTCTTGACATTTTTCACCTAATTTGATACAATTTTCATATTAAGGCAAGGGTGCTGAGAAAGCTTTTGTCCCATTCTTAACCGGCTTTCCCGTCGAAAACAGGATTTTCATATTTGCGGTTGTCGTTTATTCACACGAGCCGAGGATGTTAATTATGAAACGTTTGGTGTTTATGGCAGCAGGAATTTCGGTGCTGTTAATCACCCTCAATGTTGCATTTGGCGTGATTAATCTCGGCCCTGAAGAGCTTGTTGAAGCCAATGGCGTTGATATTAGTGTAGGAACATACTCGGTGCCGTCTTTTGCTGAATGGAATAACGACGGCAAAATGGACCTCGTCATTGGCTGCGGCATTGGCAAGGTGCGCGTGTATCTGAACACTGGAACGCAATCCAATCCTCAATTCTTAGACTACTTCTATGCCCAGTCCAACGGAGCTGACCTCTATTGTCCCCCTTTTGGCTGCATGGGCTGTTTTCCTCGTGTAGTCTATTGGGATTCTGACGAACGCAAAGACCTCCTCGTGGGCCAGTCGTCAGATGGGACTGTCAAAATCTTTCTGAACACAGGCACCGACGAAAATCCAACGTTCGATGGCGGGACGTTGCTCCAGGTAGGACAACCCGGCTCCAAGACAAACCTCAAGGTAGGCTACAGAGCGACCCCTTGCGTTGTAGACTGGAACAGTGACGACAGGAAAGACCTTGCCATTGGGGCGCTCGATGGAAAAATACATATATTTATCAACGAAGGGACCGATACCGAGCCGGACTTTCGGGTCCAAACATACGCCCAGCAGAACGGCTCTAACCTGTCTGTTCCATATCAGCGTTCGAGTCCCGATGTTCTTGACCTGGACGGCGACGGCAAAAAAGATTTGATTACAGGCAATACAAATGGCCAGCTTTTATTCTACAGCAACACAGGAACCGACCAGGACCCGAACTTTTCGGGTTACTCCGCTGTCGAGGCCGATGGTGTTCCCATCGACCTTCCGGACACGCCAAGGTCCAGGCCGTATGTCTGCTACTTGACCGATGACGCTTATTTCGATGTATTAATCGGAGCAGCAGATGGAAAGGTGCACCTGTATCAAGGCATACCCGAACCGGGCGATATGGATGGAGACGGCGACGTGGACTTTGACGATTTTGCTGCATTTGCCCTTTATTGGCAGCAAACCTCGTGCGGTTTGTGTGGTGGGGCTGACCTCGCAAATAATGATGGTAACGTTTACTTGGATGACTTGGGCGAGTTTGCAGCAAACTGGCTGATGGATATCAATTAATCGAATATTTTTAATCTCACATCTGTTTGTGAATGTTCAAATCCTGATTAAATCATCAGTGTCGTAAAGTCCGATGCCGTCTCAAAATGGGTTCATTAAAAAAGGGCCTGCACCGAAGTGCAGGCCCTGAAGTGTTTCTAATCAGCCGTTGCTGTTATCGCAAACAGCTCATTTCTTCTACGGCCACAATTGTGGCTCTTCAAGCCACGCATCAGCAGCCAACGCAGCGAAGTCCTTGAAGTCTATTGCGCCATCAATATAGGCATCGATATCAGGATTCTCCGGTGTCAGCAGCAGATACAGCGGCTGTGTAAATTCCTCCGTCAGGCCATACATCCACGCAACCTCGCCCTGCGACAAGGCACGACTGTAGATTCGGAAATCATCCAATGAAGCCAAAAGATACGCATCAGGTTCCCACTGAGACCTGCCAATCCAGTTGTTGGTGGTCTCACCGAGATCGCTCGGTGCTATATTGGCATCGGTATTCTCGCCAACAAGCAAGCCATCCAGGTATAAGCTGATGGTATCGTTATCTGTATCAATTGATACAGCCACGTGGTGCCACCCACTGGGCAGGGTCTCGGGAGCATCCGCTACCTCCTCAGCGGTACCTCCGCCTCCGGTAGTAATCGCGAAACGCATTGCTCCATCTGTGCCGATGCGAGGCGTTAGGAACATGTAGACCGTGGTGTTGCTGCCAAAGTCAAAGATACGCTGCCATCCGCCTTCACCGCCTCCAAAGTTCACCCACGTCATAACAGTAGCATTATCCATCGTTCCTATAAGTGAGTCGATGGGTAAATCCACGTAGCCGTCATTGCCGTCGAAGCTCGCCACATTTCCTCTGGTGCCATCAGCGATTATTGATACGCCTCCATTTGGCTCGCCGTCATAGTCGTTAGCCGAGTCCTCGTAGTCGCCTTCGAAATCATAGTATGCCTCAAGGTCGCCTGTGCCGGGGTTCTGTGGCGTAACAGTATAGTTGCTAATCAGCCAGTTGCTTACCATTATTTGAAGGTCATCGTAATCAACGTCGCAGTCATTATCCAGGTCGGAATCTGGCTTTTTGAGTGAGGGAACACATCTTGGCGGATACAGCCGGATATCGTCAAAATACACAATACCAGCCCCGCCCGGCGTTTCTTCGTTATCCTCATCGCCAAAGCCAATGGAGATGCTGGTTACATTGCTCAAATTGATGCCAAAATCTGCTAAATCGATGTTCCACTCGTGCCACGATGGCTCTTTTATGTCATCCATATCACCATCGTATTCCACCTTAGAGCCGTTCAGCTTCACATACATCTGCTCGGTGGCATTGGCATCATTATTTGGGTCGCCATAGAACCATATAACCATTGACTCGACACCGGCTTTGTTCCAGTTCGTTCCGATTGGCAAATCGGATGTAGAGGCCGTGGCCTCCGAATAATAATCCAGGTCAGAGTTGTAATACCCGCCGATGGGCTTGGATTCGGTCTCTCCGTCATTTTCATAGTAATACGGCATCGACACACCGCTGTGAACAATGGTGCTTTCCATAAAGTCGGTGCCCTCTCCATTCCAGTGATATACCTGAGAGCCGGTGTCGTTGCCCGGCAGAGGAGGGT
>CAZBWE010000054.1:0-16397 GCA_964495465.1 uncultured Pirellulales bacterium
AGAACACCAAAGCTCCCTGCGGCTCAGTATTGATGGTAAGCTGACGCTCCACACAACCAGCCAGCAGCAAAGCTGCGATTAAGCCAATGATTATCACTGCCGATATCTTGTATTTTCCCATAACAGCTCTCCTAATCTTATCGAATACAATCAATTTGCCCTATTATAAGGGAAAACAAAAAAGCTAGAAAGTCCAAAATTTATCTGTTTTTTGTGATGGCAAATCAGTTCTAATGTTGACAGTAGCACATCTGACAGTTATTTTATTGGCAAGATTGAACTTTTACTTTCTTATGGTTTTTTACTATGAAAATTTCGTTAAACTGGCTTAGTGATTATGTTGAAACAGGGCACTCCGCAGAGCAAATCGCCGATATTTTAAGTGATTTAGGGCTTCCCTGCGAAGCGATAGTGCAGCTTGGTGGCGATACCGTAATTGACGTCGAGATAACAAGCAACCGCGGCGATTGTCTAAGTTATATCGGTATAGCCCGTGAGTTAGCTGCTGCGACCGGAAAAGAATTAAAAACGCCGGTAGTTAAACTGGACGAATCGGACAAAAATGTTACCGAATTTGCCGATGTTAAAATCGCTGAGCCGGATTTGTGCGGTAGATACACAGCTCGCATTATCGAAGGCGTCAAGGTTGGGCCATCGCCGGACTGGCTTAAAAAACACCTCGAAGCAGTGGGCCTGCGCAGTGTTAATAACGTCGTTGACGCAACAAATTATGCGATGATGGAGACCGGCCAGCCGCCTCATGCCTTCGATTATACCAAAATAAAACAGGGCAAAATAGTAGTGAGAAAGGCCATTGCCGGCGAACGCATTGTCAGTATTGACGGCACAACCTGCGAGCTTAATACGGATATGCTGGTTATTGCAGATGCACAAGGCCCGGTAGCCATAGCCGGCGTTATGGGCGGACTGGATACCGAGGTCGGCGATACTACCACAACAATCCTTTTGGAAGATGCCTACTTTGACCCGGTCAGCACCCGCACCACATCCCGACGGCTTGCTTTGCCGTCAGAAGCGGCCTTTCGATTCGAGCGAACCGTGGATATTGAGTTGATTGACTGGGCATCCAAACGCACAGCTCAGTTGATAATCCAGGTGGCTGGCGGAAAAGCAGCCAAAGGCGTTGTCGATATTTATCCGAAAAAACCTGCTACGAAAGAGGTAACTTTACGGCTTTCACGATTGAACAAACTGCTTGGAATCGAAATACCCGCCGAAGAAGCGGTGAGAATTCTGTCGGCTTTGAGCTTCAAGCCGCAAAGAAAAGACGATTTGGCAGTCTGCACTGTGCCATCCTGGAGAAGTGATATCTATCGAGAGGTCGATTTAATTGAAGAGATAGCTCGCGTATATGGATATAATAAAATACCGACAGAGCAAAAAATTAGTATCGAAGTCGTACCAATCGACAAACGCCAGAAATTAGCTAACTCGATAGAAGCTTATCTTAACAGCTGCGGCTTTTACGAGGCGATTACTGTCGGCTTCGTTGATGATTCCATTGCAGAGCTTTTCGCGGACCCAGACAAAACAGAATATATGGGAGTAAGAGACCAATCCGGGAAAAGTGTTAATCTGCTTCGACAAAATCTTGTCGGCTCTTTGCTTGGCGTCCTGAAAACAAACCTTAATGCCAAAAACCAGCCGTGCAGGATATTTGAGATTGCAGATACCTTTGTGCCGAACGGCAAAGCCGGTACTTTGCCAATTGAAAAAACGAAACTGTCACTGGTTTGTGACAGTGATTTAAGAGACCTGCGCGGTGTGATTGACGGGCTGATAAAAATTATTGATAGTGATGTTCAAGTGGATTTCACTCCTGCAGAGCTTATCTGGGCACAAACAGGGGCCCAAATTACAATAAATGACCGGATAATAGGCAACGCTGGAATTGTCTCGCAGACGGTGAAAAATAAATATGACTTTAAGACCCTCTCACCTGTCGCCGCAGAGCTGGACTTCGAGCAGCTATTAGACCTGTACAGCGGCGTCACAAAAGTCAAACCGATACCAAGATTCCCGGCCATAGAGCGCGACCTTTCTTTAATTGTTGACGAAACAATCAGGTGGGCTGATATTATCAAAGCCGTAAACAAAAAGGCAACTGCCGAGCTTGAGGACATCCGATTCATCGGCATATACCGGGGCGAAGGCATCCCGGCAGGGGAAAAGAGCGTTACGCTTTCGCTGCGGTTTAGAGACGATGATGGAACACTGACCCACCAGAAGGTTGACGGTTTTGAAGCTGACATCGTAAAAAGTCTAAATAAAGCCGTCGAAGCAGAACTTCGAACTGTATAATTTCTCATTGCTAAAAGAGCAGAGACACTTATTGCTTATGGATATATGACAGCAGGTTAATATAGAAAAAATCCTTTGACAAAGTTGACAATATACTTAAAATTACCGAAGTGTTGACACTTTAGGGGTAAACTCGTAATATAGTGGCCGAAATTCCGGCATAAATTTTTAATGTTAAGTTTGAAGATTGGAAAAGGAACACAAAATGAATATCTATGTAGGCAATTTGTCGCGTGATGTCACCGACGAGGACTTGCGCCAGGCTTTTGAGGAATTCGGCCAGGTCGAAACCATCAATATTATAAAGGACAGGTTCAGTGGCGAATCAAGAGGATTCGGATTTGTGGAAATGCCCTCTAAGGATGAAGCCCAGTCCGCGATTACCAGCATGAACGGCAAGGATTTGAAAGGACGAGCTTTGAACGTCAATGAGGCTCGCCCCCGCACAGAACGCCGTGGTGGTGGTGGCCGTAGTGGTGGAGGCGGAGGTGGAGGAAGAAGAGGCGGAGGCGGCGGACGACGCTATTAAGAAGCAGCAAACAAACGCTTAAATCTGATAATCTAATATTAAACTAATAGCTGCATAACCGAAAATCAGAAGCAAAAAACAAAGTATTTTAGCTAATTTACCGGATTTATCGGTATTTACTTGATTTTAACTTCTTGTTTTGGTATAAATAATATTGCGGGCTAACCCCTGCGGTGTTCGTATGAAAGTTGGTGTTGAAAGAACCGATACCCATACTGAGGGAAATCAGGTCTTGACGGACCGGAAATGCCTACTACGATAGGACTTTCGGACGCAAGCAACGATTGCCCACCTGGAAATAATGGGTTCTTTTCAAACGCTTTCTTACGGCCCTGCGGAGGAAAGCTTCGCGAATAAAAAGGCCTGTTTGTGCAGGCCTTTTTTTTGTGCTGTATTTTCCAAAACTCCTGCCAACCACGGATTTTAACAATCGGTCGGACTCTATTGATTGTGCAACTTTTTACCGCAATAGCAGCAATATCAAAGATTTGGATAACACCTCTGCACCTACGATACTCACAATGAAAGTGATAACCGCTCTTGCACCTTTTATATTGCAGGATACCGAATAGGCCCGATACATCAATGCGACCATCCACACAATCATAGCAATGGCGACAAAACTGGCCAAAACAAATACACACAAACCAACATAATTCAATGTCCCGAAACCTTCAGAAGAGGTCAATCCGGCCATAAGATATGCACTAAATCTTCGATTGGCCTCTGGCAACATCACAAAAGAGGTAATCAAATACGGCCAGCGAGCCAATACCTGAGTCCCGAAAACATCTATCATACGCAAGGCCGATGGCGACAGAATCAGACCGAAGATATAAAGCGGCATCGCCAGAGACAACCAATCTATAATACATTCAACAACAAAAACCCATAATGGAGCCTTCAGGCCTATATGCACATCAAGAACACCATCGAAATGAGCATCTCCGAAATATCCAATAAACGCACTTGCCAAAATAGCCCCGAGTCCAAGTAACAATGCCTCATAGCCGGCTACATATCTAAATGGATTAAACAGCCATTGACTGGCACTCCTGCGAGGCGCAGGTTTGCCGCCATTTTTAATTTCGCTCATAGCTTCTCCTCTGTATTTCCTTCATCGTTTTGTGCCTGTTTAAGACGTTCGATAATCTCATCAAGGCGGTTTCGGACCGTCGGATAGCTCAGCCGCATCAGCCGGGCCATCTCCTTCAGGGAACCGCTCGATTTAATAAAATCAAGTATAAACAGCTGGTCTTCCGTCGAGAGCTTCACCAGCACCGGCAGCTCATAATCACCCTGAATTTCGGTTTGGCACTGTTGGCAGACAAGACTCTTAGCTTTGAGCTGGCTATTACACGCCGGGCACGTCGTTGGCAACACCTTCATATCGGTTTCCTTCTCCATATAAAAATTCTCAAAAATCTCAAAATAACACAAATATATATAAACATTATTAAACAATATGTTAACATTGTCAAGAGAAAAATCAAATAATTTTACTTTTTTTATATAAAATTTTACAAATCCCTAATCCACAACGTCATTGAGCCAATAGAGGTGCTTGCGGATTACAATGTGTAAATCGGCAGGCAAAGCGATAATATCGGACGTAATAAGTCGGCTTTGCACAGCTTTTGTCTTGCTTTTTCCCTTTAAGCCAAAGATTAGATTTGTCGATTAAATAAGAGCCAATATATAATTAATTCATAGCAACTGATTGTTATTGCTTATCAATAAAAGACTTACGATATGGAGAAGTAAAAAATGGCGAGTCTGCGCAATTTTACTGTTTTACCATCATTACCCGATCCTCTAAAGAACCTCGAAACCATAGCAAAAAATATGTACTGGTCGTGGAATCCGGATTTCATAGAGTTGTTCAAACGCATTGACGGTAACTTATGGACAACCTGTGGCCACAATCCTGTTAACTTCCTTTGTAATGTAGAACAATCAAAATTAGAAACCCTTGCAGAAAATAAAAGCTTTTTGTATGAGCTGCAGCGAGCAATGGAAAAACTTAAGTCATACAACGACAGCCCAACATGGTTCGAAAAAGTATGCCCAAGAACTCCCAAACCGTTAATTGCGTATTTTTGTGCCGAGTTTGGTATTCACGAATGCCTTCCTATTTACGCAGGCGGTTTAGGAATCCTTGCAGGAGACCATCTAAAAAGCGCATCAGACCTCGGTGTGCCATTGGTCGGGATTGGCCTTTTATATCAGAAAGGTTACTTCCGTCAGTATCTGAACATAGATGGCTGGCAACAGGAAGTTTACTACGACAATGATTTTTATAACATGCCCGTTGAGCTTGTTTGCAAAAATAGCGGGCGACCACTTACTATCAGCGTCGAATATCCGGGAAGATGTGTAATAGCACAAATTTGGTACATCACTATTGGAAGAGTAAAACTATATCTATTGGATACGAACTTAGCAGCCAACGCACCGGCAGACCGAATGATTACAAGCAGTCTCTACGGTGGCGACCGTGAGCTGCGAATTCGTCAGGAGATTATGCTGGGTATTGGCGGCTTGAAGGCGCTGGCTGCTACTGGTATTACTCCCACTGTCTGCCATATGAATGAAGGACACGCCGCTTTTATGGCCCTTGAGAGAATCCGGGAACTACGAAGCGCTCATAATATGACCTTCGAGGAGGCCGTTGAGGCAACAAGGTCGGGCAATGTCTTCACAATGCATACGCCTGTAAAAGCCGGCCTCGATGAATTTCCTGTCGAGCTGATGGACAAATATTTTGGAAGTTACTTTCCCCATCTTGGAATAAACAGAAAGAAGTTCTTAGCGCTTGGCAGAATACTTCCCGACGACGAAAACGAGCCGTTTAAGATGCCGGTTCTTGCAATACGGCTTAGCAATTATATAAACGGCGTAAGCAAACTGCACGGTCAGATAACGCGTGAGATGTGGGGCAGTCTCTGGCCCGGTGTCCCTCTAAGTGAAGTGCCGATAACATCAATTACAAACGG
The DNA here is from genome assembly GCA_964495465.1 of uncultured Pirellulales bacterium. Lineage (GTDB taxonomy): Bacteria > Planctomycetota > Phycisphaerae > Sedimentisphaerales > Anaerobacaceae > CAZBWE01. The sequence goes on from CAZBWE010000054.1 coordinate 5,848, forward strand.
CACACACATCAAAACCTGGTTATCGGATGAAACTAACTCATTATTTGACAGATACTTGGGGCCAAATTGGCCAGATGAAATCCTTGACAGGTCCCTATGGGAAAAAGTTGACCAAATCCCTGATGAGGAATTCTGGCGAACGCATCAAAGATGCAAAGAGCAGTTAATTGTCTTTGCCCGAAAGCGTCTTAAGGCACAAATGCAACGCAGAGGCACATACCATACCGAATTGAACCAGGCCGAGGAGGTTCTTGACCCTGAAGCACTAACTATAGGTTTTGCCAGGAGATTTGTCAGCTACAAAAGAGGCAATTTGTTGCTAAAGGACACAGAGCGTCTCGTAAAGCTGCTTAACAACCCAAATCGTCCGGTTCAGATAATTTTTGGCGGTAAGGCCCACCCAAGGGATACAGAGGGCAAGGATATCATACGCCAGATTATTCATTTTGCCAGTCAGCAAAACGTCAGACGCCGAATCGTTTTTCTAGAAGACTACGATATTGATATGGCAAGATTTCTCGTCCGTGGAGTTGATATCTGGCTTAGCAACCCGCGCAGACCAATGGAAGCCAGCGGCACAAGCGGTATGAAAGCTGCGATTAACGGCGCATTGAATATGAGCACATTAGATGGGTGGTGGTGTGAAGGATATACACCGGATGGCGGCTGGGCAATCGGAGCCGGCGAAGGCTATAAGGACACCGACTACCAGGATATGGTCGAGTCGCAGGCAATTTATAATATGCTTGAGAATGAGGCTATTCCGCTCTTTTATACCCGCTCAGCAGATAATTTGCCGCGGGCCTGGATACGCAGAGTAAAGAATTCCATCAAGTGGATAGCGCCACGCTTCAATACACATAGAATGGTCGCTGAGTACACGCGAAGATTTTACAACCCCGCTGCAACCAGATGGCAATACTTAACTGCCAATGATATGACCAAGGCAAAGAGTTTCACACAATGGAAGTCCGATATTATGAACGCTTGGTCCGACCTCGCTATCAAAGATGTCATAATGGAAGCAAAAAATGGCGATGGCAACATACATATAAATCCCAAAAAACCCCAGCTTAAAGTTGGCTCACAATTGAGCATCAGGGCGTTGATTAAACTCGGCAAAGTTAATCCGGACGATATTTCAGTTGAGCTTTACCACGGCCTTACAGATACCTGGGGCAATATTAAAAACGGCTCATCTGTAAAAATGGATTACAAAGAAACTTCGGGACAGGACGGCGAACACTGGTTCTCAGGGACAATGGCCTGCTCAAAAACGGGTAAGCACGGTATAGCAGTCAGGATTTTGCCCCGACATCCCGATATGGTTAATCCTTACGACCTTGGTCTGATTCTATGGGAAACACAAAAAGCCGTTGCAAATAATTAACAGCAAATGACAAAGAGAAACAAGCAATCGATGATAAGCATTTACTCGTTCTCCTTGGTTTTCAGAAGCTCATAAACCTCCTCAGCAGAAGCAGCTTTTTCGAGCATTTGTCTGAATGATTCATCAAGCATCAGTCTGCTTATCTGGGCAAGTGCCTGTATATGCGGACCTGTCTGGTCAACCGGCGAGACAAGCAGAATGATAATCGAAACGGGTTTTCCGTCCACGCTTTCAAAATCAATCCCCCCCGGCACAATTCCGACTGAGATAACCAGTTCCCTTACGGCTTTGCATTTGCCGTGAGGTATTGCAATTCCGGAGCCAATTCCGGTGCTTCGGGTTTGCTCTCGCACAAGTACAGCTTCCAAAGCTGCATCCTTGTCTAACAATAGTCCGTTAGCGTCAAGCAAATCCACCAGTTCTGCTATTACAGATTTCTTATCTTTGCCTTCGAGCGGGACCTTAATAAGAGCCGGCCGTAATATTTGTGTCAGATTCATCTAAATAGTATCTAAACAAACATATTATCTTAATATTTATACAAACCAAGTAGTATATTCAATTATCAACTTTATTACAAGAATTTTATAAAAAAATATTCTGCCTTTTCTGCAACCTATAGCACCAATTATAATCCCATTTTGAACCAAAACAAATAATATGATGCTCGATTTTCCCTTTACAATCCGGCCTAAAACAGTATAATGAGGCAATAAAAGTTTTGAAATTAAGTTAACCAATAAGTTACAAACCACAAAACGCAGTATAAAATATAAATTATGGAAAAAATAAAGCTCTATGATACAACCCTTCGCGACGGAATGCAGGCCGAAGGCGTCAGTTTTTCGCTGGAAGACAAACTCTCAATTGCCAAATGCCTTGACGAGTTCGGTCTCGATTATATTGAAGGCGGCTATTCCGCTTCCAATCCGAAAGAAATGCAGTTCTTTGCTGAAGTAAAGAAACTAAGTTTAAAAAATTCTAAAATCGTAGCGTTTGGCAACACACGACGAGCTTACACAAAGGTTTCCGATGATGTCTCGCTTAATGCAATACTTGCCTGTAAGACATCAGCGGCCACGATAGTCGGCAAAGCTTGGGATATGCATGTAACAGATGTGCTAGGCTGCACTATAGAAGAGAACCTTACTATGTGCTCAGAGTCGGTAGAGTTTCTAAAAAAACACGGCATGGAGACCATCTTCGATGCCGAACATTTCTACGACGGATACAAAAATAATCCGGAGTATGCGATGAAAGTCCTGATCGCTGCTGCCGAAGCCGGCGCTAATGTGCTTGTGCTCTGCGATACCAACGGCGGCTCACTGCCTGACGAAATATATGAGATAACAAAGAATGTTTGCGAGACATTCAGCCAGATGACAATAGGTATCCACGCCCATAACGACACCGACTGTGCCACGGCTAATTCCCTTGCAGCAGTTCGAGCAGGGGCCCGCCACGCCCAAGGAACAATAAACGGTCTCGGCGAAAGATGCGGCAACGCCAATCTGTGTTCAGTCATACCCAATCTTGCATTTAAGATGGGCTTTGAGGTCATTAGTCCGAAAAAAATCAAGTCTATGACCGAGGTATCGCGTTATATCTTTGAGATATGTAACCTAACACCGGTAATGAATATGCCCTATGTTGGCGAAAGTGCATACGCACATAAGGCTGGGCTTCATGTCGATGCTCTGCGAAAAAGCAAAAGTGCTTATGAGCATATAGATCCAGCGCTTGTCGGTAATGAGCGTCGTTTTCTAATTTCCGAGCTAAGCGGCCGGTCAAATATACTGGCTGAACTGGAAAAATCAAAAATAACTGAAAACAAAAAACTAGTCAAAGAAATACTTGTCCGTGTTCAGCAACTCGAAAATGAGGGCTTTCAATTCGAGTCGGCTAATGCCAGCTTCGATTTATTGGTTAAAAAAATTACGGGCGAATATAGGCCGTCTTTTGAGCTCATAAAATATAATGTAACCACAGAAAAACGAGCAACAGGTGATTTAGTCACTGAGGCAACGGTTAAACTCAAGGTCGGTGATAAGGTAGAACATGTAGTCGGTGAAGGCGACGGCCCGGTTAATGCACTTGATGCGGCTCTGAGAAAATCGCTGGAGATTTTCTTTCCGAATATAAAAGAAGTCCACCTGTTCGATTATAAAGTGCGAGTCGTCAACGCCGGAGCCGGAACCGCTGCCCGTGTGCGCGTTATCATTGAGTCGAGAGACAAAACTGATATGTGGGGAACGGTCGGCTGCTCAGAAAATATCATCGAGGCCTCCTGGCAGGCCCTTGTCGATTCCGTAGAATACAAACTCCAAAAAGACAAAAGATAGCTGTTCGCACCAATTATACACACGCTACCGAACATTGTGCATCAGCAAAACAATACTATGAAACCTCAACGGGCACTTCTTCCAGCACTGTTTGCTGCTTTTTTCTCCTGCGGTTTACCGTTCTTCGGTCAAATCTCTTGATTGGATTCTGTGTTGACGCCATTTTTACTGCATCAAGTGCCGTTGCCGCGAACAAATCAGCTCCGATTTCTTCCCATAGTCCTTCCGCTCTATTAAACAAGCCCCCAGAGACCATAATTCGCAGATGCGGCCAGGCATTTATTGCTTTTATGCTATCTATCAGCCGACGTATTTCAGGTGCCTGCTTCGGAGCGGTGCCATATATTAACAGGATATCTGGAGCATATTCATTTATGAAGGTAAGGATGTCGTCATTTGTCAAACCTCCTCCTAAAAACCTTACTTCCCAGCCATCACTCTCAAACAAGTCTGTCATCATTTGAGCGCCAAGCTCCTGCATTTCATCCTGCTCACAACAAACTACTATTTTTTTGCTTCTATTAGGTCGACAGGGCAGCTTATTTTGAAGCTGATCAATTATAGTTCTGTTAATTCGCGTCGCCATATGCTCCTGAAAACGAGTTATTTTATCTGAACGGAGCAATTTCTCAACCTCAACCATAATTGGCCATATTATATGCAGATATACAGAATTAGCGGGTACGCCGGTTTGAAGTGCTTCTTCTATCACGGCTCTACATGATTTCCTTTCGCCTCTAAGAATGTGTTCCAGGTAGCGTTCCAAAATACTTTCATTTATCATAATCTATTCTCCAACTATTTTGCCGTTTTGCACATATTGCCCTATTTAACAGATGTAATCCTTTTTTTCCATTTCGTGTTAATATAGATAATATAATAATCGTTATGTTAGTATCGGAAGTCAAAACAAAAAAACTTTAGCTAAAATAGGCAATATAGGAAAAAACCGGAACATTTTTCATATCTCATACAATCGTTCCTAACTTCTTTGTTCACAATATATTAGGTAAGCATTGCTAATCTTATTGACAATAATCGCCATTATCAGGTGAAAAAATGGTTTTTGTCCCTTATTATTTAAGCGGCAATTTAAGAGCTTAAGCAGGTAAAATCTCTAAAGATAAGTAGGGATTATACAACATTCTGGTTTTTCGATTTTTCTTCAATAGTTAAACATTCCATATTATTATTCCTTTTGTGGTCAAACTAATAAAGGCAAACAAGGTATATTAAAAAATAAAGTAAGGAACGGTAGGAAATAACTTACCCAGCCAACTGGACACTATGCATCATACAAGCCAACACTGATTAAAATAGCTCATATCGAACATATAAATGTTTGATGCCAAAGTGTTACGGTAATCTTGACAATAGGATAGTGGACTGGTAAAAAAAGACGCGAAGAGTTGACGTAAGTGAAATTATCGAATCAAGTTACGATTGCTTTTTTGGACTTATGGCCGGAGATAACAGTAGAGATAAGATAGCAAGAAGGTTTGGAGTGATATAAAATGATTAAAATGATAGGAGCAAAAACCATAACCAGCATAAGTAACTCAGGTCGTTTCGCAAGGTTTATATGGAAATCATTGGTTGTATCTCTACAGAGCTGTCTAAAAAGTCAGACGTATCCTCTAATCTGGACACAAATGAACATAATCGGTGTTCGCAGCGTGCCTGTTATAATGATAACAGGAGCATTCGTCGGAATGACATTAGCGATTCAGACATACGACCAGCTTAAGAGTATGGGTCTTGAGGAACATCTGGGAGTATTAATTAATGTTTCAGTTGTTTCGGAACTCGGGCCTGTTCTCGCGGCGGTTATGTTAGCGGGTCGAATCGGAGGGGCCTTGACAGCTGAATTAGGAACGATGAATGTTACCGAGCAAATTGACGCCGTCAGAAGTATAGGAACCGACCCTATACGTTATCTGGTTGCACCGCGGGTACTGGCGTGCCTGCTTTTAACGCCAGCATTGATTATCTATGCTGATTTGTTGGGTATATTAGGAGGATATTTCGTGAGCGTTACCCAAAAAGGTATAAATAGTCAGGCGTATTGGACCTTCAGTGCATCTGCGGTTGAACTATGGGATGTAATTATTGGTGTTATTAAGGGCTTTTTCTTCGGGGCAGCCATTGCCTCTATCAGCTGTTATAAGGGCTTTACCTGCAAGGAAGGAGCCCATGGGGTCGGCCGGGCATGCACGGAGGCTTTCGTGGCCAGCTTTATCTCTATACTGGCGATAAACCTGGCACTGGCAATGATTTTCAAAGCAATATACAATACGTTTTGGCCAATCAAAAGCCTGGTTGAATGATTCCGTAATAAAAATTTGGAAGCGTAGGAGAAAAGTGAAAAGGGACGACGAGAAAAGTGCAGACCAAGTCAATAACAGCAATGGATTGATTGTTCTGAAAAATATCACAAAGAAGTTCGGCCCCAATATCGTGCTGAATAATGTTTCTCTGACTATAGAAAAGGGCAAGACAACCGTTGTGATAGGACCAAGCGGATGCGGAAAGACTGTCTTAATCAAGCACTTAATATTGCTGCTCCGGCCAAACTCCGGCGAAATATATTTCAAAAACAAACGCATCGATAACCTGAACGAGGCCAAATTGAATAAGATACGCACGCATTATGGCTTTCTTTTCCAAGGAGGCGCTTTGTTCGATAGTCTTACCGTTGCTGAAAACATTATGTTCCCAATAAGGCAACATTATAAGATAACCAACTCGAAAGAGGTTGAAGAGCTTGTTAAAGCAAAGTTGGCGATGGTCGGCCTTGACGGCTTTCAGAATCACTATCCGGCAAACCTTTCCGGCGGTCAGAAAAAAAGGGTGGCACTTGCACGGGCCATCGCATTAAATCCGGAAGTCATTCTATACGATGAGCCAACGACGGGGCTGGACCCAATTCGTGCAGACGTAATTAATGAGCTTATTTTGAAACTGCAAAGGGAACTTGGCATAACAACAGTTGTCGTAACACACGATATGACAAGCGCTTACAAAATAGCGGAACGCATCGTAATGCTGCATAACGGCAAAATTATTGCTGACGGCGATGCAGACCATATCCATAACCATCCCCATCCTATCGTTCAACAATTCATCAAAGGCGAGGTCGGTGAGGACGACCTTGCAGTGTTGAGGATGAGCGGCACCATTTCAAAGGCCCAGTTCTTGCCCCGTGATTTTGAGCAATAATACAGAAGAGAACAATCGTGACGGCAATAAACAAAAAGAGCCACGAAAATGCGGAACAGACCAAGAACGATTTGGAAAAAATCATCCGAGGCGACGTATTTGCTGACATCCTGCACAGGGCAGCTTATAGCACCGATGCGAGTATTTATAGAATAGTTCCTTTATGCGTTGTCGCACCACGTGACAGTGCAGATATAGCCGCTGCCGTCAAATACGCCGGCAGTAAGGGCATACCTGTCGCTGCACGCGGAGCAGGGAGCGGGGTTGCGGGAGAATCGCTTTGCAGCGGGATAGTTTTTGATATGTCGCGGTATATGAACAAGATTATCAGCGTTGAAGATGAAGGAAAGAGGATAATCTGTGAACCGGGTGTGGTCCTTGACGATTTGAACAAATATCTAAACCGATACAACAGGAAAATCGGGCCTGACCCATCGAGCAGCAACCGAGCGACAGTAGGGGGATACGTTGCTAATAATTCCACAGGCGCACATTCGCTCGAATACGGTTATATAGCAAATTATGTAGAGAACATCGAAGCAGTTTTAGCTGACTGCAGTCTTGTCGAATTCAAAAACAACTACGAAGTAAAAGATAATAAAGTCGGCGAAATTGCCCGCAAGTGTAAAACTATTCTTGAGGACAAACAAAAACTAATCAGTAAATCGATGCCAGCGGCCCGTCGAAATCGAAGCGGATACAACATCACCGGTATTTGTCATAACGGAAAGATAGACTTAGCACGACTGTTAACTGGGTCGGAAGGCACATTGGCTATTTTTACGAAGATTACGCTCAGGACGGTGCCGCTTGCGGCAGCAAAAAGCCTGCTGCAGTTGGAGTTTGATTCCCTGCAGGATATGGCAAAGGCGGTCCCGATTATTGTCGAGGGCGGGACGTCGGCGTGTGAACTAATGGATAAGACGCTAATCGATATGGCCATAGAGGCCCTGCCCGAATACAAAGATATCCTGCCGGCTGGCGCCGCTGCTGTTTTGTTGGTCGAGCATACCGGTGAAACAGACCAGCAGGTTCAAGAAAAAGTAGAAAAAACAAGTTCAGCGGTAGCAAATCTCGCAAGCAGGCAGAGAACTTTCCTTGACGAAAAGCAACAGAAACAAATATGGAAGTCGCGCAAGGACGCCGGGCCACTACTCTATAGAAAAAAGGGTAGAAAACACCCTGTTGAATTTATGGAAGACACCAGTGTTGATTACAAGCGGCTCGGCGAATACATCGCGGCTCTGGTGGAAATCGGCAGGAAATATGACATTGTAATGTCCTTTTTCGGTCATGCAGGAGATGGGGAGCTGCATTTGCGGCCTTATCTTGACCTGAATGAGCCAGCTGATGTGCAAAAGATGCGTGCTATTGCAAACGAAGTTTTCTCGCTTGCCTGGTCGCTTGGCGGCTCAATCAGCGGCGAGCACGCAGTCGGATTGGTAAGGGCGGCTTTTATAAAACGGCAGTATGGCGACGAATACTACGAAATTCTTTGCAAAATAAAAGAGATATTCGACCCTTGTAATTTGATGAATCCCGGCAAAATCATTAACGACGACGCCGACGTTATGGTCAAGAACCTGAGGACGGAACAAAATATTCAGCCGGAGAGAATCAACACAACTCTGATTTTTGATAAAGACGAGCTGGCTTTAGAGCTTGAGCAGTGTTATGGTTGTGGATTGTGCCTGAGCCGCGAGCCGGAACTGCGAATGTGTCCGGTATTTCGGGCTGTTAGTGAAGAAATAGGCAGCCCACGAGCAAAGGCAAACATTCTTAACTTCCGGGCGACAGGACAGTTGGACGATTCGGACTTTGAGTCGCCTGATTTTAGAAGATTCATCGATTTATGCATTAACTGCAAGGCCTGCCAATTGCAATGCCCATCAGGTGTTGACATCTCCAAGCTAATAAATACTTTTCGGGCGGAATACGCCAAGCATAAGGGGCTGCGTCGAACAGATTTTCTGCTAAGCCATAATCGCTATCTTAGTATGTTAGGCAGCTTCTTTGCTCCGATATCGAATTTCCTTATGCGGAATCCGGCTTTCAAGTGGCTTTTAGAAAAAACAACCGGCATAGACAGGCGGCGTGCTATGCCCCCGTTCAGGCGGAGCTCTTTTTTGAAAGTAGGGCGACAATACATAGCTGCCTGCGAACCGATAGAAAAGCCAATCGACAAGGTCGCATATTTTGTTGACTCGTATGCAAATTATAACGACCATGAGCTGGGATTTGCCGTGCTTGATGTCCTGCGTGCGAATGATATCGAGGTGATACTGCCAAATCAAAGTCCGGCGCCACTACCTGCGATTGTGTATGGCAATGTCAAAACGGCCCGCAAGGATTTGGCCTATAGCGTAAAATATCTGGCCAAAGCAATTCAAGATGGTTACAAGATAGTCTGTTCCGAGCCGAGCGCAGCACTATGCCTGAAAGATGAGCTTCGGCATTTTGTTAAAGGAGATGATATAAAGCTTGTGTCTGAAAATACTTATGAGCTGATAAACTATCTTTCAGATTTGCATAGACAGGGTAAACTGAAAAAACCAACGAAGCCAATACAGGAGGAATACGTTTATCATTTGCCCTGTCATTTATGTGCAGTGGGCGACGGGACAGCAAGTATAAAGCTCTTGCAGGGACTTTGCGGGATAAAAGTTACAGACCTAAAGGCCGGCTGTTGCGGGATAGCCGGTACATTCGGGATGCAGAAAAAAAATTACGAGCTTTCCTCACAGATAGCAGAGAGGCTAAAAAAGGCTCTTGAGCGGACACCAATTAAAAACGTTCTAACCGAATGTTCCACTTGCAAGTTGCAAATAGAACATATCAGCGATAGAATGGCTAAGCACCCGATTAAGATTCTGGCGGAAGCTTATTCGTGATGCATTGTGCGTAGGTGCGAAATTTTGTAAATATGAATCTGTTTTAAGATGCTATTTATTGACAAATTCAGTTCCAATAATGAGAAGATGGACGAAACGAAAGAGAATGAGGACTTTCATAAAGAGTCTTCTGGTTGTAAGCTTTCTATAAAGTTAAAGAAAGTTTTCATTTTTGCAAGAATAGCTGCTATTGCTGCACTTATATTCTGGATTTTGTCGGGATTATTTAAGCCAGAAGTTTCTGAAGTTATAGCTGGCATCTTTGTCTTTCTTTTAATTTTATCTGCTGTTTTAGGTCGTTCCATAAAATTTTATTATAAACATACAAGTCGACTCGGTTTTGTGACAGAAATGGTTTTTATTCTTGGTGTTGTTTTTTCTGTTATCAGCATGATACCTGGGTATTCCTATTTAATGGTAGGTTTGCCGGTATTTTCATTCGTGATAGCTCCTGGGCTGGGGATTGTAAACAGAGCTATCAAACTTAACCGTGGAGAAACCAAAAAGGTTTATTATACCATCATAGAGATGTTTATTTTGGGTATTCCAGTAGTATTCGCAATCTGGATTTTACTAAAAATGAAGTAAAGAGCTTTATAAGGACTATGGCGGACATTTTGCGCATATTGACCTAAATAATGTGGCGCTTAAGTAGCGGTCAAGCAAAACAAGCACAATGGAATGTAATGTTCTCATTCGCATTTATCT
>CAZBWE010000055.1:0-16062 GCA_964495465.1 uncultured Pirellulales bacterium
GTATATTAACCGAAGCATTACTTTGATAAATACAGGAGCCAAAAATGAAAACTTCAAAAACAATATTTAGATTGGCATTTGTAACATCACTGGGATTATTGGGTTATTCGATGTTTGCTTTGGCTGGCGATAAAGAGCCGAATTCAGATATGCGGGAAATCAAGCCGACCGGTGAAGAATTACGGGCAGGCAAAAATTTCATTCCGACAAAGGTTTATTCTGCTGAGCAGGACCAGGAAATCCTTAAGCTTTTTGAGGGTCTGCGAGTCGCTGATGTTACCGATGGGATGGACAGGGTCGGTTTGCACAATATCGGGCTGATGTCGCCTGAGATTCACGCCGCGTGGAAAGATACCGAGCATTTCAACCATCGTTTTGTTGGTATTGCTCTGACCGTTCGCTACGTCCCGACAAATAAGCCACCTGCCCGATTTACGGAGACTAAAGATTTTGACCGCTGGGTGGGCAATTGGTATGACAAGCTCTCAAGTGAGCCGTTTGTCCCGCTCATTCGTAAAGGTACTGCCATTCTTATCGATGACGCCCCCGATGCTGATGTCGGCTCAATTGGCTCGAACAACATTATGGGCTGGAAGCTGAAAGGATGCGTTGGCGTTATTACCAATGCCACCGCTCGTGATACGGATGAGATAGCGATTGAAAAAGTGCCCCTTTATTTTAGAAAGGTGGGCCGAGGTATTCGCCCAGGCCGGAATGAAATCGAGTCCGTCAACCGCCCTATTGTTTGCGGCGGCGTGTTGGTTGAGCCGGGCGACATTATCGTTGCCGATGGTGATGGCGTCGTAGTGGTTCCGCGGGCAAGGGCAAAAGAAGTAGCTGAATATGCGAAAGCGACGATTGAAGGCGATAAAGCAGGCCGAAGAGAATTATATAAAAAGCTTGGCCTGCCTCTTGATGACTCAATAAAATGACACAGGACATCTACGCAACTGTGGGAATTAGAATTGGTCAGAAGAAACCCAGGCCGTTTACTGCAACTGCGGTATCTTGCTGCGCACCTGAAATAGCGTCATCGTAGAGTTTAAACCAAAAATCATAGAGCTAATCTGCATAGACGTTGTTAACCAGCAGGCATTTCTGGGGCCGTTTCCTTCTTCTCGGTCTGGGGGAGTAAAGCCTTTATCTCATTCTTTGACAGCACGCGGTTATAGATGCGGAAATCATCCAAAGAACCCTTAAAGTTCGGGTCATTATATTGTGATTTACCAAGCCAGTTGTTGGTAGTAACGCCGAGGTCGCTCACAGCGTTGGTGCAATAGGTTTTTGAGCCGACAATTTTACCATCGAGATACATAATCATAGTCTGTGAACTTTTGCTGACAGTAACGGCTATATGGTGCCAGCCGGTAGGCAGTGCGATGCTGTTCCCGTCGACCCTCGCATCGAACTCATCCCATATATTGTTATCTGCCACAATTGCCACTCGCATTGCCGCGTTAGCTTCACCTGTGCTGGGACAAAGGTATATATAATTCCCTGTGTTTGTGCCGAAATCAAAAATCCGCTGCCAGCCGCCAGCATTCGGGTCAGGTCTGCCAGACCAGTTCACCCATATCGCAAAAGTGGCCTCATCCAGCGAATTAATGACAGAGCCGATGGGCAATTTCACAAATTCATTGCCATCGAATCGCAGCGCACCATCTATATGGCCGGCTACCCACTGAGGGCTGCCTACCAGCGTGCCATTGTTACCCTTGCCGGACGAATCAACGGCGTTAGGACCGGATGTATCATCGAGCTTCCACCAGCCGACAAGATTAGGGTCGGTGGCATTGGCTACACTTGCCAAAGCCAGAACTAAAGCTGCCAGGATTTTTGCGTATTTCACTTTTTTACCCTTTCAAAAATCGGTGATGTTTTCACGGTTTCAGTCATCTCCGTTAGAAAAATTAAAATTGTTCGAGGAATCGCAGGTCGTTCTCGAAAAACAGGCGGATATCTGTTATGCCGTATTTTCGCATCGCTAAGCGCTCGATGCCGAAGCCGAACGCCCAGCCGGTATATTTTTCGCTGTCGATTCCGACTGCGTCGAAAACATTCGGGTCAACCATGCCGCAGCCGCCCATCTCCGTCCAGCTTTCTTTGCCGCTTTTGTCTTTCAGCAGCAAATCAACCTCAGCACTTGGCTCGGTAAACGGGAAAAAGCTCGGACGAAACCGCCAATTCGTTTCGCGCCCAAAAAAGGCGTGAATAAACTGCTCAATCGTGGTCTTCATATCCACCATACTAACGCCTTCGTCAACAACGAGCGCTTCGAGCTGGTGGAACATAAACATATGTGTCGCATCTACAGTGTCCGGCCGATAGACCCGGCCTGGAGCGACAACTCGAATAGGCGGCTTTTGCTTTTCCATAACCCGAATCTGGATTGTTGATGTCTGGCTTCGCAGCAGGATGTTGTCTTCAATATAGAAATTATCCAGAGGGTCTCTTGCCGGGTGTTGCGGGCCAATATTCAGTGCGACAAAATTATGCCATTCGTCCTCGACCTCGGGGCCGTATGCGACGGCAAAGCCCATTCGGCCGAATATCTCCAGCAGCTCATTTAAGGTTTGCGTGATGATGTGCATTTTACCGATTTGCACCGGTTTTCCCGGCAGAGTAATATCTGTTAGCTCGCGTGTTTGCTCCTGCGATTGCAACAGGGTCTCTTTTCGCTGCTCGAATGTCTCGGTAACTTCCTTTTTAATCCTGTTTGCGAGCTGCCCTGCCTGTGGTTTTTGTTCCGGCGGGAACCTACCTATCCGGCTGAGCATCTGGGTAATCTCACCCTTGCGGGCTAAATATTTTATGCGGAAATCTTCCAGCTGCTTCAGGTCGGTTACTTTTTGCAGCTCTATAAGGGCGTCTTTACCGATTTTTTCGAATTGCTCGAGCATTTTTTGTATGCCATTTTTTGCGGTTTGTAACAGAAAACTCAAATCACACTTTACGATTTTTCTGCAGCTTTTGCAGCTTCAACGATAGTATCAAAACCTGCAGGGTCGGCTATTGCAATTTCACTGAGCATTTTCCGGTTCAACTGGATATTTGCTTTTTTAAGGCCGTTGATAAACTGGCTGTATCTTATACCCCGCTGACGGCAGGCCGCGCTCAAGCGTGTAATCCACAGACCGCGAAAATCCCTCTTTCGCCGCTTTCTGTCGATACGTGCGTTAACCCCTGCCCGCACAACGGCCTCTTTAGCCAGACGATACAAATGACCGGCGGAAGCACGGTGCCCTTTTACCGCTTTGAGGATTCGTTTCTTTGCCTTGCGCCTTGCAGCGCCTTTTCTGACTCTTGGCATTTCAGCTTTCCTTTGAAAATTTCTGTTCTTTTACGCTTGCTGGCGGCAGCTGAATGATTGAAAACATAAGCCGAGAAGCAAGCTCGTTTGATAAATTATTATATTGTAAGACGCTTTTTATTGCTAATTGAGATTTTATGCCATTCGCGTTTTAATAACTTTGGCCGCCTTGGAAGTTATAATGGCTGAGCCTCTTATTCGTCTTCGGCGTTTGGCGTTTTTGCCGCTCATAAGATGACCGCTGCCGGCGCGTCTGCGCTTAATTTTGCCTTTTGCGGTTATCTTGAACCTTTTGACTAATCCCTTATGGGTTTTCTGCTTTGGCATTTAACTAACTCTTCCAACACAATCTATTCAAGCCATTCAAAATACGAAACCGCAAATCTATGCTATTTTCAGCCAAAGGTCAATACTAAAGTATGCTAATTCTGTAAAAAATAGCACATTATCCCCCAGTATCTGAATTTTTCAGCACCAGACTGCCGATTTCACAGTCCAGATGCCGGGCAAGAACCATACATTTCGGCATGAGCATAAAGGACACGTTTTTATCGATATCATTTAATATCTTGAAGTTACCCTGCCCCTTTGCGATGACCAAATCCACCTTGTCAAATCGGCGTCGAAACGATTCTGAGCAGCTTTTTAGGATGGTGCCGGGAGCATCTGAGCCATTTTCGATAACCTTTACCGAATTGGTCAGACCGGCCACCTGAGCATATTCCATTCTGGATACATTTGTAGTGCCGACTTGTTGAATCGGTTTTTAAGCTCAAGATATGGGTTTTTTACGCTGGTTAGTTCTCGAATATACCGATGTGTTTTTTGGGCCATTGTCGGCGGGCTTTGCCGAAAGTCCAGCTCACCGGCCAATCTAAGGGTCTTGTGCAGGACCTGATCGTGGATTTTTTCATCGTTTGCCGTCAACCTGACCGAGTCAAGCACCTGACGAATGGCGCAAGGGATACAATCGAAGTAGGTTCTCATAGTGTTTGCTGCTTGTGTTTACCGGTTACCGAATTAATCCTGCGCTAAATTCGGACTATTATCACTGTTATTATACTCATGTAAATCTCGAACCTCATCGAGGAAAGGAGTTCTTTGTTCTTGAACACAGGCAGCAGCATACAGAAACATTGCCGCCGACCAGCTTTGCCAATCCTCACCCTGAGGTGTTCCATCCTGTGCCCGGTGCCATTCGTTAAAACCAAATTCCACGTCTGCCACACGCGTAAGCCGATTGAGTTTTGCAAGGGCAATGAGCTTCTTCTCAGCGAGATTGTATCTTTTAGCAGCAACCAGAGCAGCTACGTAAAATCCGCATATAAAGGGCCATACGCCGCCGTTATGATATTCACCGGGTTGATTGTATTTTTTGTATCTCGGCAGCCAATCCGGGTCTTCTGGTCTTACATAGGGAAAAAAGTTAGGCGGCAGGTCAACAGCGAGGTCCTCGTTTTTCCTTAATGCTTCACATTCTGTCTCTATCCAGGTAATCAATTGACGCGCCCGCGAAGGCGAGGCAATGCCTGAGAGAATTGCAAGACTATTGCCCAAAAGGTCAAAACGTTCACTTCTATAAACCTTGTACGACCACAACGCATAATATGGTTTATTCCTCAACACCAGGCCCTCGTGTATGTGTCGGTTCTGCTTGTCTCCTTTAACGGTGAAGCGGCCCATTGCCTCTCTGAGTCTTTCTGCCCGCTCATCCTGACCGAGCAGACGCAGGTAAATATACACAATAGTATTCACATACAAGCCGTAACCAAAAACCCATTGCTCGTCTCGCCAATCGCTGGTCGGAAGCTGGTCAACGATAACACGGTCGGATGGGCTTCGGTATTCCATCCAGACCATCGCTTTATTGACTGCTTCTTCGAGAAAATTATGTTCTCCTGTTATTTGTCGAAAGAGCGCTACTGCCATAAGAAACAATGGAGTGCAGTCGCTTGACCCACGGTCGCTCGGGTCATGAACCAATGAAGGTATATGACCCAATCGGCTCTGGTTGCTGGCTGCTGTTTCCATAGAGCGACGCAGAGATTTCATCAATTTTTTATTTCCCGTTGTCAGAATTCCAAGTGTTGAAATCATAATGTCGCGGGTATATGGTTCCGGGTATCCCCAGCCCGCTGCACGTGGAAGTCCGCGGTATGAGCCATGGGCATTATGAAGCAGCACTTCTGTTGCGGCCTGCCTGGCCTGGTCTATCAAAATTCGTTCTGTCTTTTCCATACTTATGAGATTCCAAGTCGTTTCGAGACAATATCGACAAATTTTTTGGCTATAACACGATAGTCATAGTTTTCCACAGCTCTTTTCGTGCCGGCTTCGCCCATTTTCTTGCGCAGCTCGACATCCTGCATCAGCTGCATAAGGTAACTTGATATATCGTGAATGCTGGCGCGGTAATCCACAATCCGCGGGCTTTTGAAAACAATGCGATGTCCCTGCTCGTGGCCGGACTCCTGGTCCAGCGTTGTTTCTCTCAGTCTTACCTCTTGTGCTATATTGGCCAAAAACGCAGTTTCTCCATGAACCATAGTATCAAGCATCCCCATCGCTTTAATTCCTATTACCGGCTTGCCACAGGCATTGGCCTCAACTTGAATCATCCCAAAACCCTCCAGACGTGACGGTGCTGCATAAATATCACAAGCTGCTAAAAGATAAGGCATAAAGTTGCGGGAGATAACATTAGTTGTGAAAACCACATTTTTTTCAATACCAAGCTGGGTGGCAAGCTGCACATCCTGTAGGTTTTGCTGCTCTGTTCGCGGCTGTGGCCAGACCTTGCAAACATATTTCCAGTCCGGTGCCTTTGTATCTATCAATGATAGTGCCTGCATTACCTCCTGAGCGCCCTTTGATGCCGCATCGCCTCCTATGGTGAGAATCATTATCTGGTCGGGTGCTACGCCGAGCGCCTCACGGACGGCTGCTACCTTTGGGTCATTTTTATCTCGCGGTATGAAGGAGTCCGTATCACAGCCAACATGAAGCACCTCGATGTTTTCTCCCTTTAGTCCGTCGCGAACATATATCTTTTTAACCCATCTGGAAGTTACCATGATTAAAGGCAGGGAATTTAAAATTTCGTGGTAGTCACCCATATATCCATCCGCAACCAGCCAGGGTATTGACTGAATGCCATATCGCTGTGGATGCAGGACCAGGTATGGAGTATGACCCCAATAGCCAACGCCTACTGCTACATCCGGCTCAAACCATCGGTAGTACCACTCTTTTTCCTGAGCGGATTCAAAGTGAACGGAATGAACATCTACGCCGATTTGCTCTAAACCTCTGTGTAACAAGTTCCCCTGCGTGGCCAGCCCCGCGGGAGAAGGAGGATAATCATACATCGCTAACACTTTCATTTTCTTTATGCTCCTTTATAAGGTTCTTAGTAAACTTTTTACCTGTGTTTAAAAATCCAGAATGCTTCTTCACGCGGTGTTGTTTGTGCCTCGAAACTATCTGTGCTAAAACCGTACACTTTGGTAATAATATCATATTTTTTCTGCCAGATTTCCTCCGGTAGTTCTATTTGCAAATCCGCATCCTTGACAGCCCGTGGAAGATGCTTTCCGCTGCTATCATCGTAGGCGAACCTCCATATTTGTTTTGCGGACAATCTTTCACTTTCCCACAGCGCCATCACTGCCTTGCCTGATTCCTCGTGTCTTAGGTGTCGAGTATATTCTCCCCATAGTCCATGAGTTATGATAAGGTCAAACCTGTACGATGGCAGCAATTCAATAATCGTTTCCTGTATTTGCCGTAAAGGTAGTGGTGTTTGTTCCGGCCCGTCATCAAGGTCTCCTATTACTCCGGTTGCGTTTAGCTGCTCAATCGCTCGAATGAATTTAGGTGCCCGGTCGGAGTCGCTTTTTCTGCAAAGGGTAATCACTGTCCAGTTGCAGTCGGGGTGTAAAAGTATTGTTCCGCCCGCCCATAGTGTTTCATCATCGGGATGAGCTACTATTACAGCACAGTTACTGCCTTGATGTATGTACTGAAATGTCTTCGACTGAATCATACGGACTATTTTCCTGTTCGTGGGGACTGCATTACAAAGTCGGTTAAGTCTTTCAAATTTGCAGTGGCAAGACAGATGCGAGAATCCGCAGCACCATAATACATCAAAATCTTTCCATTTTTATTTATCCACCCGCAGGGAAAGACTACGTCATCCACGTCACCTTCACGCTCGTAAGAAGCTTTTGGACCAAAAATCCATTCATCAGACCTGCGAATAACTTTCCTTGGGTCTTCGAGGTCAAGCAATACAAGACCCAGCCTGTAAATAGAGCCCGATGCAGTGGTACGGACGCCGTGATACAACACCAGCCACCCTTCTGGAGTTTGCATAGGCGGGGCAGAAAGCCCGATTTTGTTGGCATCCCACCACGCACCGCGCCTGGCCTGAATCACCTCCAGATGTTCGCCCCAATGCTTGAGATTAGGCGAAAAAGAAAGCCAGATATGAGCTTCGATTGCTACTACTTTTGCGACAGGACGATGCAGCATTGCCCAGCGGCCATCAAAACGAACGGGAAATAGTGCTGCATCTTTGTCTTCCGGAGGCATCACCGGCCCTAATCGCTGAAATGTCTTAAAGTCCTTTGTCGTCGCCAATGATACCAGAGGCCCGCCTTCGGAAAATGCCGTGTATGTTATGGCCCACTGCCTGAGTTCTTCGAGCCAGGTAATTCTCGGGTCCTCAATACCCCAAAGTTCCTCCGGATATTGTTCCGGTTCCGGTCTTAATGTTGGCTGGGGGTCTATTTCCCATTCGTCAACACCGTTTTCACTTCTGGCTACAGTAAGATGCGAAATGCCTCTGAAATCTTCCACTCGAGCAAGTAGAAGTATTTTGTTATCCATTTCAGCGGCAGCGGCGTTAAAAACCGAATTGGCGGCATAAGGCCAATCCTTCACCGACAAAATGGGATTATCCGGATGCCTGGTGAATAGCTCGTGGATGATAGTTTTATCGATCTTCTCTTCCATAAATTTACTACATTTAACCTCAAATCTGTTGAATAAGCTCTACTAAGCCCTTCCTTATTAACATTATTGCTATTGCCGCCAGCAGCAGGCTCGTTATTTTCGAAAGGGCCTTCGAGCCGGCTTCGCCTAAAACCTTCATCACAAAAGATGATACACTAAAAATTATACCTGCCAACAGAATATTTGCCAGAACGGATATAAGCGTAGCGAATAATCCGTATTGCGAGATTATTATCAGTGAAGTAGTTAATACTGCCGGGCCTACAATCAAGGGCGTCCCCAGGGGAACAGCCCCAAGTTCATGGCCCGGTATTCGTCTTCGCTTGACAGGGTTTATAATATCGATTATGGCCAGGCAAAAAAGTATTGCTCCCCCTGCCACCATAAAATCTCCAATAGTTATGCCCAGTATCCTGAAAACCCCTTTACCAAGAAATATAAATCCAACCGCCAGGCACACGGCTGTAAGCATAGATTGAACAATTACTTTTATTCTTTGCTGCCGGTCTATTCCCTGTGTCAGTGAAACAAATATAGGCAGTACCCCCACGGCGTCAATAGCCACAAATATCGGTATAAATGAAAGCAAAATATTCTTAAGCATACTCAAAACACCGCAATTCCTTTATATTCCTTAATTAAACACATACTTACGAAATATCCCCTGTCGCTGTTCAGATTCTCATTGGTTGAACGATGACGAAGAAAATATATGCCGAATAAATTATTAAAAAAAGCACACTCTCCCACCTGTCCAAAACCTTCTTTTTTCCTGTGAACATACTGAAAAACAACAGCAGGCTGGCAATTATCAGCACCATAATATCTATATTGGCTTTAGCTTCGAATTTTATAGGCCTGATAATCGAGCTAATCCCCAAGATGAAAAAGATATTAAAGATATTGGAACCTACCACATTGCCAACGGCCAATTCTGCATTCTTTTTGTATGCCGCCATTGCAGAGGTGGCCAATTCCGGAATCGAGGTTCCTACTGCGACTATCGTTAAGCCGATTGTAGTCTCGCTGACGCCTAATAAGCCGGCCAGCACCACCGCCCCTTTGACAATCCACCTGCCGCCAATAATTAAGAGAAACAGCCCCAATACTATGAAGCCCACGCTCCCCGGAATCTTATGTTTTTTCCCGGGTATATGTTCCCCTAATCCTGTAGCATTATGAGCAATACCGAAAGTGTAATAAATAAACACGATGAAAAAAGCAATCAATACCAGGCCGTCTATCCTTGTTAAAGCCGAAAAGCCGACACCATCTATCCATCCGTCGTTGGCCAAAACGCCCACCAACAGAGCTGCAAGCAAACTTAACGGTATCTCTTTCCAGGCCGTCCCTTTGGTTACTGCTAACGGAAAAATGACTCCGCTAATACCAAGAATGAGCAAAATATTTGCTATGTTACTTCCAATTATATTGCCAAGAGTAATTCCGTAACTGCCCCGAATGCTTGAAACTATGTTCACGGATAATTCCGGAAGCGATGTCCCGAATGCAACCACTG
The DNA here is from genome assembly GCA_964495465.1 of uncultured Pirellulales bacterium. GTDB lineage: Bacteria > Planctomycetota > Phycisphaerae > Sedimentisphaerales > Anaerobacaceae > CAZBWE01. Next base: position 9,849 of record CAZBWE010000055.1, read on the forward strand.
TCAAGCCAATCACAAGGTCGGATACTTTTAGTTTTCTTGCCAGAGACCCGGCTCCATCGACCAGAAAGTGCGCCCCTGCGACCACGGCGCCGAAGCCGATTATCATCAGGATATATATTAACATAGACTCGACCTTCCTGAAGGAGCGTTGCCTTCCTGCAACAGTACTTACCTGGTATTCTTTATTTCTCGCTTCATTAGAACATCCGTTGCTCTGAAATTGTGTCTATTTTCCTTTTCTAAACGGTTTAAATATCTTAAGCAAGGTAGATTCATGCCAGCTTTGTCTAACTGGAAATATGCCGCTTTCTACAAAACCTACCTCCTCTATGGTGTAGAAAGCATTCGGATTGAACTTTTTTACCAGCTCGATTATCGGCTTAACCTCCCGCCTGGGTACGATTGTGAAAACAACTTTTACATCGCCGGAAGCCCCCTGGCCGTCAACACTGGTAACTCCGTAATCTTTAGATTTAAGATGCTCTAATAATGACACGGCGTCTTTTTTGGTAACGATTCGTACGAGAACCATCCCCAGGGACAATCTTTCTGCTATGCAAATCCCCATATAGTTACCCATCGCAAAGCCGCCAGCATAGGCGATATAGCACATAGGGTTGGAAAGGTTCTTCATAATCTGACCGATTGCAAGAAGCCAGATTATAATCTCGAAAAATCCGACAACAGGTGCAAGATATTTGAATCCCCTCGAGACAAATATGACACGAATCGTTCCAATGCTGACGTCAGCTATTCGGGCGATAAAAATAAGAAAGGGGACAACGACCCAAGTATAATATCCGGAGCTTGTTAGCAATATACCATCCACTTCATCATACCTTTCTTGTGAGTTACTAAAACACAGTATTGTAGTATTTTGCAGGCTAAAAGTCAATAAGGGCGGATTTAATTACAAAAAATGCCCCCGTGTACAAAAGGCGTTGCAGCAGATGCGTCCCGCTTTGATGATTTCGCTTTTTATTAGCTATGGGCCTGGTCGAGGATGAGGTCTTTTACCTTCTGGCTGGGCAGATTGAGCGCACCGTATGCAGCAGCGGCGGCACTGCGTAGCTCGGTGTCGGTTTCTCCTGAGCTGATAAGCTCGTAAATTCCGTCGACCATTTGCTCCATCAGCATATTGGCATGCAGTTTTGCTGAGATGGACAGTGATTCAAAGGCTGCAATCCGGACATCGGCACTATTGCGGCTGCTAAGGGCCATTACGGCGATTGCCCGCTGTGCGTTAGGACTGTCGAGATAGGCCAGAATCCGGCCGGCAAGAGTCTGGATTTCAGGACGATTATCATTTATTGCTTTTATAAGAACGCCCTGGGCAGGAGATAAATCAATGACGAGATTTCGGCTCTCCGCTACCTTGAGCATAGCTTTAGCCGAACGCAGTGCGTATGTATCGGCTAATTCTTCGTTCCATATATAAACATCACCACTGGCCGACTGAGGGTTGGTTACCAGGGCCTCTGCTAAATTTCTAACTACATACTTGCTTTCAGGGAACTTCTTTTTTTGGCCTGCTTCAGCTATTGCTATTGCTGCACTATATCTAACGGCTCTGCTGTTAAAAGAAAGTGCCTGTATAAGTGGTTGCTCTACGCCGATTTGATAAAACAGGGTTTTCTCACCGGCTGTTGTTGCCAGTGCCTCGACGGCGCCCAGTGCGACATAGGCATTATTATCCCTGATGGCTCTCGCAAGGGCCTGATGTAGATATTCCGGCCCTGCTGTCGTTGCATAGACGAGCGCATCAGCATGACCGGGGCCAAAATAATCGGGCATATCAATGCCAGCGGACTCGGCCTTGAAGAAAGCCGCCAGCCAGAGGCCTATTGCCTGGCCGAAGCTCGGAGCGGCCCTGAGCGACCACTCGCATACCTGCATCGCCATAAGCTCGTAAAAGTAACTTCTGTCAACCTCCTCCAATACTAATTGCTGCTCGAGAGGATCCCAGAACCATATATTTGCAAAGTCCGCCATTTCTGCCGGTGCTAATGATTCGGCATAGTAATAGTATTGTTCTGCAAGCTGGTAGAATAAATGTGCTGCCGGGACTTTCAGGGCATCCGGGTCAATTTGCTGGATACTGTTAGCGGCCAAGCTTCGAAGCTCGGCTGATTCGTCATTTTCAGTAATGTATTTTAGATATGCCAGCGAATGTGTGTAGCCGATTTTCCCCAGCGCCCTTATTATCTCAGCTTTAATCGCTGTATTTTTTGTCTGCAAAGCGGCGGTGAGCGGTCTTATTGCATCTCTGCCGATTTGCGGAAGCGCTCTTGCGATATTAGGATATTCCTTCTTTCGGGGTGGGTCGGACATCGCATCGAGCATATACGGTATCGAATATTCACCGGCGTTACGGAGCCGTTGGACCGCCATAAGCCAGCCCCGGTCGGTGCTTGAAAGTCTTCTTATCTCTTCGGCAATAATCCTTGCTTCAGACCGATGAGTGAATCTGCCCTGCTCGATAATTCCGATAATTTTTTTACTGAGCTCCACGAGCTCGGCGTCCGGCGCAGAATCAATGACCATTAACAAAATCTCGTAGCCAGCCGGGTTGTCTTTGCTTAATTCCATCAATTGCGCAGGGTCGGGATTGCTTTCCAGAATCACCTGTGCATATCCCTTGGCCAAATCGAGTCTGCCGATTTTCGTATAATGCAGAAAGTCGTTCCAGTTCTCCTCAAGGGTTTGGGTAAAACCTGCGTTAGCAATAAAAATTACCGTTAATAGAACTACTGCGAAAGTTTTTCCCTTAAACATCGAAATGTCTCCATAACAGTCGTGTAATTTGCATTATCAGTAGCTGCTCTTTGTTTCAAGTTAAGGCAACTTTATAAATATTCGTCTTTGAGGGTGCTATATTATAAATAAATCATTTCTCTGTCAACAAAAAACCACTGATGATGACCCTTTTTCAAACTGATTGTGGCTGTAAGATGCGTATTTGGAATAAGTTAATGTGGACGAAATTCCTTGAGCCATACTATATAGACACGGATTTGCGATTGTGCCCTATGGCAAATAAACGAGCATCGGAAATTTGATATAAACGCCGCAATGCCCATTTGGCCTGAATGGATGAGCAACTTCAAGGATTTCTAAAGCTGGTTTTGCCGCACTGCTTACTTCATTAAAGCACTTACAAACGAATTCAATCGCTTAGAGTCTATTTTTGTAGTTTTCGTTCGCTGTTGAAGTTCCTTAATAAATTGTATCATTATATGCGTTAATACGGCGCCCGGCCTAGGATAAGCGGCTACGATATAGTGAGGCCCTTCGGTTAATTCTCCCTCTTCTTTTTCTAATTCAGCCCTTAGGTTGTCCGGGGATATCAATGAATTCGCATACTGGAAAATAACCTTATCCATCGCCTTATATACTTCTTTGCTCTCTTTGACCAGGCCATAATAATCGAGAAGCTGTGCAAAAACATAATTGGACGTTGTATAGACGTCTTGTCCCTGTTCCGATTCTACTGCCTGCCCATCCTCTGTCCGGCACATGGCCCAGCCCATCAGCGTCCGGTTATTCGTGTAAATTGTCCTGAGGATTTTTCTGGCCCTGTCATCAGAGATGAAAGGCTCTTCTCCCATTGCTATCAATGACCACAGGGCATCCAATTGGTTGGTCCAGACATCCGTGTTCGTTTTTCCTGTAACAGGGTCATAGCAGGTGATGTAATACTGGGGTCTTTTGCCTCTGCTGTTTTTCGTATCTGTCCATAATTTCTCAAATTCTACGGCGGCTTTTTCAAAGGCCTTTTCGTATTTTTTCCGGACGGATTCGTCTTTCATCAATTCTGCCATTCCAACCATTGCTCGACAGCCGGCCATAAAAATAGTTGCATCATAGGCATCTACGCCGAACAGGGTTAGATTATCAAAGGTATTTTTGACTTCGCCGGGATTGCCTTCAGGGATTCCGTCTCCGTCTATGTCAAGCTTTTTCAGAAATTCGAATCCGAATTTAAGCGTCTTCCAGTTCTTCTTTAGAAAATCGGTATTACCAGTGAATTTAACGTTGCGCAGGACTCTTAAGGCCAGTTTGGGAAAAAGGTCCACCCAGTAATTATTATTGTACCAGGTGTAATCGCTGACATTACGCAGGGCATGGCCTTTCGGCAAAGCGCCTAAATCATGTGCCACGCTGCCTTTAATCTTAAAAGTATCTTTTATCTGGGTCAGCGACATGCCTTCGTATTCTTCTGGATAGCTCTCGAAATGCTGCCTGGCCTCAGTAAAAGACGCATGGAGATGGTAATACCGCTCTGTCAGGTCTTCTGCGAGAATCGAGTTTATGAAACTTTGACAAAGCTCTTCTTCTATGTGAGGAAAGAGTATAAGCATTACCATCGAATACCAGTCAACATCCGAGGGATTGATGTAGGCGTAATCGAAACATTCGAGGAATCTGGCAATGTCATTGCCTCCCCTGTCCTCAATCCAGACTGCGGCATTTGACAATGGAAAACTAAATTCGTTTAAAATCAGTCTGACTAATCTTAAGGCACCCATCCTGTCATTTTTATAGGAGGGGTTGTTCTGTATCTGTTCATATATCCGGCTCTGGATGGCTATTGTCCGGTTCAGCCATTTAGGATAATTATTTAGGGCAATTTTTACCATATCCACTGCCCTGCTTTTATTATCCTTAAAACTTTTGACGTATTTACGTTCAAATTTTTTCCCGTCAATAAACCGCTGTTGCGGGAAATCCAACACTATGGCAACTGGTATCTTTATGGTTGCTTGCGGCTTTAATTTAAAAGTAAGGCTGATGGCTGCTCCATAATCCTGATTAAGAATAGGCCCTCTCTTCTCGTAAAAACTTCCATCGTCATTCAGCAATAAATCCTGTTTAAGCCGATTTAAGCAAAAATAAGGTTGTGTATCTATTTCTACGCCTTTAATTACCGGAACAGCTATAACCATCCTGTCCCGGCATTCCTTACTCCCCATAACCACCCCTCTTATGCCGGCATCTCTAAAATCTTTATGCAAATGGCCTTTCACCGGCGTTGAGCATATATAAACAGTATCCTGGTCCGTTGGCTTTAGTTCCTTTTCCTGTAGGTTTACGAGAGATGGGCGGGGTATTACTAAAGTAATTTTCCGGGCTTTGTTTGCATTATTCTTTACTTCATACTCTTCTACGCCAACGGGCATTAGGGCCTGTGCATCTCCGGATAGAAAAGGAGAAATCATTCTTCTTATCACACTGACCGTGCCTAATTTGTATGTCATTTCCAGTAAAGGTGTGGCAATAGAAATTGAGATATGCTTTTCGGATATATGAGGATGGTAATAATTTTTCAAGGCGGGTATATCGTCGGGCCCTTCTACCGCCGCGGGATTTCTTCTGGTGAGCATAACGAATTTATCATCGATGCGGACAAATGGCGCAGATGCAAATTGAATTGCGTTTTGATTTAATAAAATCAGCCTGCCGGCGTCATTAAGTCTATTGTATAAACCATCGGGAGATATACCTATCGAGCAGGTCGGAGCGCCCTGAAGGGCAATGGTGTGAGGAAATTGAAGGGTTTTTGACATTCCCTGAAAATGAACCTTCATTTTATTTTCATCATAAATACGTGATATCTGTGCTCCTGAAATTGTAAAGATGTCGCTTATTTTTAATCTAATACCTTTTGGCATCTAACATTTTCTCCTTAATCATTCAAATTTTGGCCCGTATCCGGCGGTAATCATTTATTTTGAGTCAGATTCTTTTTATATAGGAAGAAAGCCCCGGATTCTATTCATTTCTAACAATATGACAAACCTAAAGGATGTCGCTTCGGCGCTTTCAGCTTTTTCACAGGAGCTGCTCGCTGAGAACCGAGTTTTATGGGTAACTTAGTTGAACTTGAAGGCTTAATTTTTCCAAAAAGCAGGTCGGTTGAAGCTCTTATGGAATCAGGTGTGCCGCTGAAATTACAGACCACGGCATCGGCCTCTTTTGTAGTGCCTTCTATGTAAGGATAGTTGGTCACGACAACAACCGTATGCTTCGCCGCTTTGAGCTTTTTGATGAGCAGCTGATTGTTCCCTGATTTTACGATTCGGGCGTAATAATTGGTCATAACCACGAGGTCCGCCTGTTTTGCGAGTTCGAGACACTCGTTAATCTCTTCCTGAGTTGCAGAGAACGCCGTGTCAACCAGGATAAGATTTACTGAATGATTTACCATTGCCTC
>CAZBWE010000056.1:0-15526 GCA_964495465.1 uncultured Pirellulales bacterium
GGCCGGGAAATCACCAAATCCGCCTGTGAACACCTTGGCCTGAAATACCATAAAACCAAATCTACCACCGACCAGCCAGAGCTTTTCGAAGAAGATAAACCATAGGTCATTGCGAACGACCTGTCCTCCGTAGCCCTTCGTAGCTTTATGCGAAGAAGGGGCGAAGGAGGAAGCGAAGCAATCTCTTCTGTCATTCCTTACTCAAACGTCTTTCACTATTTTATCTATAGCTACCAAGCACCTTAACCATAAGATGCCCAAAATCGCATAGGCAGCAAGCAAAAAGTTAGCAACACCACCTAATTTCGTTCTTGATACAATCTTCTCGAACAGGATGTCGAATGAGAGCAGATGTACACTCTCCAATTCTGCTAACAAATAGTTCATCCCACCAACTACCGGTCTTGGGTTTTTTCATCCAATAATTGTTATAACACTCCTTTTCGTAGACCTTAGCAGTTGCTGGATTAGAAGGAAATTTTTTCTGAGATTCATCGCGCCACTGATTACGTAGCGAAGGTGGAACATCACATTTGATTCCAAGGATTCGATTCCAGACCATATCATCAACAAATTGTATAACTTCCGACACCGGCAAATAGAGATCCCATCTTTTTTTTATTATACCTGTTTTTGTGATGTCGCTTTTGTCAGTATAGCACCAGATTATTTGTCCGTCCGGAATGTTGATTCGTTTCCAGAGTTCTGGATATGCTTGTTTGACACCCGGCGTATTCTTATAATATTCTGATTTGGAATGGTCTAAACGGCCTTCTTTGATTGAAAAGTCAGGCGGGTGAATCGTCCATAAATTTATATATCCATTCAGCATAATTCATACCATCAACAACTCACTGTTTCTGGTTCTATTGTCTTAATAAAAGGGTACCGCCGAACCAAGAACTAAAAGAGAAGTTGCAGTTATGAGGATAATAGCAAAAGCGACCGTTGACTTCGCTTCTTGGTTCTTATAGCGTAAGAGAGCGATTAGGGCCAGAACTAATGCGCCTATACTAATGAAATTCATCCCTATGAGATAAATGACAGAAAGAGTAAAGTATTCTAAGTTGAACTTAGCAAGGGCTGCGAGCATAATTAACATATTTTGTCCTAAACGCGACAGGAACATGTCTAACCCATCTGTCAGATACTCACAGCTAAAGCTAAATAAGACAAGAATTTGTACAATTATAAAGACTTTGGAGAAAGCATTTGCTCTTGCTCCTCTTTTTAATAACTTAGCTTCTTCCATATGTTATCTTCCCTGCGGAGTGTTCATACGATAAAACCCGATGTACTATATCGGCTAAAAATCAGGGGCAGTAAAGTAGAATTTGCTCTCGAATGAACTACGTCATTGTGATAATAGGGATAAACAATGACCGAAGATAAAACAGTGTCAATCTGTGTAAATCCGTGTCCTCATAGCCACAAAGTCACGAAGGCACAAAGAAATTAAAATTTAAAAAAATTAGTGTCTTTGTGTCTTGGTGGCTAAATATATTTTGCCATTTTGGGCTGATAGTGCAGCAATTCAGTGAAGTGGTGAATTAAGACCTTTTCTATTTCATCCAGTGTTTTTTCTTCTGCATCAGCAATAGATTTCAAATGCCGGAGGCAATCTGCTGCCGTTTTGCTAAGCCGAATTTTGTCAGGAAAGCTATTTTCACAATCTCTGCAAATGAGGCCGTTAGCGGAACTGCTAAAATAAAACTCGTCGCTCGTGGCCCGTGCCCCGTGACTCGTTTTACAATTCACACAGGCATCCAATACCGGTATTAGGCCGACTTCTTTGAGCAGAGTTAGCTGAAATGATATTAATAATGCCATTACGTCGCGCTGTTCATTGTTCATTGTTCGTTGTTCATCTGCATTTCGCAGGAAATGCAGGAAGCTGTCGAAGAGTTCCGGATGCGGGTCATAGTCATCGGTCATACCATTTATAAGCTCCACAGCAAAAAGGCAGCAATTTAGGATGAAAGTGTCGTTGCCCAGGTTTATAAAGCCCTGCTGCTCGAATTCCGTTAGTGTTGCGAGCTTTTCCTTGTTCGAATCTGCAAACACAATTTCTCCCTGTGCAAATAATTCGATAGGCCCGTCAAACTTCGATTTCGGTCGTTTGGATCCTTTGGCTATGGCGCTGATTTTGCCGTTCGCTCGCGTGAAAAAAGTCACTATCTGTGATGTTTCGGAGAAATCTGTGGCGCGTATGCAAACAGCCAGGTCTTTAGTTAACATTGATTTTCTTTTTCTACTCTTGATTACTGACTATGTGTATTTTGACTCGTTTTATCTTTCTGGCTTCTGCGGCGCTAATGGTAAATTTCAGGTTTTCGTAGTCGAAGCTCTCGCCGGCCTGGGGAATATATCCGAGCCGCGAGAAAACAAAGCCGCCTATAGTATCGTAATCTTCATCTTCCGGAAGATTCAATTCAAACCGGTCGTTGAGGTCATCGACGTATGTTCTGGCGTCAACCTCGATAGTATTGTGGTCTATTTTTTTTACAGGTTCCGCTGGTGTTTTTTCATATTCATCGGTTATTTCGCCGACAAGCTCTTCGAGGATATCCTCCAGAGTAACGATGCCGGCTGTTCCGCCGTATTCATCGAGCACTATCGCTATATGCTGCTTTTGGGTTTGGAACTCGTGCAGCAAAACCCTGAGGGGTTTTGTTTCGGGAACGAAATACGCCTGCCGCATTTTGTCGCGCAGCTTGAACTCCTCGGGGCTTTTGCCTATTTCGCCCAGTAGGTCCTTGGCGTATATCAGGCCGATTATGTTGTCTATATTTTTCTCACAGACCGGAACGCGGGTGTGCCCTGCGTCTGTGATGGTTCTCAGAACCTCTTGCAAATCAGACTTGACTTCTACAGCAACTATGTCGGTTCGAGGAGTCATAATCTCGCCAGCTGTGGTTTCGCTCAACTCCAGCACATTTTCGATCATTTCCTGCTGTTCTTCGTCGAGCACGCCTTCGGTTCTGTGCTGCTCAAGGCCGGTTAAAAATTCCTCCTGTTTTTCTTCCTGCTGTTCTTCCGGGGTCGTTTCCATTACGCCTGCCAAACGCCTGACAAGGCCGTCGATAAATTTCCACAGGTAAAGGACGGGCGAAGCCGTAACTGTAAAGAATATCAACAGCGTATATGTTCGGCTGAGGATTTTCTCGCCTGCGTATTTGGCCCAAGCGTGAGGGATTGCCAGACTGAACATCGAGAATATCACCATTGCAGCGATGAATGTAAGCACGTAATTGATAATTTGTGAACCGGCCACGTGCAGTGTTGTGAAAATATCGGCGAGCGAAAGCAGTATGCACATATTAAAAATGACCCTGTATAACGAACAGGTCAGAATCATCTTTTCAGCGTTTTCTACCAGCCGGTCGGCGAATTCTTCCGCACTTGCCTGCTCGTTTATCGCCTTGAATGCCTGCTGCAGTTTGATGCGTGAAAATCCTCGAAGAGCATTGGCATTGACGGAAAAAAACAACGCTCCGCCGGAAAAAATACAAATTGGCAGCACCATCCAGCCAATATAGCTCACTTTTTAATATCCTTTCGACAGGTCTTCAATTCATAATCGGCTGTTAAAACGCCGCACCAAAAACTAAATGCCTGTAACAAAATTACTCATTACTTTCTGTCATTCCCGCAAAAGCGGGAATCCAGATAATTTCGTTGAAGTTATTTTAGGTTTTGTTATAGACTCTGAGAATTATATACAAAACCATAGCCAAGTTGTTGCAAAATCTCGTCTTCTGTATCGTGCATTTTTTTTGCCTTACTTTTCGTGGAATCGTCGAAGCCGAGGTTATGCAGCAGACTATGGGCTATGTAAAGCGCCAGTTCCGCCTCGCTCGAGTGCCCTCGCACTTTCGCCTCTCTGACGGCCATTTCGCCGTTAACAACCAGCTCAAATGATTTTTCGTTTTCGTCGTCGGACAGGTCAAAGCTCAAACAATCACAGGGATTTTTCCGATTCAGGAATTTTTTGTTTATCCTGCGGATTTCTGCGTCATCTACTATCGCAATACTGACCGTTGTTTTTGAAAACTTAAAACAATTGCAAATGGTCTTTACCAATTTTTCGAGTTTGGACAGAGAAACATCTATATTCTTGAAATTTTGGGTGATTTGAACAACCGTGCGTTTTCTTTGTTTTGCGGAACCCATAATTGTTAGTCGTCTCTTTGCTCTGTCTGCTGGGATTTGGGCTGCATATCGTTGGGCAAATCCGGAGCTTTGGGGTATGCGATTCTGCTGTGGTAATGCACTGCAAGGGTTTTTGATATACTCGCTTCTATCTGGCTCAATTCCCGCAGGGACAGCTCACATTCATCGAATTGGCCATCCTGCAAACGTCTCATTGCCATATTATGTACGACCGCTTCTATTCTCGGAGGTGTTACTTCAGGCAGACTCCTGACGGCTCCTTCTATTGCATCGGCTAACATAACAATCGCTTCTTCTTTTGTTCTCGGTTTCGGGCCTGGATACCTGAATTCACTTTCAGAAGGCGCATCGGCTGTTTTTGATTTTGAATTTTGAGTTTTTTGTTTTTTGGCCTCGTTGTAAAAGTGCTCGACTAATGTTGTGCCGTGGTGGGTTTCTATAAACTGGCGAAGCACGCGGGGTAAGCCGTATTCCTTGGCCATCTCTATTCCATCTTTAACGTGACCTACAATAATCAAATGACTCATTGCAGGTGACAGCTCCTTGTGTCGGCTGGCCGAGCCCATTTCGTTTTCCACAAAATAGCCGGGTTTATTGATTTTTCCAATATCGTGGTAATAAGCACCGACCCTGCATAAAAGACCGTTTCGCCCGATTGCCTCGGCGGCGGCCTCGGATATGGAACCTATCAATAAACTATGACTGAACGTGCCGGGGGCCTCCATTGCAAGGCGTTTCAACAGGGGCTGATTGGCGTCGCTGTAGTCCAGAAGGGTCATACTCGTAGCTACTCGGAATATCTTTTCGATAAGTGGCAGCAAACTCTGGATAAGAAGACCCACCAGAAATGTCGCCCCCGAATGATAGCCGGCATTGCTGAAAATATCGGCGGTCCTCGGATTTTCAGCCGAAAAATCCAGATAAGCTGCAGAAACCGCCGTTACGAACACCACGGCTGCTGATAATGTGCTGACTTTGAGCAGTTTCATTCTTGTGCGTATCTCTTTCAATGACAGACAGCAGGTGTAAACAGCCGCTATCATTGCCAAAAGCAGGTTCATACTTGTTAGTTGATATTTGCCGCCCGACACCGGCCCCACAGCAATACAAGCCAGCAAACAATAGAACAGACTCATGCCCATTGCAAAACGCTGGTTGTAGGTAATTGTCAAAATAATGGCTACTGCAACGGCTGTTGCGGTCGCCCAGAATGTATGACGTTCAGGCAGCAGCACCCCGGCTTTTGTCGCAGCCAGCAATACAATAAACAGGCCCACCAGCACCGATGCCTTGGCGTGGTTTGTTATTATCCGCTTTTGATAGTTGTAGGTATATAGAGCTGCGGATAAACAAACCAGGATTACAATGACCGCTGTTGGCACGAGAGCACGCTGGTATGATAAGATGGCAATACAGAGAATAACGAAAACCAGCCAAAGCAGAACTGAGATTAAAAGTTTCGTGTCTGTAAGCCAGTTGAGTTGTGTAAATCGCTCAGCAGGTATGCTCTTACGCACCCGGCTTCGCCGCGGACTCGTTTTTCTCCAAAATGCCATTGTATTAGTTAAGTAACTGAGTCATTAAAATTTCACAATTAGCTGCTTTTTGCCTTTTTCTTATAGGCCCGCACGATATTCTGCACTAATCGATGGCGGACAATGTCTTTTTGGTTTAGCTCCACGCAACCTATTCCCTTGATTCGTCGTAGTATTTTAATAGCTTCGACCATCCCGCTTTTCTGACGCGGTTCCCGGTCAATTTGTGTTACGTCACCGGTTATTATCATTTTGGAGCCGTGCCCCAACCTTGTCAAGACCATCAGCATTTGCAGTGGTGAAGTATTCTGGGCTTCGTCACAGATAATAGCTGCTTCGTTTAATGTCCGGCCGCGCATAAAAGCAAGTGGTATAATCTCAATGATATCGAGTTCCATAAACTTCTTCATCTGTGCAAAGTCCATCATATCTTCGAGAGCGTCGAAAAGGGGGCGAAGATATGGATTCACCTTTGCCTGGATGTCCCCCGGTAGAAAGCCGAGTTTTTCGCCCGCCTCTACGGCAGGCCGGGCGAGAACTATTCTCCTGATTTGCTTTTTCTTCAGCATCGATACTGCAATTGCAACTGCTAAATAAGTTTTGCCGGTGCCGGCTGGACCTATGCAAAAAGTAATGTCGTTTGCCAGCATCGTTTCAAGATACTTGAGTTGTCCTGTAGTGGACGGCTCGACCACCTTTTTGTGCGAGTAAATTGTGATGGCCTTGCCGCTCTCAGCGATTGAGTTCGTATCGTCTCGAGCGATAAAAGAAGTAACATCAGCAGCTATGAGAGAGCCGCGTTTTTTCAGGTGGTTTTGCATCCTCTCGATAACTTCGGCTGCTTTGCTTACATCTTCTTCTTTGCCGCTGATTATTAAGTTATCCTGGCGTGCGGTTATCCGGACACCAAGAGATTGGCGCAAAAGCCGAAGATGACTGTCGGCAGGACCGAACAATTGTAGTTGCTTGTCAGCCGATTCTAATTGTATGGTAACTTCCAATGTTTTCCTTCAACAAACCTTCACAGCCGAGCTGATTTTTAACAAATTTTATCAGGAGCTATCCTTTTATCGAGCAGTGAACATAAAGAACAAATATGCAAAAGGGGCCGCCACCAGAGGCGAGTCAATGACGTCCAGTATTCCGCCGAAGCCGGGAACCTTGTTTGCCGAATCTTTCTGCTCGGCGTCCCGTTTTAACATTGACTCAGCCAAATCGCCAAGTTGCCCTATAAATGCGAAGCAAAAGCCGAAAATTACTGCCGGCCACCAGGCCATTATATCACAACTTACAGCGAAACCAATAGCAACAATTACCGCTAAAACAATCGCGCCGGCCATACCCTCCCAGCTTTTTGAAGGGCTGATTTTGGGCGAAAATTTGTGTCTGCCAAATGGACTGCCGATTGCATAAGCTCCTATGTCGGAAGACTTTAAGACAAAAACAAACATAAGGAGTGGCCAGAGTCCGAAGTCGATTCGTATGGCGAGCACAAAACTGCTTAAAAGCCCCAGGTAAACCACCGAAAAGTAACTTGTACCACAATTGACGATTACGTCAGATACGCCATAGCGAAGATATTGGTATAACAGCATTGCTAACAGCACAAATACGGATAGAAAGAGAAAATAGCTTTGCAGCGGAATTCCGATGGTCTCTTCAGATAAAAGCCGAAGGAGCTGCGGCCAGTACCAGGCGCCTGCGAATAATATCGAGGCAATGATTGAAATAGGGACGAAAATCCTTAGCTTTTTTGCTCCAGCGAGTTTTGACATCTCAAGCTGAGCAGGAACCATCAATACGGAAATAAGAATAAAAAGAAGCGTTCCCTGCACCGGTTTGTCAGCCGTAGAGGCGGTTAGTCTGCCGTCTATCCAGCCGTCGAATATAACAATGGCTGTGAAAACAATTGTCATTAATGTGCCGAAGAGAATTCTGTATTTCAGCATAGTTGTTTGTTGTAAATTGTCCTTCGTTTATCTCATATCGCAGCTTGCGATTAGGTGTTGTTGATTCCGCCAAAACGCCGATTGCGCTCTGCGTAAGCGAGTATTGCCTTTTCCAAATCCGGCTTTTCGAAATCGGGCCAGAGAGTTTCTGTAACGTAGAATTCGCTATAGGATATCTGCCACAGCAGAAAGTTGCTGACCCTCATCTCGTTTGCGGTGCGTATTAAGAGGTCCGGGTCTGACAGGCCGGCGGTGTATAGATGCCGGCTTATACATTTCTGGTCGATATCTTTTAAGCGGAGTTCGCCGCTTTTATATTTTTGAGCAATCTCTTTCACGGCGTCCTCAATTTCTGTCCTGCTGCCGTAGTTAAGGGCCAAAGCAAGTTTCATACCCGTGTTGGCTGAACTCATTTTTATTGTTGCCATAAGTTCCACCTGAACCTCCTTTGGCAGACCGGTTAATTGGCCGAGGTGTAACAGCTTGACGTTATTTCTCATCAGCGTAGTGCGAATTTCTACAAGGTACTGAGTGTACAGGTGCATCAGGGAGTTAATTTCGTCTTTGGGTCTCTTCCAGTTTTCTATGCTGAAAGAATATAAGGTTAGGGATTCGATGCCGAAATCAACGCACGCTTGTGCAATTCTCTCGACAGTCTCTCCTCCCTTGTGATGCCCTTCAATCCGTGGAAGGTTTTTGCTCTGTGCCCATCGGCCGTTGCCGTCCATAATTATGGCAATGTTTCTTGGTATCTGGTGCGGTGCCAATCCTAAGCGTTGAGCGGTTTCTCTGAGCTTTTCGTCAAAACTCTTCATATCTTGTGGCGTTCAGCGCACTTGCTGATCGTTGAATTACCTGAATATCGTTTGACTTCGTTTTGGCCCGACCCCTATGATCGTAACAGGTCTTTTGATTATTTCCTCTACAAGGCAAACGAAATGTTGGGCATCAATCGGCAAATCATCAAAATCATTGACTTCTGTTATGTCATCGCCCCAGCCGGAGAGCGTCTCATAAATAGGAATTGCCTGTGAAAGTCTTTCTGTATTTGCGGGGAAAAAGGTCACCACCTTTCCATCGATTTTGTATGCCTTGCATATTTTTATTTCTTTTAGACCTGTAAGTGTATCAAGGTGCATCAAAGCCACCGAATCGATGCCGCCGATGGTCGCCGAGTAAGATACTGCTACGGCATCGAACCAGCCGCATCGACGGGGTCTGCCTGTGGTAGTGCCGTATTCATTACCTTTGTCGCGAATGTATTGTCCGATGTCATTATCCTGTTCCGTCGGAAACGGGCCGGCGCCCACCCTTGTCGTGTATGTCTTGACAACGCCTATGAATTTATTAACCATCCTGGCAGGTATTCCGGAACCGGCCGACATACCGAGTGAACTCGAATTTGAGCTGGTTACATACGGAAATGTCCCGTGGTCGAGGTCTAATAGCGTCCCCTGGGCGCCCTCAAAAAGGACGGATTTACCTGCGGCAATCGATTTATGCAGAAATTCGGTTGTGTCAATCGTAAAGGGAAGTAGTTGGTCGGCGTAAGATTTGCATTTTTCGAAGATTTCATCGGCACTTACTGATTCGGCATTATAAAGAGATGTGAAAATTTTATTTTTGTATTCTACGATGGTTTTGAGCTTGGCTTGCAATGTTGTGAGGTTGGCGAAATCTGACATTCGAATTGCATGACTTCTTCCAACTTTGTCTGCGTAGCAGGGGCCGATGCCACGGATAGTAGTGCCGATTTTATTGTTGCCGAGGGCTTCTTCTCGTAGCTGGTCCTCTTTTTTATGATAGTCCAGCACTACATGAGCATTTTCGCTTATAAAAAGGCGCCTCGTTAGTGTAATGTTCTTTTGCGTAAGTGCATCGATTTCCTTTATCAGGGTGTCGGGGTCAACCACTACGGCGTTGGCAATTACGCAAATGGTATCCGGCCGAACCACGCCGCTGGGCAGAATGTGCAGAGCGAACCTGTCGTCACCTACAACGACGGTATGGCCGGCATTGGCGCCGCCGCTGTATCGGACGGTTATATCATGCTGCTCCGCAAGAATGTCAACAATTTTGCCTTTGCCTTCATCGCCCCACTGTAATCCGACAATGCAGGTATTCATTTGTATTTATTTCCCTGATATATAGTTTAAAACAAAGATAAAGCACAACAGCTTTCTGTAACAGCGTATCGCGGCTGATGGAGGAGATTTTAGATTGTATTGTAGTAATTATCAACTGATTTTTGCCACCAGATGGTCCAAAATGGCTTGTAAATTATCGTATGTTTTGTCGCTTATCGTTCGATTGACTTCACTGCCGCTCTCGCTTTTGTAGGTGACGATAAAATAACCCTTCGAATCAAAGTTTGTTTTATCTATCTTTTGTATGGAATCGTAAGCTATCTTTTCTTTTGCGCTGATGACGAGGTCATTTTCATCAGCTATGAGCTTCTTGTTCTTTATTACAGACAGATATATACCCAGGAGCACACCAGCCCCTGCAAAGAAATACGGCGCCTTTTTATTAAAAACCAGGTACGCCTTCGGTGTGCCGTCGGGATTGGTGTGCTCTTTTATCCAGTCTTCGTTAAAGTAACCGTCATATATACACCATATAGCAAGGCCTATACAGACAGCAATATAGATTTTCAGATTATTCTTTTTGAATTTACTTATAGGAGCTTCAATAGCCATTTTAATGTCCTTCCTGTTTACCTCGGCAAGACCGGGCCTTGATGAAAAATTTACGTTAATCTTTTTTGTGCGATTGTCTTGGTTAGAGGTTGAACAATATTCGGGATTATTTTCTCTGACATTAATTCCTGAGCCAGCCGGCATTGGTATTCAAAAGATTTTAGAGAGTCAAATTTCCCACTTGTTGCGGGGTACTGCCGGATTGTAAAAGACAAGCTTATTGCTTCCTCTGAACCTCGTTTTTGTTTTCTGGGGTGGAAGACGCTTGTCTTTGACTCTATATTTATTCGCGCCTGGGTATGGCTATCCTCTGATAATGCAACAACTATCGCTGGTGAAAAGTCGATGGCCTTGGCTTGCGGCAGGTCCATAAGGCAGCTAAGAGGACTCTGCCCCAACAGCGCTTCGGCGATAATCTCATCGTGATTGCCGGCATAATCGAAATCCATTGCGAAAGTAACATCGAGTAAATCGATGTCAAGGTGACTTACGCTGAGCATATACGGGACAAGCTCAAGTACCAGCCTGTCCTGGCAGTATGCCTCTTCAAAATTCGGAGGATTGACAAATCCGGAGCCGACACGGTCCGTTTCGAGAGTAATCCAGCGGTATTGGCCAAGCTGGGAATTTTCTTCCAGGCAGTATTCGTTGTTACCTCGCCGGTAGAAATAGCCCATCGAGGGAAATTGTTTTTGTATCCGCTCGAAAAAGGCCAGAATAGTATCACGCTGCATCGGCAGGTCAAGCTCGGTATTTATATACATATCAAGATAGAAATCGTCACAAAGAGAACCGTAACCATTCGACATAATCAGAAAAACTCCGAAAAAACTTTTCTTTCAACCCATAGTCATTTGATAAATTTTTAAACATCATACTAAAACCGACCCTTGCCTTACAGCCGGACAAGTACGCATTATACATTCAAATACTCGGTTTCCCAGATTTTTTTAGTTAATTTCTCCAATTCTTCGTCATATCTTTTGAGCACATAGAAATATTCGTCGGATTCCAGAGCCTCTTTGGCCTTTTCGTCCTCGGGCCTCGCATTTTTGGACAAGACCGAATTTCTGAAGATTTCATAATGGTCTCTTATAGAGCAGGGCATCAGCCAGTTATTTGGTTTCTTCCAGTTGTCAAGCCCGTATTCCCTCTGCCATTTTCGACCGTTTTTCATAAAATCAGAGAACAGCGCGTCCGACAGTGTTCTGCCTTTGTCGTATAAGTCGTAGATATTATCGACATAGTATGGAATGAAGGCACAGGGAGTCACGTTGCCGTGCCAGTCTATATAGACATATCCGCCGCTTCTGCCGTAAGCGATGCATCCTCTTGCAAGCACACCGCTGTTCCAGAAGTCGGCGACACAATACTTCTTTTCTTCCAGCAGCTCTACCCACTTCCTGTATAATTTTACTCTGGCCTGCGGTGTAACCATCAAATCCATCTCATCCTTGCCTCTGCCTATAGGCATCAGTTGGAATTGCCACATATAACAGGCCCCCTGTTCTTTGAAATAGAAATCATAAAATTCGTCGGTGAGTATTATATCAACATTTTTGCTCGTTGCGGTAACTGATATCCCAAAAGGAACACCGGCCTGCCTTAAATTTCCAAAAGCCCTGAGAATCTTTTTGTATGTGCCGGTGCCTCTTCTTCCATCGGTTTCTTTTTCAAAGCCCTCGACCGAAATTGCAGGCGTAACATTCGATGCCTCGGCAAGTTCCGACGCAATCTTTTCATCTATCAATGTCCCATTGGTATAAACCAGGAAAAACATATCGTTATATTTTTTGAAAATATCCAATAGTGTCTTGTTGTCGCTTCGATACATAAATGGCTCGCCGCCGCTTATGGTTATGAATCTGCTGCCCCAGAGGTCATGAATCTCTCCAACCACTCTGTCCACATAAGAATAAGGTATCGTTGCAGAGGTGTCCGCTGCCGAACTTGCATAACAGCCGATGCAGTTGAGATTGCATACCTGTGTTGGCGAAAACACAATAAAGGTCGGGGGCTCCTCGCCGTACTTATTTTTGAACGCCTCGACGGCCTGATTATATACCTTGTCTTCACGTATTAAGTTATTCTTGATAAAGACGTCTATAATCTTTCTTATAATCTTGCGTGAGACATATCCTTTATTTATATTTTTCACAACGCAGTTCAGCATCGATGATAAAAACTGGTATTTTTTCATTCGCACCTGCCTCAGGTCCTCTGAATCATTGGTTACAATACTTTTGTGGATTTGGCCGTCGATTCTTTTTGCCAATAGTTTTCCGAGGTGCTTGTGTGCTACCATTTTGTTTAGTGTCGATGATATGACTTCCGGTCTCATTTCCAACTCCCTTCTTTCATATCAAAACCACTTAGTTGCAAAAAAACGTTGTTGGTTTAATAACCATTACGTAAGTTCCACCTTATCTCTGATGACAGATTAACACAAAACAGGTCAAAATGTAAGAAAATTATTCACTTAAATCGGAAAAATTTTAAACAAAAAAAGGCGAGACACAAGCCCCATCTGCTTAAACCAGGCTGTTTGTTTGTTGGTTAGCAATGCCTTGCCGAGAACTTTAATAAACATTTTTTGGTCGACTTTATGATTAAAACGGCAGCTTCTGTCAGCCAGATGCCAGGATTTGAAACGGAAATTCTCACACAACCACAAAACCCCAAAGCCCTGATGAACCAGCCGGGTAGGGTGTGCAACTTGCTGAAAGTCCCGACCTGTCGGATTTGCACACGCGGAATCATTCAATAAACCAACCCCACCCTTGCCGTCAAAGGAATACCTTGAATTAATCCCGCAAATTCATATAATTACAACACAAAAGATTGGACGAGTATTGAAGAAGCAACGGGAACTTCTTATACAGAAAGAAACAACCTATATTTAGCGTTTTATACAGATTGAATAATCATCATTAGACTGGAAAATTATAATGAGCCGCATTTATTTAATTGAGAAATTATTTGATATTAATTATAGAATGGCAATCCATGAAGGAAATGCTAATCGAAGACTTGCTTCCGAGGCAATAAAAATCAAGCTTCTTCCAACAAATGACATTCCTGCTAAATATAAAAAAGAATTCAGTAAATTAATAAATCTAATTGAAGACACTATCAAAAATCTGCCAGCTCCAGGGTTAACACCTACAAGACTTGGAAATATTAAAAATAAAACAGCATCAAAATATATTAAACTTCTGATTCACATTTTAGATGACATAAGCCATTACTAACTTTTTCCAGTCGCAACCGGGTAGGGTGTGCAACTTGTTGCACACGCTGTAAAATCTGCTCGGCCTCGGTGCGGTGATGTTGAGAAAAAAACGCTCATTCTTATCTTCTTGAAAGGCAGGTATGTTATGAAAATTAAAAAGGTTTTGATTTTGATGATAATATTGGTGACTTGTTTGCTAAGATGGCCAACCATAGCATCGGGACAACAAGAAAAAGAATTGAGTCAAAGTGTCAAAGAATTACAAGAAAAGATTAAAGAGTTAGAAAAAACCGTAAAAGATCAACAACGGACTATTGAGCAAGCAAAGAAGGCATACGAGCGGGTTAAGAAACAATTAGATGAACAAATACAAGAAAACGAAAGATTGAAAACACTATGTGAGAAAGCTGGAATTATAACGACAGAACTCAAAAAGACAGCTTTTGAAGCTGGCGATATTGTATATCGTGGGAAAAAACGAACGCAAAAGTGGTTTGAGAGAATGTACGAGAGATTCTATGATAAAATTGCTTATTTCGGTGGTGATTATGTAGAAAAGCGAGAACTGAGCAAATACCGAACAACTGGCGGTTTAGAAGTTTTATCAGTTTTGAGTTATGGGGAGGTTTTGGCAATCAATGACGATGGTTTTGTACGACACCTTTATGGCCTAAACCAGAACTTTGTTGACGGGGCGTCATTACCCGGTGGTACGCTTCTTCAAACTGGTGTATATGAATATGTTAGTGTTTCAGGGGCTCATAAAACAGTCCCAAGTTGCACTGTTTATGTTTATGAGCCTTTAACAAGAGAGCAATTTGCAGATGCTATTACCAGCGGTTTTAAGTTGATTAGCTATGAGAAGAGGGGTGAAAAAATAGTAGAAAGGCCAATTCGTTAAGTATTCAACAGAACAGAAGCACAGTGGTTTGTCACAAAAAATATGCGACCAAATCTGCTCGGCCTCGGTGCGGTGCTGTTAAGGAGAAAACACTAATAAAATGAGTAAAGCAGAGACAGAAAATCGAACCGTAGAAGAATTAAAAAAAGCACTGGTAGCCCTTGATTATGAAGTTTGGATGCTGTGGTCTTTGGCAAATATTCTTGCTACCGACAATCAAGGCAAGGGTGTGATTCATAATGCATTAGTAGAATCCTTTCTCATCCATGCCAGAATACTTATCGAATTTCTATACAAGAATGGACCATATAAGGATACTGTTAGGGCAAGTCAATACTTCACATCTGATAGCCATTGGAAAAGTATGCGTCCTAAAAAAACGGATTTACTCGAAGAAACAGAAAAAGATGCACATAAATATCTTGCTCATCTTACATATACTCGCTCACAAGGAAAAAGGAAATGGCCTTCTATTAAAATCGCAACCGATATAAAAACAATATTGAAATTTTTCATAGAAAAATTGCCAGACGATTTTAACGAAGAATCAAAATGTCTGATTTCCTTGCTCTAGGAAAATTGGCCTTGTTGAGAATACACAGGGCAAAATAACTTTGAGTGTAGATGCTATCTCTTTTCCTCGTTCTTTTCACGTTGAATAGCTTCGGATTTTCTCCAGAATTTCCATTACCGATACAAGTTGTTTTCTCTTTTTTACCCGCCACACAGTAAGGCGGGTTTACTTAACCCCAATTTCTCATTAACCACAGACGCCGTCCTGAGCGTAGTCGAAGGATTAACACTGATTTACACTGATTTATATTTTTATATCTCTGTGTTCTCTGTGACCTCTGTGGCTAATACAAATTCCTATACTTTCAAGTTGTTTCCTCTTTTTTTACTTAAACAGTCCTTCTCGTATCGAAATCCCTGTTCCAATTTGGTCGGGATAATGTGTGAAATTGCTGAAAAACTTAAATTTTTTGGCTCGGCTCAGGCAGCCAAAGTTCTGTCAAGAGTATCCCAAGAGTTGATAG
>CAZBWE010000057.1:0-14752 GCA_964495465.1 uncultured Pirellulales bacterium
TATGGCGTTGCCGGTGGTTGCGATAATTGGTCGGCCTAATGTGGGCAAAAGCAGTCTCTTAAATGCTTTAGCTGGCGAGAGGATAAGCATCGTCGAGCCGACAGCGGGCGTTACAAGAGACCGAGTGAGCACCATTATCGAACGAAACGACAAATACTTCGAGCTTGTCGATACCGGCGGATACGGTCTGCTCGACAACGAACAGCTAAAAGAGCATATCGAACAGCAAATCCACCAGGCGATTGAGTCGGCAAATCTTATTGTATTTATGGTGGATATACGCGATGGGCTGATGCCGCTGGATGAAGAGATAGCGCGTCTTTTGCGTAAAGCAGATCTGGATATAATCGGCGTAGCCAACAAAGCAGATACGGCCCGAATGTTTCCTGCGGCGGGAGAATTTACAAAGCTCGGTTTCGGGGAATTTCTGTGCATCTCCGCCAAAAATAACCTCAATAAGGCCGTGCTGCTTGACAAAATCTTTGACAAACTGGAAAAGTATCACGGGCTTCCAGCCCGTGATACCACGGCCAAGATGGCCGTGGTACGACCAGCAGGGGCGGCAATGAAGCTCGCTATAGTGGGCAAGCGAAACGCCGGTAAAAGCACCCTCGTCAATGCAATAGTCGGGGCCGAAAGGGTCATTGTCAGCGAGACGCCGGGGACTACCAGAGATTCCGTGGACGTGCGGTTCGAAAAAGACGGCAAGACCATAATAGTCATTGACACCGCGGGGATAAGAAAAAAGAGCAAAATAGCCGACAGCATCGAGTTTTACAGCTACGTTCGTGCGACACAATCGATACGGCGGGCTGACGTGGTGCTTTTTCTAATCGATGCCACCGTGCCGATATCCCAGGTTGACAAAAAGATAGCCCGTTATATCGCCGGAGAATACAAAAGCTGTATTATCGTGGTAAACAAGTGGGACCTTGCAAAAGAGAAAGCCGCTACCGGAGACTACGAACGGTATTTGACACAAGTGCTGCCCGGTTTAAAATATGCACCGATAGCTTTTACTACTGCAACCGAATCAAAGAACGTTCAGGGCGTCTTGGACCTGTCCGCTGAGATTTTCAAACAGACCATAACACAGATACCCACTCCCAAATTAAATGAGGCGTTTAAAATAATAAAGCAGGAAAGAGCAGGAGCGGCCAAACGAAAAGCGGGCCTGCCTAAAATTTATTATGCCACACAAATCGCAATAAATCCGATTACTATACTTATGTTTGTAAATAAGCCGGAGCTATTCGAAGAGAATTATCGCAGGTTTATTATTGGCAAACTACGAGAACTTTTGCCGATAAAAGAAGTACCAATAAAGTTGTTAGCCCGGTCGCACAGAACACAAAACGTATCTCGTAAGGCGTGAAGCGGGATGCCCAAAAAGAGGTAAAAATGAACACACTTCTATTGATGTTGATTTGCGGGGGAGGATATCTGATAGCATATCATACCTACGGACGTTTCCTGTCCAAGAAGATATTTAAACTGAATAAAGATGCGCCTGTGCCGTCCATAGAGCTTCAGGATGGAATCGATTATGTTCCCACCCGTAAGGGTATAATATTCGGTCATCACTATACCTCGATAGCCGGCACCGGGCCGATTGTCGGGCCTGCTATAGGAATAATCTGGGGCTGGCTTCCGGCGATTCTGTGGGTAACGGTTGGCTGCATCTTTATGGGGGCGGTGCACGACCTTGGAGCGCTGGTAGTATCGATACGAAACGAAGGCAAAAGCTTGTCGGAAGCAGCGGCAAAATATATCAATATGCGCGTGCGATTTATATTTTTCGCCGTCGTATTTTTGAGCCTGCTGATTGTCATAGCTGTCTTCGGCGTAGTGATTGCCACAGTATTTACCAGCTTCCCCAGCTCCATCTTCGCCGTATGGCTGCAGATCCCGATAGCTGTTGCACTTGGCTATGCGGTTTACAAAAAAGGGGCCAGCGTACCGGTCGCTACAGCTATTGCCGTAGCCGGTATGTATGCCTGCATTGCGCTCAGTGCATACCTGGAACATAATTGGCCGGGCCTACTCAGTATTTCAAGCATATGGTCAATGCCGGCAAGCGGGGTGTGGACAATTATTCTGCTTATCTATGCCTGGGTGGCATCAACATTGCCGGTCACAATACTTCTTCAACCAAGAGATTACATTAACGCCTGGCAGCTATTTATCGCTATGGCCCTTCTGGCCGGCGGTGCGGCGGTAGCATCAATATCCGGAAATCTGCCCCTCGTGGCGCCCGCTATCAATCACTCTCTGCCTGCAAACGCACTGCCAATATGGCCGTTTCTGTTTGTCATAATTGCCTGCGGTGCTATAAGCGGCTTTCATTCGCTGGTTGCCTCCGGCACAACTGCAAAACAGATATCAAAAGAGCCGGACTGCCAATTCGTCGGATACGGCTCTATGCTGCTTGAGGGCACACTGGCTGTGCTGGTTATTATCTGCGTTGCAGCAGGCATTGGGATGTCGTTGAAGCTTGGAGACGGAACAACCCTGACCGGACAAGCCGCCTGGCAACACTACTACAGCTCGTGGATAGGGGATAAAGGGCTTACTGACAAAATAGCTCCTGTGATTAAAGGTGCCGCAAATATGATGGGCACGCTTGGGTTACCGGAGACTGCTGGAATTACACTGATGGGCGTTTTTATTGCATCATTTGCCGGCACAACCTTAGATACATCCGTTCGAATCCAGCGTTATGTGATAGGTGAACTCGTCAGCGATTTGCGGGTCCCGTTTCTTGCCAATAGATGGATAGCTACCAGTATAGCCGTCCTTGCCGCAGCAGCATTGGCCTTCGCCACGGGCGCCAGCGGCAAAGGTGCGATGGTGCTTTGGCCGTTATTTGGAATCGCAAACCAACTGCTCGCAGCTTTGGCTTTGCTGCTTATAACGCTATACATGAAACGAAAGGGAGGATTCAGGTTTATCGTAAGCGCGGTGCCGTGTTTGATTATGCTGGTCATTACAAACTGGGCTATGGTCAAATACGAAATGATTTTTATAAATAAAGGCAACTGGCTTCTTGCTGCAATAGGTGCAGGAATCTTTGCCCTAGCCCTGTGGATGACAGTTGAAGCAGTAATATCTTTTTTCAGTGTCCTGCATCCTACGGAGGCGCAGCCGGAATAAGCACAAGTCTGAATCTGGCCTGCGCGTGGGGCTGGTTAAGCTCTATCTCATCTTTTCGGACGAACTCTTTGGGGAAATTATACATAACTTCCCTTCGTGACTCTTCCGATTTAACATCCTCATCATCTATGTCCAATGTAACCTGATACCGCATACTCTCGTATGCCTGCTTCGCTTCCGAAGTGGCCCTTATTGCAATATTGCTTATCACTTCATTCAGATTGGTTATCTGCACTTCATACTTACCCTGGAGATTCTCGCTCAATAAAAATCCCAACGTTGCCGTCGTAATAGTATAATTTTCGAGCGTATCTTCAGCAGGCGGCATCTTGATTTTCACGACTGTTGATGCATCTCTGTGTTTGCCGGCGGTCAACTCGATGAAAGGAGATTTTGCAACAGGTGAAAATCTTGCCTGGTTGATTTCTCTGCGAGTCAGCTGGACTTTCGCCACGAGTTTTTCCCCTTCCCAGCCCTCATCAGGCACAAGCATATCAACCTTTTCCGGCTCGATACTTTCGGCCTTGAGAGACATTCTGTCTTCGTCAAAGCATTCGACTGTCAGCTGCTTTTTGACAAGCTTAACAACCTGAACGTCGAGCGTTTCCGGCTCACAGGATTTAACCTTCAGGCTGAGTTGTTTCAACTGCTTGCTTTTTTGAAGGAACGGCAGCAAGTTCAAGGTATAACTGCGCGGCTCACTCATTCCTTCCTGCGCGGCATCAAAAATAAATTCCAGCCTGTCTCCCTCCTTTAATCTTTTATCTATCCCTGCAATCGCCGTATGGGGCCCGGAAAGAGTTACCCTGATGTCGGCTGTGGAGGCCTGATGGAAGCTTACCCAATGCTTTATATTTGCAGATTCATCCACAACAACAACAGCGGGCTTATCAGGCAACGTCTCATCCATCGCCAGGTCCGCCCAGACCCATATCAAGACCGTTATGAGCGTCACTATAGCAATCTTACGATATTTGAATTTTATCGCCATTTTAAATAGCTTATGAAAGCGCCTTCGCCAGATGTTTTCTCAGCTGGGAATCATCTATATTTCGTATAAGTATTCCATTTTTAGCAAGTGAAACCGTGCCCGTCTCCTCACTTACAACCAGGCATGTCGCATCTGAACCTGAGGTTATGCCTATAGCAGCGCGGTGGCGGGAGCCAAGCTCAACTCCGTCCACGCTGCCAGCCTCAGCCAACGGCAGCTGCACACTGGCGGCGACAATCCTGTCGCCGCGCACTATAACAGCCATATCATGAAGGGCAGCGCCGGGGTAAAAAATGGTCTTTAGCAACTCCGCTGTAACTCTTGCGTCGATACGAACGCCGGTTTCTATAAATTCTCCCAGCGCCACCCTTCTTTCAATAACAATAATCGCACCGGTTCTCGTCTGGGAAAGGTCTGTTACAGAGGTGGCTATCTCCTCCACAATTCTTGCTAACTGCTGCGATGAGCCGGTTAAAAATCTCGGCTGGCCTATGCGTATAAGTGCTCTTCGTATCTCAGGCTGAAAAGCGGCCACGGCAACAATCAAAACAGCTATAAGGAAACCTTTATAAAGATACTGAAGCCGGGGAAACTCAAGCCGCTCAGCAATCAAATTCAAGACAAGAGCGCCCGCAACAAGAATGAATATCACGCCCCGGAACAACCTCTCACCACGTGTCCCCTCCAGAAAGTCCACAACCCAATAGATTATCAGGCCGATAAAAAACAACTCGATGGCAACAGCCCACCACTCATTATTCTCCGCTACCCTGCTGAAATAATCCAAGAGTGTTTGCACAAATCAACCCCGTTAGAAAACTTCCCTTTTCTATTTGCCCCGTTATGGCCCCACATATTACTTATTCCAAGGAGTATAATTTCTAACGGGGCCAAATCCTTATGCTTACATTACACATCGTGCATATTACATTCAAGAACAACACAATGTATGCAAATCGTTTTTTATTAACTGACTCAAACTGATTATAACAGCCTCTATCCCCATCGTCCACTTAATATGCCGCCGATGAGCCGCCGCCAACAACACATAATGCGAGAAACACAAAAGCCAGGGTTAAACGTCAAGGTTTTGCACTTCAAGCGCGTGGTCCTGAATAAAGGACCGTCGTTTTTCCACATCATCGCCCATCAAGATGCTAAAGAGCCTGTCAGCTTCTCCCGCGTCTTCTACCGCAACCTTAAGCAGGGTTCTTGTCTGCGGATTCATAGTCGTTTCCCACAACTGGTCTGCATTCATCTCTCCTAAGCCCTTAAAGCGTTTTATTTCAACTCCCTTGCCGCCAATTTGTCGGACAGCTGAGCAGATATCGCCCAGTGATGCAACGTCATATTTATCCTGGCCGTTTACGAGCTGGAATTTCGTTGCGACTGCCTCCCCGGAAACAGTTTTCTCCGGCTTCAGCAGGAAATCTCTCAAATCCAGCCGCCAGGTTTTTTTCAGCTTTTCATTTATCTGGTTAGTTCTGCTTACCTCGTGAAGCTCCTCGGCTACAATCGACTCTTCCTCCCCGCCTTTAGACAGGTCCTTTGTTCTCTTTTTTAGCTCATCAAGCCTTTTTTCATAATCATCCATTTTATAGTAAAATTCCTCCTGCCCCTCGACACAGATACGGAAGCACGGGAGTTCTTCGGCGCCATAATAACTCCCGACAAATCCGGTGAAGTTGATGCCCCGCCTATTTAAAACCGCTATGATACGTTCGGCTTCGGAAAGAATCTTCACAAGCTCAACGAGCTCATTTCCTGAAATTTTGCGAGCTACAGCGGAACCGGATGTCTCGTCATTTGAACTCTTTTTGCCCTTACGGTCTTTTTTACCATCCCTGATCGCCAGCTCAGTCCCCTCCAGGCCGCGGGCAGTCATCCGCTTATGCATCCAGCTTTCACTTAAAATATACTCGGATTTTTTCTGGCCCTTTACCTTAATCTCATATAACGGCGGCTGAGCAATATAAATCAAATCATTAGTGAACAATGCCTGCATCTGTCTAAAGAAAAAAGTCAACAGCAGCGTTCTTATATGTGCGCCGTCTATATCAGCGTCTGTCATCAGTATTACTTTGCCATATCTACATTTGCTCAAGTCGAACTCATCGGTGCCGATGCCTGTCCCAAGGGCACTTATTATGGTTCTGATTTCTTCGTGCGCAAGCATCTTTTCCAGGCGTGACTTTTCGACATTAAGGATTTTTCCTTTTAACGGCAGGATTGCCTGAATATTTCTGTCGCGGCCTGACTTCGCCGAGCCGCCGGCGGAATCACCTTCAACGATGAATATTTCCGTAGCTGATTTTTCCTTGCTCGCACAGTCCCACAATTTCCCTGGAAGATTAGAAGAACTGAGTGCCCCCTTGCGTCTGGTTAATTCACGCGCTTTGCGCGCCGCTTCTCTGGCGGCGGCGGCCTGGATGGCCTTGTTTAAGATACGCCTTGCCTCCGCGGGGTTCTCTTCCAAAAACTGGCCTAACCGCTCATTAACGGTAGTCTCAACGAAGCTGCCAACTTCCGGATTAGTCAGCCGAACCTTTGTCTGGGCTTCAAAGTGCGGCTCGGCAAGCTTGACGGCCACAACCGCCGTTAATCCCTCTCTCAGGTCATCGCCGCCCGGCGCCTGGCCGTTCTTAACGAGATTGTTGCTGCGGGCATAATGGTTCATTGTGCGGGTCAGAGCAGTTCTGTATCCGGACAGGTGGGTGCCGCCATCGATATTGCGAATGTTGTTTGCATAAACAAGCACATTCTCCGTATAACCATCGTTATATTGCATCGCAACCTCGCAACTTATCATCGCCTTTGTATCTTCTTTTGCGAAATAGATAACATCACGATGCAGCATATTCTTGCCCTCGTTAAGATGCCTGATGAAGGCCTTAATTCCCTCGTCAAATTTGAATACCTCTTTCTTCTTTGCCCTGTCGTCTTTGAATGTTATCTTCAGCCCTGCATTCAAATAGGCAAGCTCCCGAATTCTTTTCAAAAGCGTATCGTATTCAACCTCCGCATCTCCGAAAATCTCTTCGTCGGGCTTGAATGTTATTTTTGCGCCTTGTTTCTTTGTGGGCCCGACTTCTTTAACCCGCCCCTTCCCGACGCCCCTGGCACACTCGAAATGATAATGCTTTCCGTCCCGATATACATCGGCTTCGAGCCATTCACTCAGCGCATTGACCACACTAACTCCTACGCCATGCAGCCCGCCGGCAACCTTATAACTTTTTCTATCGAACTTCCCGCCTGCGTGCAATTTAGTAAGAACAACCTCCAACGCGCTGACCTTGGCGTCTTTGTGTGCTTCGACCGGAATACCACGTCCATTATCTTCCACATAACAACTTCCATCGGGCTGAATGCACACGATTATGCTGTCACAGAATCCGGCTAATGCCTCGTCGATGGAGTTGTCCAACACTTCATAAACCAAATGGTGCAGTCCCCCACTTCCGCGGTCGCCTATATACATCTCCGGCCGCTTGCGAACAGCTTCCGTTCCACCGAGTATTTTTATGTTACTTGCATCGTATTTATGGTCTTTCATAATCGACCTCAGCTTACTATATATATCGTCTCTGCCTAATTCTAAACTGTTGTAAATTTCCCTCGTTCTCACATCGCAAAATATGACTCAAGCAAGAAAGATTTTAATCATTTTTATTCGCGCCCGCGGGCATCGCTTTTGCAGCACCTCAAGCAGCTCTGCGCTGCATAATCGCAACTCATGCATATACGGCGGCGAATCCACCCTCGCTTTCAATATGCCTTCTGAAATATCATCGATTTTGCAATGTCGTTCCAGCTCCGCCGGCAACAGACTATTCCAAAGCCCGCTTACCGAGTCAAATATTTTCTGTTGCGGCGAAATCCGGCTGTTGACAAGCTCTTCGATGGCGCTGTCTAACTTGACGGCTTGGTTTGCTTTTCTTCTTATCCGGCCGTTAGCAACGCTATGCTGCCATTCACTTCGATTCATATATCTTTTGAGTTATTTATAAAAAGCACTTCTGCGTTTATATAGACCCTAACCGAGGTTTATGGGCATCAAAACATACAAAAAGCTCGCCCCGCTTTTTATTAGGCCTGGCCTATCCGGCTGTCCCAGGTCAAATTCAAAATCAGGAGTTTTTATAACCCTAAGGACGTCTGTTAAAAACTGCGGATTAAAGCCAATCTCCAGCGGCTCATCCCTATAATCTATTACCATATCTACCTGTGCATCGCCGGTCTCGGGCGCCCTGCCGGAGAACACAAGCTTTCCTTTTCCTATCGAAAGCTTGATGCCCCTTGACTCTTCGCTCGTTAATAGCGCCGCCCGACGAACAGCGCTTAAAGTTGCCTCTGTCGGCAATTTAAGTTTTTTGTCATTATCCGTCGGTATAATATCCTCATATTTCGGGAAGTTTCCTTCGACAAGGTTCGAGCTTACAACAACATTAGCGCATTTTATTAACACCTGATTGCCCACAAACTTAACGGCGACGGTCTCCTTTTCGCCGCCTCCTATTTTGTCCAGCAGGGACATTGTTTTAGCCGGCATAATCACCTTAACTCCTTCTGCTTTTTTGCCTGGTGCCGCAGCTAAATTAACCCTGCAACGGGCAAGCCTTCTACCATCCGTGGCGACAAGCGATAACTTTTTGCCTTTTACTTCCCACAGAACCCCATTGATTGCATAACGGCTACTTTCCTTGGCTGTGGCAAAAAGGCACTGCTCAACACCCTCCTGCAGTTCATCCAATTTAATTTCCATATCGGCGTCGTTGCTGAATTCAGGGACTGATGGATACTGCCCCGGCTCTTGGCTGTAGATTTTAAATTGACTATCTGCTCCTTTTATTTCACATATTCCTTCTTCTGCCTTGAATGATAAAACGTCATCAATGCTTTCACGCACGATCGCAAAAAGACTGTCCGCGGGCACGATAGCTTCTCCCGGCTGTTCGACCTGAACTTCCGATACAAGTAAATTGATGCCGACCTCTAAGTCCGTTGCGCAGACCCTCACTCCTTTGTCATCAGCATTGATATTAACACAACGCAAGATTGGCTTTGGCGTCCTACTGGGAACCACAGACGTGAGTAGTCCAAGAGCTTCGGCAAGAGCAGTTCTGTTAAAATTAGCTTTCATAATATCCCTCTAAAGTCTAATATAAAATAGGGGGTATGGCATTGAGTTTATACCCGAACAATACGATTTTAGTTTACACTGCAATGCAAAAATTTACAACAATTTTATTAAAAAGTTCGTTCTTTTCATAGTCGGTAAACTTTACGCAAATTATGTCCTTACGGGCTTTTGGTTTCGAATGATTACTATTATAAATTAGAAAAAAGATAGTAGTATTATTCATATGTTAGTAAAAATTGTGAGGTTATCAGCAAAGAGAATATCTAATTTATTGTGGATTAAGGAGATAGAACCAGCCAATTATGAAAGCAGGTTGTGGATAGCGGGTTGGGTTTAAAGTTGAATTTTTCACGGAATCTAACAAATATCTTATAGGGTGGCACTCGTGTGTTAAATGTAGGTAGAGTTAACACATTTCTTAACAGGTTTTCCACAAAAAAAGTGTCGGGGTTATCAGGACTAAAAGGCCTTTCGCGGCAAGAAGGTGGGGGAAAATATTACGATTTGAGCGGATTATTTTATTGACAGATTAGTTAACATCATAACAATATACATATAAACAGCGTATAATTATTGCGTGGAGCTTAAAATGTCTCTTGAATGTGAGTTAGGACTTGTAAAACCCATATCACTATTGAGCCACAAGGCGCTGCTCAATGTTTATTACACAGCGTCGCGCTTAAGGAAAAAGGCGGGCGAATTTTTCCAGCCGTTTGGCCTGACAGACGTCCAATTCAACCTTATGATGTTGTTGAAACACCAAGGCGGTGCGGAGGGTGGCTTGAGTCAGGCCCGCCTTAGTAAGATGATGCTCGTCAATCGAGCAAATATCACTACGTTAATAGACCGGATGGAAAGAGCAGGTCTCGTTGAGCGCACGCCGTCGCCTTCTGACAGGAGGTTTAACATCATAAAACTAACTAGTATGGGTAGAAAACTGCTCGCACAGGTCGAGCCCCTCTACACAGAAGAAGTAAAGGGGGTGATGGCTGCTCTGAGGGAAACGGAGCAAAAAAACTTAGTTGTGATGTTAGAGAGAATTCGAGGTAATGTTTCTTAATAAAGCAAGTCGCGGAAATGTATGGGCAAAAAGGAATACGAGGTAATATAAAAGCGCAGATTGACTATAGAGGATGTAAATAGCTTATGGATAATGAAAAGCCCCTTAAGAAAGAAGGATTGTTTGTGGGAATCGATGTGGGAAGCAGCTTTGTGCACTATGCGGTTATCGATGGGTATAGGAATATAGTTTACTGCCCGAAGCCAATAATGCACTTTGCCGACCCGATTGACGCTGTGAAGCAGGCGTGGCGAGACATAGCAAGTAAATACAATGTGGATGATATCAAAAGCACCGCCTTTACAGGCAGCGGCGCGAAGTTTTTCCCTGATGCAATAAAGGGTCTAATTTATGAGTATGACAGCGTTACTATCCCGAAAGGGGTGGAGCTGATTGGCCTGGGGGCGGAATACGTTTTTCATATAGGCGCAAAGGATTCGTATTTTTTTAATCTGAAAATGATAAACGGTAAAGCCATTATTCAGGAATGGGGAACGGGAAGCAAATGTGGCGGCGGCTCCGGCACATTAATAGAGAAGCAGTGCAGAAGATTGTTTGAAGGAGAAATTGCCAATCCCGAGCCGGAGAGCGACACAAATATAGCAAACGCGCAAGAGCAGGAAGAAATCGGGGCAGGAAACAGGCGCAAATTACAAACAACACTGGAGCAGATGTTTGATAAAGCAGAAAAGGAAGCTGTAAAATCAACAGAGCCAAGTAAATTCTTGGCAAGATGTGGCGTTGTTATTCAATCCGATTTAATCCATAAACAAAATGAGGGAGCAAAAAGAGAAGACAACTTAGCTGGGCTGTTCAGGACGGTGGCGAGAAATTATAAAATAGATGTTCTTGGGACAAGGCAGTTTAGCGGGGACAAAAAGTCCATCCGGGCGATAGCGACAGGCGGCGTCCTTGCGAACGATATTATAAAAGAGAGCTTGGAGGAATTTCTGGGCATTTCCATATCAAGGCCGAAATATCATAGCAGCGTAGCCGCCATAGGCGCAGCACAGAAGGCGGCAGAAGAAAGCAACAGCTTTATTTTCGAGCTGGAACAGCTTGATAGGGTTGCAGAGTACGGCCGGGAAAAGCGGCAGTTTGCTCCGGCATTGCACAAATTTCTTGATAAAGTAGATGATAATCAACAGCAGTTAAGCGAAGAGATAAAAGAAGGGACGGAAGTCGTATTGGGGATTGACGGCGGCAGCACGACAACAAAGGGTGCTATGGTTGAATTAAAGACGGGTCGGCTGCTTGATAAACTGTATATTAAGACACACGGCCAGCCGGAAGAGTCGCTGAAACGTGTTTTAAGATATCTGAGCCGGCACAAAGACAGGGTCATTGTGAGAGGCGTCGGAGCAACCGGCTCAGCGAGAAAGCTGTATGAGAAAATATTGTTGAGCAAGAAAAAGAGCAAGGAGCTAACCGGCAAAGGCATCGAGAGGACAGACAGAATAACCGACGAAATCACCTGTCATGCACTCGGTGTCAAGCATAATAATCCGGAGATAGATACAATTTTTGAGGTAGGCGGGCAGGATATGAAGTTCACGAGCTTTGCAGCCGACGGCACTGTAAAGCAGGCAAAGATGAACTATAGTTGCCAGGCGGGCTCCGGCCAGACACTCGAAAATATGGCTGATATTATAAATTTGGATGTTGAAAGCTCTTTACAGGAGGAAGCTTTGCATGCCGAGAGGGTTCCTGTCATCGATTCGACGTGCGGCGTTTTTATGGAGATGGATGAGAACCGGCTCATTGCAGAGGGCTTCAGCAGGAGGGAAATAGCTGCTGCGATACTTAGGGGGACAGCCGCGAGTTACTATTACAAATTTGTCGGCGGCTCGCAGAATGTCGGAGACAAATGCTCCGCACAGGGAGGACCGCCCTTGGGAAAGGCATTTCTTGCAGCACTTGCCCAGGTCACAGGAAAGCAGATTGAAGCCTATCCTCACAGGGAGATGTTCGGTGCGTGGGGTCAGGCGCTGGATATCATCGAAAACATAAAAGCATTAGAAGCACAGGGCAAAACGTGCGGGACTGCGTTCAGGGGCTGGGATGTAGTTGATATGCCTTTTAAGAAGCGAAAGGTTTCCTGTAGGGAGATGTTTAAGGAAAAATCCTGCGGGATAAGAGACTGTCAACTCGAGGTGTTTTCCATCGAAGATGACGAGATAGTTTCAGGGGGCTTCTGTCCGCGTGGGAATTCCGAGGCGATAAGAAAGCCGAAAACGAACTACGTCGAGAGATACCATAAAATATATGAGAAACACTTTAGGAGATTTGGCTCATTACTTGGTGAGCAGGCATCTGAAGGTTTGGCGGGCCTGAAAACGATAGGGATTAAAAGAAGCACTGCGACGCTCGGAGAAAAAGGGATTTGGAGCGCCGCTTTATTCAATAAGCTGGGATTTCGGCCTGTAGTATCGCCCAAAACCGACAAAGAGATAGCGACTACAGGAGTTGATAATTCAAGAACGGATTTCTGCATAGCTCGGAAAATAGCTACGGGGCATGCGGCAATGTTGAATGAGCACCCGGATATAGAATATATGTTTAATCCGAGTTTTATTGAGTTGAGAAGGAAAGAGCCGCCGGATTTAAAGTATTGTATTTATACGGAGACGGAGGGCTATATATTAAACGATGTGCTTTCCCTCGATAAGAGCAGGCAGATAAATCCGATTTTGCATTTCGGCGATGAAGAGATTCTTGTTCAGGCGCTCAGGCAAGAATTTGACCGGCTGGGATTCGGGTTCACTGAAAAAGAAGTGAGGAATTCCATAAGGTTTGCAAACCGGGCGGAGGAAGAATTTAAGAGAGAAATCTACGACGAGGGGAACAGATTCTTAAAGAGAATCGAGGAGACCGACGGAGTCGGATATGTCGGCATAGGCAGGGATTATGTCCTGCTCGACCCGGAGGCGAGCTCGAACTCAGGTGCAATGTTTTCTCAAATAAGGGGGCTGGACTATATACCGCAGGTATTTCTGGAACATAGATTTAAGGATATCTCCATAGAAAGATTTGCGGAAAACGAGTTTTGGGTGCAGAGCGTTAAGATTCTGCAGGCCAATTTATATGTGGCCAATCATCCGAATCTGTTCCCCGTGAGGATGATGAATTTCGGCTGCGGCCCGGATAGCTTGAAGATTTATCAGGAAGAAAAGATTCAGCAGGCGGCAGGCAAGCCCGTCCTTATATTATTAACAGACGCCCAGACCAATAACGCCCCCTTTGTTACAAGGACAGAGGCACACGAGAGAGTCGTCAGCCAAACAAAGCCGAAGGGACTAAAGCCGGAAAGCATAGCGCTTAGACGATATCAGATGGACAACAGCGACAAAAAGATATGGCTGATTCCTTATATGGGCGACGGCAGCGTTGTCGCGGCTGTCGGGCTGAAGTATTTCGGAATAGAGAGCATGGTATTGCCTACTAATACGGAAAGGGGCTACGAAATAGCGAGAAAACATATCAGCTCCGAAGTGTGCCATCCGCTCAAGGGAGTAGTAGGTGATGCGCTGAGCTTTCTGATTCAGGAGACCGAAAAAAAGGGCAAAAAATATGTTGAAGACAACTATCTTGTTATGCTGCCGACGACAAGCGGGCCTTGCAGGTTCGGAAAGTATAAAGAAGTGCTGAGAGAATTTATGGACAGGGAGGGCTTCGAAGAGGTGCCGGTGGCCGGGCCTTCTTCGGAAACCGATTATTTTGATATACCTATGCCGCAAAAAGTTGGCTCACTGGGGGCTATGAAGATACAGCAGATATTATTCAAAGCGCTAAAGGCGGCTGATTTGTTGGAAGACATAACCCTGAGGTTCAGGCCTTATGCCGAAGATAAACGGCAGATTACAGAGCTGAAGCAGCAGCAATTAAACAGATTGCAGAAAGTTATAGAAACGGGCGCAAAAACGAATAAGCTGATACAGTGGGGCAAGGATACTGTATCGAAGTATGAACAGATCGGGCTGCAAAATATCGAGCGGTTTCCCCTTGTCCTTTATATAGGGGAAATTTATATGAGACATCACGACCCCTATACTAATTTTATAATCGAACGGCTGGAAGAGCAGGACCTCGAGATGATAAGGGACCCGATTGTAGATTGGCTGCTTTATGTAAACCATATGAATCGGAGGAATTCAAGAAGAGATATCAAGTTGTCATTGAAACACTTCGATTTGTCCGGAGCGTTAAGGAATATGAGAAAGTTCGGCAAGTCTTATCTCAAAGGCAGATATATGGAGGATGTCGAGAGCAAGATTGCTGGGCCTTTCCATTCCGTTCTTAATGGCAGGCATGCTCTGCCGGACCCGATGGAGATAATCGAGACCCTGGAAAGGGAGAATGAGTATCACGGCAACATCGAGGGCGAATCGCCGTTGAGCACCGGTAT
>CAZBWE010000058.1:0-8999 GCA_964495465.1 uncultured Pirellulales bacterium
CTTCAACGACTATTTTGATTGTAATAAGTATTTTTGTTTTCCTGGGCAAAGAAGCCGGCCCTTTCGTTGTTGAACCCGGCTTAAAAGAGCTTCTAAGTACCCGTTGGATGCCGGTTTCTTTCCAAAAAGAATCATTCGGCATTCTGCCGCTGATAACCGGCTCACTTCTGGTCACTTGTCTTGCTGCTTTGCTAATGGTTCCATTTGGTATTGGTGCCTCAGTATATATATCAGAACTGGCAAAACCATTAGAACGAGAAATTCTAAAGCCGTTTATAGAGATACTGGCCGGAATTCCATCTGTTGTTATCGGCTTTTTTGGCTTTGTCGTCTTAGTGCCGCTAATCAAGGCCTGTTTTCGGCTTTCCTCAGGATTAACTGCTCTGGCTGGAGGAATTTTGCTGGCGATAATGGCAATACCAACAGTAATTTCTATTTCTGAGGACGCTATAAGAAGCGTTCCTACATCATACAAAGAGGCCTCATTGGCGCTGGGCGCAAGTAAAATGCAGACTATCTGGAAAGTTACCGTGCCGGCAGCACTCCCCGGCATAACTGCTGCAATAATGCTCGGTATAGGCAGAGTCATCGGAGAAACTATGGCAGTTATGATGGTCACTGGAAATGCCGCTCTAATAACCGCCTGGCCTTTTGATTCCGTGCGAACAATGACCGCTACAATAGCGGCTGAAATGGGTGAAGTTGCTTTCGGAAGTGTGCACTACAGAGCTTTGTTTTGTGTCGGAATTGTTCTATTGCTTGCAACATTCGGATTAAATGTGGTTGCTCAAAAGGTTCTTAAAAAATACAGGGTCGCATAATGCGAACAACAGCATCGCAACAAACAGTTTACTGGTTAATACGAATAATAACCTATTTCATCGTTTTCGTAATTGCATCAATAGTTTTTAAGATTATTTACAACGGCTTACCTGTAATAAACTGGGAATTTCTTACGACAATGCCGAGAAATAGTGGAGCTGAGGGGGGTATTTTACCGGCCATTGTAGGAACCTTCTACTTGGTTGTGGGCACTATGATTGTTGCATTTCCTCTGGGCATAGCAACTGCAATTTATCTGTCAGAATACGCAAAGCCCTCAAGATTTACCAAAACTATAAGACTTGCAATCATAACCTTAGCCGGTGTCCCATCGATAGTTTTTGGACTCTTTGGGTTAGGGCTATTTGTAATATTTCTGGGTTTTGGTGCTTCTTTAATAGCTGGATGTCTGACCTTGGCCTGCATGGTTCTGCCGATTATTATCGTCTCCGGCGAAGAGGCGCTTAGAGCTGTTCCTCAGTCTCTAAGAGAAGGCAGCTTGGCTCTTGGTGCTACAAAATGGCAAACTATATATAAAAATGTGCTGCCCTATTCGATTTCTGGAATGCTGACCGGCTCAATCCTGGGAGTTGGGCGAGCGGCAGGGGAAACTGCACCTAT
Source organism: uncultured Pirellulales bacterium (assembly GCA_964495465.1). Classification (GTDB taxonomy): domain Bacteria; phylum Planctomycetota; class Phycisphaerae; order Sedimentisphaerales; family Anaerobacaceae; genus CAZBWE01. The sequence goes on from CAZBWE010000058.1 coordinate 1,444, forward strand.
TTTATTGACGGTTGCTGCCTTCTACTTGCCAAAATTGCCTAAGTCTGTTTTCGATCAGGTTATGGCACTGCCATATCATCTTTATATCCTGGCAACACAGCACCCGGATGCAGATAAGGTCAGGCCTATGGCATACGCAACAGCACTTGTGCTTTTGATATTGGTGCTCGGAGTTAATCTTGCAGCGATACTGCTGAGAATTCACATAAGGAAAAAGTATCGATGGTAGAAAACAAACATCCTGATGCCTCTCGTTTCAAGATACAGGTTAGGGACCTGAACTTCTATTACGGCAGTGTACAGGCTTTGTTCGGTATTACAATGGATATACCCGATTGTCAGGTTACCGCCTTGATTGGACCTTCGGGATGTGGCAAATCAACCTTTCTTCGGACGCTGAACCGGATGAATGATGCCATTGCCAAAGCCCAAACCGAAGGAATGGTCATAATAGACGGAAACAACATATATCAAAACGGAATTGATGTCGTAAAACTACGAAAGAAGGTTGGAATGGTCTTTCAGAAATCCAACCCATTTCCAAAATCTATATTTGAAAACGTGGCCTATGGTCCGCGAATTCACGGCTTCAAAAATCACAAAGAACTTGCCGAAATCGTAGAAAAAAGTCTTATTCGGGCGGCGCTGTGGGACGAAGTAAAAGACCGTCTTGATAAAAATGCTATGGAGCTTTCAGGTGGTCAGCAGCAAAGACTCTGCATTGCCAGAGCATTAGCGGTTGAGCCAGAGATACTTTTGATGGATGAGCCGGCTTCGGCACTCGACCCACAATCAACTGCTAAAATAGAAGACCTTATCGACAAACTAAGCACGGACTATACCATTGTGATTGTAACACATAATATGCAGCAGGCCGCTCGAATATCTCATTTAACTGCTTTCTTGTATGAAGGATATCTCATAGAGGTTGCGCCTACTAAACAGCTATTTACAAAACCGAAAGAGAAAAAAACCGAAGATTACATTACGGGACGATTCGGGTAAGAAAGGATAGGTATTATGACGGTTCATATGAAAAGGGAAATCGAAAAACTAAAAAAGATGCTGCTGTCTCTCTGCGATGTTGTCCAGGAGCGATTCCAGCAGGCGATAGAGTCAATCAAAAAAAGTGACGCAGACCTGGCAAAAAAAATCATCGAAGCTGATATAGAAATTGACCATATGGAGGTTGAGGTGGAAGAAGAGTGCCTGAAAATACTGGCTTTATACCAGCCCGTAGCTATCGATTTGCGTTTTATTATCACCGCCATGAAAATAAACAACGACCTCGAAAGAATCGGTGATTTAGCTGTTAATCTTGCTGAGCGCGGCGAATTTCTCGCTAAACAGAAGAACATCAATATCCCATTTGATTTAGAGGCAATGACTGAAAAAACCCAGTCAATGCTCAGAAAAAGTCTCGATGCGCTGGTAAATATGGACTCTCGCCTTGCGCAACAGGTATGTATTGCTGACGATGAAGTTGATGCTATGAATCGTAAGATGTTTGATATCGTGCAGAATAGTATTCGAGCCAATCCGGAGCAAATGGAAACCCTAATACACCTGCTTTCCGCCTCACGACATCTCGAACGAATTGCTGACTATGCTACTAATATAGCCGAGGATGTTATTTATATGGTTGAAGGAAAAATAGTCAGACACAAAGCCGAAGAGTACAAACCATCTGGATTATAAATCGAGCCACGGGTAACAAGCAACTGGCAACGAGCTTACGTTTTCATTGAATCCAGTTCGATAAAAGCTATCGGCAGGAAAATAAAGACAGGCATCCACGCCCAAAAGCCGATTCCATAAAAGCTATTGGCCTCCGGAGAAAACATTTTACAAATAAAGGCCGCAATAAAACACACTCCCACCAAACCAAAGCTAATCATAACTGCCGACTTCATCGACTTCGGGTCGCGGCAAACCAAAATCGGCAGGCATAGCATCAGCATTGCAAGGTTGATAATCGGCTCGGTAACACGAAAGTGCTTCTCGCTGAAAAGCTGACGCCGGTCTGTGATTTTTGCCCCCTGTGCCGCCTGCTTCACAAGAGATGTCAATTGTCGCCAACCTAACAGATTTTTGTGCTCGGACTGGCGTCTGACGGGCAAATCTTTCGGCGTAATATTGCTGGTGTATGAATCAATCGGCTGGGCGCCCTTTCTGGCTCCTTTTTCAATAGCTCGACCGTTAATCAAATCCCACTTCTTCGTCTCGGGATTATAAACCTGCTTATCAGCGGTTATAAGCCCTGTTACTTCATATATGGAAGAACCAGTTTTCCTCTGCCGTGTGATGATGGTTGGATGATATAGTGTTGATGTTTCAACGTCAAATTTTTGAGAGCAAATTAGTGAATCTTTATTGTCGCTCATAAACCATACATCATACGTCTCCTCGCCGGGTATATCGTCCTGGCTGCGAACGAGCTTGCTGCTGAACGCAGGGATTAAAAACTCCTGGTCAATAACAAGCACACCTGTCAGCAACAATGCAAGAAAAATTATCGGCACAATCACTCGCTTTAGACTGACACCTGAAGCCATCACGGCAACCAGCTCATTGGAGCGAACCATCTTGCCTACGGAAAAAGCCGCCGCTACTACTATTATCATTCCCGCAAAATCGCGAAAGTAAACGGTGCTGTTCAGACCATAAAAAATAAATATGTTTTTAATAACAGCCAGGGTACCAAGGTCGGCATGCTCCGCAAATTCGTCAAGGTTCACGAACAAATCAATAATTATGCGCAGACCCAGCAAAACAAAAAAAGAAATTGCATAGCCAATCAGGAAATTCTTTGCGATATATCGGTCCAGTGTTTTCATATTAATCGGTCATCCGGCACTATTTCTGCCGGATTCGACAATTCTTGTCCGCCGTAGCTTTATGCGACGGCGGATCGCATTCTTGTCCGCCATATTATTAACGAAGGCGGATTACACTTCGATTTTTGCGTTTTCAAACTGACCCCCTGCTGCGACGGGCGCCGGCACGGCGAGTCGGTCAGTTTGAGCATCTTACTTCTTTTTTCAACGATTTTACCAACTCAGTATTTCAGCAGTCTGTGGTATATTGCTACAGCCAACAGAGACAGCAGCACCAATCCCGCCCACATTACAACTATGCCGGAAATGCTTTGCGAACCGAGGTTTTCGGTAATATGCTTGCCGCTCATTATGCACACTATTAATCCCCCCGCAGGCACGCAGCTTGCGCCGAAAGCGCTCAGCAAATGCCCCCCCTTTTGGATAATTCCCAGGCCGATGCCAATCAGTATCATCGAGATACATCCTATCCCGAAGACCAGCCGGGAATGTATCTCCCCTTCTATATCAGCCAGCGTTTTCCGTATTTCCCTTTGAAGCTTACTTTCAAGAGCTGCCAGCTCCGGCCCCTGCTTTCCGTCCAGCGCCGATGATACCGCCTCGGGTCTGATATCATCAAGAACATCACCTGTCCTGAACCTGCTTCTGACCGCCTCGGGCGGAATCAGGCCGCGAATGACATGCCGCATCTTTAAATCCTCTGAGCCGTCCGCACGCTCCAACGTGGGATTGTACATGTCCATCGTCAAAGTCGGCGCAAGCTCATCGCCCTCGATAGCCAGCAAGGCCCTCGTGGAACGAAGGGTGCACAAACGCTCTTTACTGACTACATCGTACTCAACCACCACAACTTCTCCGGACAGCTGAACTTTTTTCTCGTCTGGTACGACACTGCCTGCGGTGAATTCGATGAGCTTCTCACCGCTGTGAAGTTTATAGAAGCTGTTGGCATCTTCAGCCATTTTGGTCGCAATATCCTGCGCTAATAGTTCAGTGATAAATTGTGCATAGGTCTGGCGAGCCAGTTTTGCAATTGGATAAAATCGCATCAGGTCTTGCTGTATTCTTTTCATCTCAACAATCTTCTTGAACTTTATATCGTCGCCTAACAGAGAGCCGAAATCAGCCGTGAATGACCCCCATTCGAAGGAGACCCCGTCTTCTTCATCAGGACCCACCTGGTATGTGTTATGCACGATTACCTGGACTTGTTGGACTTCATCGTATTTCTCATCCGCGCTGAATTTCAACTGGGCTCTTTCGGCGGTGATTATCTTTTTTATCCTATCGGCTTTCGCCTCTGCCACTACTACTCCTAAAAGCGTGTTGTTTTCCTGGTCGGCCCGGTCGGCATAAATTATATACTCGTTGTCAGGCGGCAGTTTATAATATCCCCTTCGATTTATATTGCGAAAGAGTATCTGTTTGGCATCGGCCTTGAGAGATTTTTCGGCACGATGCACAAAGACCGGCATCACATGAAAACTTAAAATCAGGTTTGCAATTGCAATTATTGTCGCCAGAACCAATCCCGGATATATCAGCGTCAGCAGCGAGATTCCACTCGCCCTGCAGGCATCGAGCTCATTATCGCTTGCGAATCGACCATAAACCAGAGCACCGGCAAATAAGGCCGCCATAGGTAACACGAATGTCAGCGCTATCGGCAGAAAATAACCTATCAGATGCACCACCTGCCGAGGTCCTACGCCATATTCCTGCACGGGACGCAAGACACTGCCCAAGCTCAAAATAAGTGTCAGGGCCACCGCCGCCAGAACGAAAACCTTGAAAAGCTCACGAAATATATATCTATGCAGTGTAAATATCATTTTAAACCGTTTGCCTGAATTCTATTTCCTAAATACTATTCTATAAACACCACTTTGCAACAAAATTCTTCGCCCCCCTGTTATTCGATTAACTCACCACAAAAGGGCTTACAGCAGCCCTTCTTTAGTACAACTTGTCTTACTCCGCGCCAAAAATGTATAAAACCCGTTGCAAAACCAATTTTATTTGCGTTAAAACAAATCAGTTGAGATAAAAAGGCAGGTAAATACGTCTTTATATCAGCAGTAATTATGGCTGTTTACTTCGTCGGTAATGCCGCTTTTAATTCCTATGGTATATTCAGCGGGTCGATGTCCTTGATTCTATCGGCATAAATTTCGTACGGATATTTTTCCAGCAGCTCTTTTTTAAACCTGTCCAGAGCGGCATTGCTTTGCTCGCTCTCCATTCTCCACTTAACATTATTTTTCATATTGTCGGAATATTCTTTCAGCTGTCCGGGCTTCTTTTCCAGTATTTTAACAACTCGCCACTTGAATCCATCTCGATAAAAACCTTTTATAGGCCCTACTATTTCGTTCGGCTCACCTTTCCATAAATCCTCGAAAAACATCCCTTCATTTCTTGGATAGCTGTTAAATGGTTTCCTTTTCGGCTCTAAAGAGCGTTGTTCCTTAACCGACTCAAAATCCCTGCCGCTGTCCAGCTCGGTTTTTACTTCCTGTGCTGTTTTAAGGTCCTGGCACCAAATCTGGTCAATCTTAACTGACCTGCTTGTCCCGAAAAGCTCCTTGTTCTCATTAAAGTACGCAAGTATCTGCTCTTCATCTGTGGGAACATTTACGTCCCTGGCCTTTTCATTTCTGACTTCGCTCAGCAGTCTCGTGTCTTCCTCTTGTTTTATTTGCCTGATAAAATTTTCGTCCTTGTCGAGCCCCAGCCGCCTGGCCTCAGTGACAAAGATATCCTTACTCAGCACTCTGTCCAGCAATTGTTCAATAGCCTCGGGCTTATGCATATCCCTCGGCCGCGATGGCGGAGAGAGTTCACACAGAGCATCGAACCATTCCTTCAATGTAACTTCTCCATCATCATATTTCGCAAGAACGATGTTCTTTTCTTCCTCCGTCAATTCATTTTCTACCTGGCTGTTACGAATAAAGGCCATTTTGCGGGGCTCTTTGGGATTGAGCAAAAGTCTCTGGTGAATTTCGGCTGCTTTTGGGAAATTAGCCCTCAGCTTTTGCCCGTTATACTTTGTTAACAGCTCGTCGTAATACTGGCTTATTAGTTTCCCTGCCTGCTCCCTTTCGAGCATTGCCTTCGCACGGTTTCGGTCGAGCTTGGGATTGGCTTTTAACCTTTCCTCTATTTCTGAATCTGAAACATTTATCTTACCTTGAAGATGTCCCTGCAAAAGCATTCCCACCAGTTTCCGTTCCTCTGATTCCTTAATCGGCCCGCGTATCGTCCCACGTTCCATCAGGTTTTGCTTACGGGCCTCCATTATCATTGCTTTCTCCGCTATCATTTCCAAAAGAATCGTTTTGGCATCCACCGCCTGGATTTCTTCGTTTTCCCACTCATAGTCCCCGGGCTGAAGCTCCGCCATCAGTCTTTCCTCAACTTCCTGCTTTGTGATGACGTAACCGCCTATTTTCGCAACTACATTTGGCGGCTCATTAACAGCTTCAATAAGAGGCGGTTCCGCTGATTTCTCTTCTCCCTGCTCCCGGCCGGCTGGTTCTGTTTGCGGCTTATCTGCCTTTTCCGCTTCCGGCCCCGGCTGTTCTGTCTCAACAATTATCGGTTTAGAAACCTGGCTATGCCGGACGCTGCCGCCCCTGCCCGCATCACCCGGCTTACAGGAAGGGCTTGCTAATATCAATAATCCAAGAGTAAATAATGCTAACTTATGGTTCAATAATCTTATCATTATTCGCTCTCCAAAATATTGAAAACTCCTTTTCGTTCATCGTTTTTAGTTCATAGTTCATCGATGAACAACGAACAATGAACAATGAACTATGAACAATAAATTATCAGTGTATAACCTTATTTAGTGGATAAGTAATTATCCCTGATGCGCCTGCCCGTTTCAAGGCAGGAACCAGCGACCGCTCAACCTTATCGTCGAGAATAACTTCTATCGCAACGTAATCAGAATCTGCTAAGCTCGAAATAGTCGGGCTTTTCTCGGCGGGCAACACTTTTAAAACATCATCCAAATCGCCCTTTTTTACGTTCATTTTCAGGCCGACTTTGCTGCGGGCCTCGATAGCTGCGTTAAGCAGTATCGCAATATTCTCTATCTTCTCCCGTTTGAATTTGTCCTGCCAGGCCTTTTTATTTGCGATAAATCTCGTCGTGGAGATTATTATCGTATCGATTATCCGCAGGTTATTTGCTGCAAGTGACTCCCCGGTCTCGGTAAGTTCTACCACCGCATCCACCAGGCGGGCCTTGACCTCGGTAGCACCCCAGCTGAATTCGACCTTAACGTCTATTTTCTTTTCCGCAAAATATTTCCTGGTCACATTAACCAACTCGGTCGCGATTATACCGCCGGCCAAATCCTGCGGCTTCTTCACCTGTGATTCTTTGGGCACTGCCAACACCCACCTGGCCGGATTGCTCGTGGTTTTACTGTAGGCAAGCTCATAAACATCCTCCACATCACATTCGCTCTCCACAATCCAGTCATAGCCGGTAATGCCCGCATCGAGAACTCCTTCTCCGACATACTTGCCCATCTCCTGCGCCCGCAACATAACAAGCTTAATCTGCTCATCGTCTATAACAGGAAAATAACTCCTGTCGCAGCCCTGAATGTCGAATCCCGCCTTGCCGAAAAGCTCAATTGTGGACTTTTGAAGACTCCCCGCAGGAATGCCCAATTTTAATATCTCTTCTGACATCTTTAAC
>CAZBWE010000058.1:9099-14734 GCA_964495465.1 uncultured Pirellulales bacterium
CAATCGGCAATCGTAAATGCTGACCGCTTCACTTTTTCCTTTTCTTTGTCCCTTTGTCCCTTTGTCCCTTTGTCGGTGATTCACTCTCTCGTCGCAAAAGGGCATAGAACTCGTAGCCGTTTTTAGCTGAAATCTGCTTTGCTAAAAAACCTTCTATCTCCTGCTCATAGGCTCCTTCCTGAACCAGCTCGTTGCTTCTGAGATACTCCACCATTTTCTTCGTAAGCGGTATGGCATGGCCCTGCAGAGCGGTAAGCATACAATAGTCCACCACAAACCGGCTGACACCTTCAATCTTTTCGAGTGCCTGTTTTGCCGGCCGCTTACCTGTCTTCTTCAGCGACTCCAGGCTCACCGCATTGTATTCATCGAATACTGACCTTAACGCACTCATAAGGGTTATCGCTATATCCCTTGTCCCGGGCGTGTCCTCGCCCAGCTGTTCTATAATCTCTCCCGGCCGGGAGACTCGCAAGTCATTCAAATCGACAAAATAGTCGCTGAATCTCTTCATCGCCGCCTGCGCCTCCGCCTCACTCGTCCGCTCACAAATGATGCCATAAACAAGGGCATCCACCACATTACCATAACTTTCTTTTACGACCTTTGGATGGTGAGACCTCAATGAGCGAAACAACCCCCGTATTTTTTTCGAATACTCTTTGCTGTTTTTCATAAGAATCCCTTGTGTTAGCATTTATGATTTTTGATTTTCGACTTGAAATCGGCAATCGTAAATCGAAAATTCTGACCGTTTCACACAAATTCGTCTTGTCGTCGTCGCCAGGGCTATGCCGCCCCTTCGGCTTCCCTGTCAACGCCTTTCTGTCGCAGCTCACCGGCGACTTCGTCTATCAGCTTCATAGTCTCCAGCGTCTTTTTAAATTTCTCATCCTTATAAAAATGCAATACGGGGCAGAACTTGCTCTGCAGCCGACCGGCCAAAAGTGACTGTATTCGGCTCTTCGCATGAGTTATGGCTAAAAAAGTTTTATCCTGTGCCGTGTCGCCCTTGCCGAAAATACTGAGATAAACATCTGCGCTGCGTAAATCAGCCGCTATATCGACCCTTGTCACGCTCACAAAACCTTCAATGCGCGGGTCACTTAGATGATTGGCTACGGCGTCACTGACCGCCTCTTTTATCACGCGAGAAAATCTTTCCTGTCTGCGCGTTACCATTTTCTGTGTTCTTTGTACTATCCGGCAATTCTGCCGGATTGTTCATTGTCGATCCGGCAGAAATAGTGCCGGATGAACTCATAACAATGAACTAATTCATAATGTTCTGGCCACTTCCACTATCTCATAAAAATCAAAAACATCGTCAACTTTAACATCATCGAATCCTGCTATTTTAACGCCGCACTCCAGGCCCGTCTTAACCTCACGAGCATCGTCTTTGAAATGCTTCAAAGACTCTATACTGAGGTTGTCTTTAAGCACGACATTATCACGTATCAGCCGAACCTTGGCGTTCTTGGCCGCATGGCCGCTGCTCACGTAACAGCCCGCTATCGTCCCTACACGTGAAACCTTAAATATCGCCCGGACAACCGCTCTGCCTATATTTCTCTCCTGTTCCTCCGGCTCCAGCATACCCACCATCGATTTCTGTAAATCCTCGGTTATTCGATAAATGATATTATAGAGTCTTATCTCGACACCTTTTTGCTCGGCAAGCTTGGTTGCACGCTCGTCACCGACAACATTAAAACCGATAATAATAGCGTTCGACGCCTCGGCAAGCACAATATCGCCTTCTGTTATTCCGCCTGTTGCCGCGTGCAGAATCTTTATCTTAACTTCGTCCGTGCTCAATTCGGATAAATATTTCATCAGAACATCAACCGACCCTTGCACATCTGCCCGGATGATAAGATTCAATTCTTCCGTCTTGCCGGCCTCTATTTGGCTGAACAGGTTATCCAGTGTCACCTGTCCGGCAATTCCGCCGGATTCCGCAAGCGTGCTTTCTCTCGAGCGCACCTGGTTCTCCTCGGCAGCGGCCTTTGCACGGTTGATATCATCCAGAACATAAAACTTGTCGCCCGCCTGAGGAACATCGCTCAGTCCCGTTATCTCCACCGCCGTAGAGCTTGTTGCTGTCTTTATATTCTTGCCATAGCTGTTTTTCATCATCTTCACTCTGCCGTAGGCACCACCGGCTAATATCACATCGCCTTTGCTTAATCGACCCTCCTTTATTAACACTGTTGCCACAGGTCCCTCCTGAGATGAAATCTTCGCTTCGACTACCCATCCAGTCGCTGGGATTGTATCGTCTGCTTCGATTTCAAGCAATTCCGCCACGTAATCTAAAGATTCAAGCAAATCGTTTATACCTTCACCTGTAACCGCACTTGTTTTCACTACTTCGGTCTCTCCTCCCCATTCTGCCGGTGTCAATCCCTGCTCTGACATCTGAGAGTAAATTCGATTTATATCACAGCCGGGCAAATCTATTTTATTCAACGCTACAATAATCGGAACACCTGCGGCCTTGCTGTGTGCAATCGCCTCGACTGTCTGCGGCATTACTCCATCGTCTGCTGCAATTACAAGAACCACTACATCGGTCATATTAGCACCCCTGGCACGCATAGCCGTAAATGCCTCGTGACCGGGAGTGTCAAGAAACGTCACTTTCTTGTCGTCCCACGTAATCTCGGATGCACCGATATGCTGTGTGATACCGCCGGCTTCACCTGAGGCTACCTGTGTCGAACGGATTTTATCCAGAAGGCTGGTCTTGCCGTGGTCAACGTGTCCAAGCACCGCCGCCACAACCGACCGCTTCTTAAGGCTCTTTCTCTCACGTCCTTCAAACTCCTTCCGTATCTGCTCCTCCAGTGTTATTTTGTGTTCGACCACCAGCTCCGTATCGAACTCAAGGGCGACCAGCTCTGCAATATCATTGCTTATAGCTTGATTGGCCGTGGCTATTATCCCCTGTTGCATTAACTTACCGATAATATCTCCTGATTTGACAGCCAACGCAGCGGATAAATCCTTGACTGTAACCGGCTCGCTGACCACCGCCTTCTGTGGCCGGACAACCGCAAAAGCTTCCACGCGGGACTTGGATGCTATTTTCCGTGTCGGCCTTAACCGAAGACCTTCGCCGCCTGCCGCACTAAGCCGCGCCCGTCTCTCTTCAATATCCCTCTCGCGCCACTTGCTGACTATTTTAGACTTCTTTGGCACATCCAGATCCTGCTCATCTCGACGACGCCCATGGGTCCTGTCTTTGTATCGTTTTGGCTCCCCTTTCTTGCCCTTGAACGAAAGCGGGACGATATCTTCACCCTCTTGCTCGTTATACATCAACGGCTCGGTAACGGGCTCATCATATCTTGGTTTCGGCCTCGGACGTCGTATTGGCTCTGGTTTTTCGACCCGGACAACCTTTGGGCCGCTTAGCCGCGCTGGTTCCGGCTTTTCTAAAATCGGGCCGGCTGGAACTATCGGCTCCGGCTCCGCCGGCTCCTCTATCACTACCGCTGCTGCTCGTTGACCGGGACCGGTATCCTCTATTTCTTTGTCAGCAGGGGCTTCAGCTTCCACTTTCACGACTTCAGCGCCTGGCTCCACCTTGGTTTGTTTTGCCGCTTTTTCCTTTTTTGTTACCCGTTTCCGCTTGACCTCTTTCTTAATGCGGACCTTCTTTAAATCGACCTTCTCGGCCGTCTCAACTGCTGTTATGGCTTCGCCCTCACCGAACCACTCTCGAATAGTCGCCGCCAGACCGGCTGATATCACCGTCATATGATTCTTAATATCCAGACCCTCATTCTGGCACTTCTTTACAATAGCAGTGCTTTTAACACCAAGTTCTTTTGCCAAAATGTAAACTCTCGTAGTAGCCATAAAACGCTTTGCATTTACTTCATCATTCTAAATTCCTTATTCGATGTTGGATATTCAATCGGCAATCGTAAATCGAAAATGCTCGCCCCGCCCCTCCGAGGGGAGGGGCTGAGCCTGTTATTGCCCTTTCATTTCTTTTGTCTGCTCAGCCAATTCTTTTTCCGCCTGTTTTTGTTTCGACTCGGCGGCCAGGCGTTTTGCCTCTTCGGCTGCCGCTGCCGTCAGTTGCTCAGCAACCTCAGGGGCGATATGCAGCTCACTAATCAACGGCTCTGGCCCTACATCTTCTATATCCAAAACCGATATAACGCCCAGTGCTATCAGCTTGTCAACGACTGTATCGTCGGCTGCTTCCACATTCTTGACACAGCTTGTCAGTTGTTCAATTCCCTGGTTATATTCATCCGGCGTCAGGATATCGATATCCCAGCCTGTCAGTCTCGCAGCCAATCGCACATTCTGGCCATGCTTGCCGATAGCCAGACTCAGTTGGTCCTCATCTACAACGACTGTCGCCCGACCGAGCTCGAAACACAGGGCTATTTCACTCACTTTTGCCGGCATCAGGGCATTAGCCACCAGTACTTGGGACGACTCATTCCAGCGAACAATATCTATTTTCTCTCCGCCGAGCTCGTCAACGATATTTTTTATCCTGCTGCCCCGCACACCAACGCAGGCGCCGACCGGGTCAACCTTATCATCGAACGAAGCAACAGCAACCTTGGTTCGGTAGCCTGCCTCTCGCGCAAGCGATCGTATCTCGATAATCTTTTCGGCAATCTCCGGTACCTCCAGCTCGAACAATCGACGGATAAAATCAGGGTGCGTCCGCGACAGAATAATTTTCACCTGGCTCGCCGTCTCTTTCACATCCAGAATCAAACACCGTATCCTCTCCCCAGGACGGTGACTCTGCCCCATGATTTGCTCGCCCTTCGGCATGAAGCCTTCGGTCCAGTGGTCGAGGTTGACAATCAGGGTTCCGCCTTCGTATCGGACGACCGCGCCGCTGATGATCTCGCCCCTTCGATGGACAAATTCGGCGTAGATACTACTTCTCTCATCGGCCCGCAGCTTCTGTATCATAACCTGCTTTGCGGTCTGGGCGGGAATCCGGCCGAGACGCATTATATCGATTTCCTCCCCATCCTTAAAGGCCGTTACTCTTCCGTCTTCACGGTCAATCCGCACCACTATTTCGCTTTCCGGCTCGCCAAAGTGCTTCCTGATTGCCGAGACCATCGCCTCTTCAAGGTCAACAAATATCGATTCCTTGTCGATGTTCTTATCGCGGGCGATATTATCAACTATTCTTATCAATTCCTGACTCATTGCCTACCTTGTCCTTACCGGGCACTAATTTCTGCTACCAGCCAAGCCGGCTGAAAAAAACGTATAAAAAAAGTGGAAACTAAACAGTTTCCACTTCATAAACAACAAGGATGAACCGAGGTTGTAGTCTGTCCGGACTCTACATCAGTTGCCTCCAATCGCTGTAAACCTCGTTTGCATCCCAATACTGAAGCAGAAACAACGCATCAAAGCCACCATATGCGCAGAAAAAGCAGCTGCTCACGCAGATTGTTCTTCTACTCTGCACTTTTCATTAACCCTGTAAAAATCATTTTCGCAGTCTCTTAACTTTTGGTAGCCGTTAATTCTTATAACTAAACCATTTATTTTAATCGTCAAACTCGCTAATGACAATAATTTTTTCGTCAAATTTATGTAATTTTTACCCAAAACCGGTGTAAAAGCAGGT
>CAZBWE010000059.1:0-7158 GCA_964495465.1 uncultured Pirellulales bacterium
ACCATGGATATGTCAAGACCATCAAAGACGGGACAACCTATATTGTAACAGGTGGCGGTGGGCACGCCTGGATGGAGAACACGGCCGATTTCATCATTTGGTCAGAATTGGGGTGGAAAATGGCATGATTACAGAAACAGTGGTTGTTACTAAGAAACACCTGGAGACCATAGAGCTTTTAGAGCGTAATATTGTAGTTTACCTCTGGCCCCTTATTTCTCGAAATTACGTGTCTGTGGCTGTAACACTTCTGCTTTCAGTGATAGCAGTTTGGTTATTATCTTCTTCGATCAGACGCTGTGGGCAACTCAAATAAAAATATCAAAAAATTCTATTTCGTTTTTTACGAGCCGGCTATAATATCTTTATTTCGAGAATCCGGCTGGATAGTGGTTCAAATTATAAATTAATTAGAATATCATCAATGGCTCAGACAGAAGAATTCAAACGCGCAGGAAGCTGGCTGTTCAGATGGAGAAGCTTTCTGCCTTTCCTGACAATACCGCTTTTTCTCATTGCTTTTAAGAATTTCACATTCCTTGAAGGTAGTCATACCCTTGATATTCTATGGGAGGTACTCTGTTTTGCCGTTACCTTTTTGGGATTTGGAATTCGTATTTATACGGTCGGGCATACGCCCAAAGGGACATCCGGCAGGAGAACAAGAAGACAAAAAGCAGAAGTTTTAAATACTACAGGAATATATTCAGTGGTCCGGCATCCGTTATATTTAGGTAACTTTTTAATATGGTTCGGGGTATCTCTTTTCATACGCTCATTTTTCTTTAGTTTAGCAGCCATTTTGCTTTTCCTTTTGTATTATGAGCGAATAATCTTTGCGGAAGAGGATTTTCTGCGTGAGAAATTCGGGCAGGCATTTAACGATTGGGCGGAGAGGACACCTGTATTTTTTCTGCGTCTTAAGAACTGGCAAAAACCGAGTTTGCCTTTTTCACTGAAGACGGTTCTTAAGAGAGAATACACAGCGTTTTTCGTTATAACAGCTACATTTACGTGCCTGGAAGTTATAGGGGATTTCTACTATAAAGGGAAGTGGCAGATAAGCTGGTTCTATCTTATATTATTTTGTTTCGGATTGGTTGTGTATATTATTTTGCTTACCCTGAAGAAAAAGCATTTTTTAGATGTTGAAGGACGATAGAAACGAGGAACGAGGGAGGAGGGACGATTGACGATGGATGATGGACGACGGAGGAGGGAGGACAGAGGACGGATGACGAAGGGGGGACAAGAGACGACGGACGAGGGACGAAAAAAAATTCTAATATCGAAATCCTAATCTCTACCCGGCTTCGCCTATGGCTATGCCGAGCCAAGAATCCTAAACAATATCGAAATTCAAATGACCAAATGCTCGAAATGATACTTATTCGGGGGTATGTAAAACCATTAAGCGGGGATAGTTCGTTCGCTTGCCCAGCTTCTCAGTAAGGTGATGTCTTCACTTTTTATCACGGCCAGGGGTTTTGTGGAATGCAGATGCTCCAAAATGTGAGACATTGCGAGGGTCTGCTGCCTGTTTGCGGCGGTATAAAGCACCGATATGATTATCTGCTCGATTTCGGCGCCGCTGAATAAATCAGAATTGTCGGCAAGAGTGTCTAAATCAAACTTCTCAATATTAATCGCTCTTTTGGTCAGATGGATTCTGAAAATTCCCTTCCGCAATTCTTTGTCCGGCAGGTCTTTGACCCTGCGGATTTGTCGGTCGAGGACAATTATCTTCAAAGCGGGTGGCGGGGATCGAACCCGCGTAGCCGGCTTGGAAGGCCGGTGCATTACCACTATGCTACACCCGCAGATGATTTAAAACTTGATTTTTATTGTTTAATTGTTATTAAAACACGAAATATAGAAACTTAATAGCTAATAGTCAACAAGAAATGGCAAACTATGGTTGGAAAAGGTGCATTTCACGTTTGTAGGTGGATTTTTCAAACTGCAGGAGATTTTTTCCGCTGCAATACGTCGATTTTAGTTTAAATCTGATAACCAATACTCTGCCATCATAGCAAGGTCGTTAAAATCAACCCGGCCGTTTGAATTAATATCAATCAATTCTGATAAATCCGACTCCAGCCACCACTGGGCAAAGCTCGCCAGGTCGGCCATATCTACATCTCCATCCGGCTCCGTATCGCCCGGAATATGCGTCGCAAAACTCCAGAGCGGCCCTATACGTTCAACTGTATCAATTCGCCAATGATACCATCTCGCCCAATCCATATCAGTATCTCCATAGGGGTCGCACGTCGTCGAGCCATCCGTAATTGTCTCAATCAAGCTAATTGCTTCCGGGCTGGTTCCCAAATAGACCCCATAATCATTGCAGTCGGATGTCCATTGCAGAAGAGCGTCAGGAGCAACGGCCAACTGGCCGTCAGCAGGAACCGGGTTGCTTACAACCGCCGATACCGCACTTATCGTATATCCGTAGGTGTATGGCTGAGCAGGCAACCTGTACTGCGGATGAGGCCAGGCCCCCCAGCTGTTATCGCCGCCCACACCCATCTGCCCGTAGTCGATATTCACCGTCAGATTATCCTGTCGTGGAAGTTCATAAATATGGCCTGCCGCTTCAAGATCTGCTATTGTATAAGGCCAGACGCCGGTCATCAGCAGGTCGTCAGCTTCTATGAGAAGCCCCAGGCCGTTGATATCGGTAACCGTCATCCACCGCACATCCGTTCGGTTGGCATTTTCCTGTGGTCGGACATAGTCAAATATAAAGTCTTCAACCTTCAAACTGTAGCGTCCTACTGCTCCGCTGGTCTTGCGGTCCCAATAAGTTTCCCACGGACCCCGGCCATACCACTGGACATGGTCGAACCGCCCGGGCATCTCCATTTGCATTCCAAACCTCGGCAAATCTTCCAATTCACCCGCCGGTTCGATACTGCCCTCAATATGGACGTCGCCGTTTCCGTAAATTGTGTAAATGATATCGTAATCGGAGCTATTCACGCCCGGCAGAGTGAAATCTACCGCAATTTCCACCACCGAGCTTTGCGGCTGGCTCGTTATAATACTGTCAACAACCCGCGTTGCCCCGGCGTTCTTCCAATCTCCCTGTCGCCCCGGCATCCCGTTGCCGTTATCGTTGTCCGTCGGAGCACGCCAGAAGTTCGGGACAAGGCCGCCCGCAACAAACTCGATTCCATCAACCAAAAATGATTCGAGCGAGCCGCTGTTTTTCCCTATAAGCAGTTCAAAGTTCGTGCCGGTAACTATGCAGCTTTCGGCTGTCTCACTCAGAGTAAGCTCGTCCATTTCCGCAGGGTCATCGGGCGTCTTGGATGGAACTTCCCAGGGAACCTCAAGCTCGTCCCACGCTACTACGTGCCCGGCATCGGCCCATAGAGTATCTTCTGAAAGACTAAATACCACTTTCAGCAGATACTCTGTGCCCGCCGGTTTAACTGGCGGCTCGGTTATACCTACCGTAACGTCCTGCTGCTGACCCGGCCCAAGAGCCATCTTCGGCAAAGTCCCCTGCTGAATCACCCTGCCATTCGCTGTCAGCTCCCAGGAAATATCTGTAAAATCAAGATTAATGAATGAATACTTGTTATGAATCTGCACAACACCCGATGCAACATCGACAGAATATACCTTAATATACTGATAAACCTTTTTCACCTCGTTAAGGTGTGGGTTCGGTTTTCGGTCCGGCTGAACTATACCGTTGCAGCAGAAGTTTCCGCTGTTGGGATAATCGCCGTAATCTCCGCCGTAGGCCCAGTAGATCTCACCTCCGCCAATAAGCGACAAATCCCCTGAATCAAACTCCAGCCATAAAACAGCGCTGCCGGGCGGCGCTGCATTGGGCTGATTAAGCTCGCTCTCATCGAGCGTCTCGTTGTAAATCCTCACCTTGTCAATCACGCCGTTAAACCGCCGACTGGTTATCTCGCTATTTCTTCCTATATTCACGGGGTATGCGTTTGTTTCAATGCTCCCGCTATGAGAAGTTGTATTTAGCTCTGCTCCATCAATATAAATCCGTAGTGTCGTCCCGTCATAGGTCCCTGCAATATGGTGCCAATTGCCGACCCAGTCCACCGGCAGCGGCGTATTACAGGTAATCCAGCCGCCGTCATATATAAAGAATTCCAGCTCCTCTCCGTTGCCGGCGATTTTAATGGCATATTGATGGTCGCCTTTGGTGATTATTGGGCCGTTGGTAGTGTTTGTCTCCGGCTTTACCCACGCTTCGAGAGTGAGTGACGTCCCTGTAATATCAAGACTCGTATCGTCAGCGACAATTGCATATCCATTCAGCGCCTCACCGGAATAACCCGTTACAAATTCGCCGTAGGCAGTCGCATCGTTATCATACGAACTGTGGTCGTTTACCTCGACAATGGCGTCACTGTATTCACGAAGGCCCTGGTCTGCATAGTCCCAGATACACCCGCCCTGAAGCGCATCGTATGACTCAATGGCATCCCAGTAATCCTGAAAATTGCCGACACTGTTGCCCATAGCATGAGCATACTCACACATAATCAACGGCTTTGCCGGACTGCCCGAGGCGTAGTTGACGATAGAATCGATAGACGAATACATCGGACAATAAATATCCGTATTCGCACCCGTTCCCGCCCGCTCATAGTGCACAAAACGAGTGTTGTCACGTGAGCGAATCCAGCTGCTTGTCGCCGTAAAGTTGATACCGTCCCCTGCCTCATTTCCGAGCGACCACAGGATTACACAGGAGTGGTTCTTGTCTCTTTCGACCATATTGATTGTCCTGTCAAGGTGCGCCCACTGCCAGTTTATGTCTTTTGCAAGCGATTCATCGCCGTAGCCCATTCCGTGCGATTCGATATTGGCCTCATCAATCACGTATATCCCGTACTTATCACAAAGCTTATACCATTTCGGGTCATCCGGATAATGTGATGTCCGAACTGCGTTTATGTTGTACCTCTTAAGCAGTTTTATATCCTCAAGCATCCTGCTGTATGGTATTGCCCTGCCGTGGTCCGGGTCGTGTTCGTGACGGTCAACGCCTTTAATATAAATCGCTACTCCGTTAACAAGAAGCTGGCTGTTTACAATCTCAATCTTGCGAAATCCGAACCTGCACTGCTCAACCTCAATAACCAGGCCGTTCGAGTCCTTAACCGTCAGCAGCACCTGATACAGATAAGGGCTCTCTGCGCTCCACTTATATGGATTGCTTACAGCCGCCTGCATTTCTATCACATTCTCCTCGCCTGCTTCAAGGCAGCCGATGGAACCTGTTACTAACGGGTCTGTCCCAACCGCTGTTCCGTTGGCATCGAGAAGTGTTATTTCCACGCTATGTGTCCCAGCAGAAACGGTGTTATAATTTGTCAAATTAGCATCAACATATAAGGTCGCATCCTCATATTGGTAGTCAAGGTCACATCGCACCCAGAAATCACGCAAATGAACCTGCGGCGTTGAAAAAAGATATACATCGCGATAAATTCCGCTGAATCGCCACATATCCTGGTCTTCGAGATAGCTGCCGTCCGACCAGCGATATACCTCTGCAGCCAGAACATTCGTCCCTACCACGAGATAGTCGGTAATATCCCACTCTGCCGGCGTCATACTATCCTGGCTGTAACCAACCTTCTGCCCGTTAATCCAGAGATAAAATGCGCTCTTGACACCGTCAAAATGTATGAAAACCCTTCTGCCCGTCCATTCCGTCGGTATCGTAAATTCCGTCCGATATGAGCCGACGGGATTTCTCAGCGTATAGGATGTATAGTTGCTCGGCGGGGTGCTGGTTACTCGCGGAGGGGCCTTTTGAAACGGATATGTTGCATTTGTATATATCGGCACACCGTAGCCCTGAAGCTGCCAGTTGCTCGGCACCGTTATTTCATTCCAGTCATCCACATCGTATCCGACTTCATAGAAGTCTGTTGGCCGGTCTTCCGGTTTCGGCGACCAGTTAAACTTCCACTTGCCGTTCAATAGCTTATGATATATCGATGCCTCACGCGTCCCTTCAACAGCGCTTACCCTGTCGGGATACGGCATAAGCGTCGAATGTCTCGGGGCCTTATTGTGACCGGTAACCTTCATATTTTCCCAGTCCACGCCGCCAGTTGTAAAGCTCCACAAATCACCCTCGTCACCGCCAACTATATCAACGCGCCAGTAGTAATCGGTATTCATAATCAACCGTGAAGGTGGTTGATAGGATTCTTCTGTTACTCGTTCAGGGATTACTCCATCTAAGTCGGCAGAGAGACCAAGATAAACATCGTATTCGGGTTCCGGCATAAGCTCCGGAGGTGGTGCGTCCCAGTTCAGGGTTGCCTCGGTATCAACATACGTCTCTCCATTATAAGGCGAGGGGTTGCTGACCTTGACTTGCTGTGCACTATCGGTCAATCGTATGTTGTCCAATCCGAGCCAGCTACTGCCAGTGATATTGGTAAATTCGATTCCGAGTCTTTTCCCAACCGCATCCGGGACATCGCCTGCCGAGAAGCCAAGAGAGTACTCATCCATAACATCGCTGCTCAGACTTACCGTTGTTACCGCTGCCTGGACCCTCACACCATCATCGTCATAATATAGCACCATTTGCAGAGTAGCAGATGAACCGCCGGTCCAACGGGCATCACACTTCAGCTCATAATTCATACCAGATTCGACAGAACAATCCGTCAGCTGCCAAACTGCCGGATCACTACCCATCAAAAAAGCCGTATAGCTGCCCTGTGTCGGGCTATATCCCGTCTCGACTCCGGAATCCCACGCTGCCGTATCGCTGCTCCAGCCGGGAATATCATATACCTGGCCATCCCAGCCCGGGTCGGCGCATTCGCAGTCGAAGCCCTTGATTTTTCCCAGCCCGGGTATCTCAAAGCTGTAATTTTCGACCGTTATTGGACCGGCCAGCCCTGTTCTTGCGGCCGCGGCAATCCAAAACATCACAATTACCGATATAACATAAGCCCTTTGCTTCGCTGACATTACCTCATTTTCCTAAAGAGACACCTTTTTTTTAAATTCCCCTCAGCCGTCGCCTGATGCTAATTTGCATATAGATATGGTTCTTCATACGCAATGTTTTGCAACACAGCCAAACCTTCTCAACATAATTACGATACCAAATAGAACCAAAATTGTCAAGAGATTTCG
>CAZBWE010000059.1:7258-14682 GCA_964495465.1 uncultured Pirellulales bacterium
GTGAAAAATGCCGCACTGGCGGAGATTGCCAAATCGCTGAAGCAAAACAGCGAAAAAATCGTCTCGGCTAATAAAAAAGACCTCGCAGAAGCAGAAAAAAACAAGCTCTCAGCGCCGCTATTGAAACGGCTGAAATTCGATGAAAATAAAATCGCAGAGGCAATAGCAGGTATCGACACGCTCATCAAACTCGATGACCCGGTGGGAAAGACCATATCAGCTACCGAACTCGATAAAGGCCTGGAACTCCATAAAGTCAGCTGTCCTATCGGCGTTATCGGGGTGATATTCGAGTCGCGGCCTGACGCACTCGTGCAAATATCAACGCTGTGCCTGAAAAGCGGAAACGCAGTTCTATTAAAAGGCGGAAGCGAAGCAGCAAATACAAATAAGATTCTGGCCGAAATTATATCCGAAGCGAGCACTCGAGCAGGGCTGCCCAAGGGATGGATTCAGTTATTGGAGACCCGGCAGGACGTCGCTGAGATGCTGGGAATGGATGAGTATATCGACCTGATAATCCCCCGCGGGTCAAACGAGTTTGTCCGCTATATTATGAACAATACCAATATACCAGTCCTCGGACACGCAGACGGGATATGCCACATATATGTCGATAAAGATGCGGATTTGGATATGGCAGTAAATATCACTGTCGATTCCAAGTGCCAGTATGTAGCTGTCTGCAATGCTGTCGAGACGCTGCTGGTTCATAGCGAAATTGCGAAAGATTTTCTGCCGAAGGTCAAAGCGGCACTGGAAGAAAAACAGGTCGAGATTCGCGGCTGCGAAAAGACGGCAGTAATTATCGAAGTCAAGCCGACAAGGGACAAGGACTGGTCAACGGAATATCTGGATTTGATTATCTCGATAAAGGTGGTTGAGTCACTCGATGAGGCGATTGAGCATATAAACAAATACGGCTCGAAGCATACCGATGCGATTGTAACGGGCAGCAAGCAATCTGCTGAGAAGTTTATGAATCTGGTCGATTCTGCAAATGTTTTGTGGAATTGCAGCACGCGGTTTAGCGACGGCTACCGGTACGGCTTTGGGGCAGAGGTCGGTATCAGCACAAACAAGATTCACGCTCGCGGCCCGGTAGGGCTGGAGGGACTATTGATTTATAAATACAAGCTTTACGGTACCGGCCAGGTGGTCACGGATTATTCCGGGCCTAATGCGAAGAATTTTACACATAAGAAACTAAAATAGCGTATAGCGGCTTATGTAAAGCGTATTGAACCGATTTTATATTTAATACTCGCATTTATGATATATACGAGGTAATAAGGAAATTGCCAAATGTCACAACGGGAATTAATGACCTTAATAGCGCTGGTGCTTCTCTCTATCGCAATAGGCACCATATCGGCCTGGTACTTCGAGAAAAGAAAAAGAGCAGTCAGCATCACCATCGCAGGACTAGCCCTTTGCCCGCTGGTGCTGGCAATTGCCCTTTTCTTCATTCTTAAGCATACCCAGCATCCACTCCGTTATGAAGGAAGCATCACAGCTGGCGACAGCGAATATGCCTTTGCCCTCTACCGTGACGACCGGATAGGAGAAGATACATCCTGGCACGTCTTTAAGATTCCAAAAAGTATCAACGTAAAAAAGCACCGCATCCCGTCAGACTATATGAATCCGATAACCGAACAAAGCAAGAATTGGCGACAACAAAGAGTCCTGTATATATCAGCCAAAGGCGAAGAATATATCGGAGAAGCCCGCCTGTATATCGTGCACGGCAAATACCTTGTCCTAATCAGAAACGGAATGTTTCAGGGATTGTATGACATCAAGGCGGAAAGAACTATGATGGATGACCAAAGCAGAATATTTGCGGCTGATGTTATAAGTGATAAGGAAGCGGCCGACTTCATAGATGACCTCTTTGCACTGTTAAAATATCCCAAACTCAATAAAGATGAAATGGAAGAACTTATCGCAGGAATCCAAAGAAGCCATGTAAATCAATCCATACTTCAGATAATCGACAAAGACAAGCAGGACCCAAATTCGTAGCTTGCCCTGCCTGCCCTGAGCCTTGTCGAAGTGTCGAAGGGGGCCAGCCGAAGGATTCCCCGCACACCATCAACTCAGAGCGTATCGGTCGTGTACCTTAAGCTCGCTGATCCTCGACGAGAGCCCAGCCGCCGACCTCCGCACCGGCAGCCGGCCGACAAAAACCGGCGCCCCAACTCCCCAGCCAGTACATCTCTGTATGTAAGTATATATCCATAAAAACAGGACAATCGTTAATATAGACAAGAAAAAATCCGGGGGGTGTGACAAACGTATGTCACTGGAAAAGTAAAAAAATGAAAAATAGCTGGATCCCGGATGGTTAAGAATGGGAAACAGAAGACAGAGGACTGATGACGGACGACAGACAACGGAAGAGAAACGAGGGACGTAAGATATCAAATCCCAGCAAAAAACATTGGGACAGGTAAGCACCGGCACAAGACGAGAGAAAAAGAAGAAGAAAAAGAAAAAGAAAAAAAATCCGAAATTCTAAGCACAAAATCCGAAACAAATCCAAATTACCAAAATATAAATGTTCAAAACGCGATTATTCGTTGCTCCTTTGGCTATTCTCAGTCATAGGGACACCACCGCAAGACATCCTGTTGACAAACAGAGGACAGACTTCGCAGGAACTACAAATCCTGCGTAAAATTAAGGGGTAGAACAAAGCAATCACAACGTTGTATATTAGGAAAAAAGCTATTATAATGAGGCGGAGTTGATAAATAATCCATTCGAACAATAATGGCAGGAAGGAAAAATGACATTCACCGAACAACTAAAAAAAACCATCCAAATTACAACACTTTCGTCGCTATTATTCAATCCTCAGGCAATGAATGCACAGGGCACACGCAGCGACTATGAACGGGCCCTGAAACTGAAGGAAACGACGGCCAACAAGGTATTCAAACAACATATTACCGCCCACTGGCTCGAAGATAACATTCAATTCTGGTATCGCAATGACCTGGCCGACGATAAAAGCGAATTCATCTTAGTAAATGCAGAGAGCGGTATCCGCAGGCCGGCATTCGACCATAAACGACTTGCAGCGGCGCTTGCCAAAGCCATCGGCAAAGAAGTGCCGGCAGAGAAACTACCCATCGAAAAATTGAAGTTTACCGAATCCGGAGGTGTGCTTGGTTTCAGCAGTGAAAACAAACGATGGCAGTGCGATTTGAGCAGCTATGAACTTAAAGAGGTCGCCGATGAGGAACAGATAATAACCGGACTTGTCCGATACTCTACGCCTCGGCCGAGCATTGATACAGGTGAAGAGACATCGGTTACTTTCGTCAATCGCACCAAAGGCAATGTGGAAATTTACTGGGTGGACCCTCAGGGACAATGGCATCACTATGCCACAGTCAAGGCAGGCGAGCAGCAGCATCAACACACCTATGCAGGTCATACGTGGTTAGTGACGGACAAGGAAGGAAAGACTCTGGGAGTATTTATCGCCACTGAAGAGCCGGATGAGGCCATAATAGATGAGAATGCTGTTGACGGACAACGACCAAGAGAAAGAGACCGAGAAAAAAGAAAACCCCGCCATGAATCGCCCGACGGGAAATTCTATGCGTTTATCAAAGACCATAACATATACGTGCGGAAGCTCGATGACGGCGAAGAAATAGCGCTAAGCAGTGACGGCAGCGAAGAAGACGCTTATACGGAACGTTTCTTCTGGTCGCCGGATTCCACAAAGCTGGCTGTGCTGCAAAGACGGAAAGGCGACGACAGAAAGGTCTATCTTATCGAGTCAGCTCCCAAAGACCAGCTCCAGCCGAAACTGCACAGCTCTTCCTATGCCAAGCCCGGAGATGAGATCGATGCCTGGCGGCCTCGATTGTTCGACGTTGCCAAAGAGCGCCAGATTGCTATAGAAGACCATCTTTTTCCAAATCCGTGGAGCATTTCAGAGATGCACTGGGCGCGAGACTCCAGCTATTTTACTTTTTTGTATAACCAGCGAGGTCACCAGGTGCTGCGAGTCATAGGCGTTGACGCAGAGACGGGCCAAACGCGGACTATCATCAATGAAGAAAGCAAGACATTTGTCGATTACGCCACAAAACAATTTATTCATTATCTCGACGATACGAATGAAATTATCTGGATGTCGGAACGCGACGGCTGGAACCATCTTTACCTTTATGACGCAAAGACGGGGAGTGTAAAAAACCAGATTACAAAGGGCGAGTGGGTGGTTCGCGAAATCGAGAGAGTTGACGAAGAGAAGCGACAAATCTGGTTCGAGGCGGGCGGAATCCGGCCCGGGCAGGACCCTTACTATGTGCACTTTTGCAGGGTGAATTTTGACGGTTCGGGCATAGTCGTATTAACGGAAGGCGACGGCACGCATAAAATTGTTTTCTCTCCGGACCGGCGATTCTTACTCGACAAATGGTCACGGGTCGATATGCCGGGCGCAACCGAGCTTCGAGATGCCAGCGACGGCAAACTTATCTGCGAGCTGGAACGGGCGGACTGGAGCACTTTGCTGGCAACCGGCTGGCGTCCGCCGGAGAAATTTGTGGCCAAAGGCAGAGATGGTAGGTCGGATATTTACGGGATAATCATTCGGCCTGGCAACTTCGACCCGAACTGCAAATACCCTGTAATCGAGGAAATATACGCGGGGCCGCAGGGCGCCTTTGTGCCGAAATCGTTCAGCCTGCTGACCCGGCAGTATGCAATCGCGGAGCTTGGCTTTATCGTGGTGAAGATTGACGGTATGGGCACGTCGCAACGCTCGAAGGCATTTCATAATATCTGCTGGAAGAACCTCGGCGATGCGGGTTTTCCCGACCGAATCTTGTGGATGAAGGCGGCAGCGGCGAAGTATCCGTATATGGACCTCAGCCAAGTCGGTATCTACGGCGGTTCTGCGGGAGGGCAAAGCGCGCTACGGGCGCTGCTGGCTCACAGTGATTTCTACAAAGTCGCGGTAGCCGATTGCGGATGTCACGATAACCGGATGGATAAAATTTGGTGGAATGAGCTTTGGATGGGCTGGCCAATCGGGCCGCATTACGAAGAACAATCGAATGTAACACAAGCCCATAAGCTGCGGGGAAAATTACTGCTCACTGTCGGAGAGCTCGACAGGAACGTTGACCCCGCCTCGACTATGCAGGTAGTCGATGCGCTTATTAAAGCGAATAAAGACTTTGAAATGCTCGTAGTGCCCGGCCAAGGGCACGGGGTGGGTGAGACACCATACGCCAGCCGAAGACGTATGGATTTTTTTGTTCGACATCTGCTTAGAGTAAAACCGCCTGATTGGAATCTGGATTGAAGCTATTGCCGAAAGCAGAGAACAGAAAAAATTTGAATATCCAATATCCAACAAGGAATGTAGTACTCTGTAACACTTGATTTGCAGAGTTGTCATTCCGCACTTGGTGCGAAATCCAGGCCATCCGTAACTCTGGATTCCTGCTTTCGCAGGAATGACACCCAGTATTCTATCTGTTACAAGGTAGTAGAATGACGAAGTAATTATCAGGCCAGATTCTTCTCCTTACCCAGATTCGCCCAGGCGAGTTCCGTTACGATCAGAAGGACAAAGAACGGAATAGGGACAAACACCAAAACCCTGAATATATAAGGACTACACTCAAATTCACCGCGGCAAACTGGAAAAGCAGCATAATCGAAAATCCAATCCTGCCAAATTGGGGGATTTTGCTTAAAAATAACTCGCAAATAGTATATAATATGTATCAGTTTTGATAATTCAGACGCACTTTCAGGCAGAAGAGGCGTAAAATTCTCTTCCATTTTTCCGATTTCAATATGCGCCTTTCTTTTTGTTACGATGACAGTTTATATTTAGTCGCACCGGCTGAACCAAGCACTTGAAGATTCTTGCTTGAAAAAAAAGCAATAGAACGTTAAAACAGTAGCGTTAATCAAAATAAGGTGGAAACTATGGCAAGGAAAATATGCTCTGTGATGTACATAGCGACCCTGCTATTCGGTTTTAAGATGGAAAAAGCAGAAGCGGGCACGGCAGGGCCTTACGAAACAGACTTGAAGGGTACCTGGCGGGTGGCGCTTGACAGAAACGATGTCGGCGCGGAAGAGCAGTGGTTCAGGCGCAAGTTTGACGATAAGATACAACTACCGGGAACGCTTCGAGACAACGGGTACGGCGATGAGATTACGGCGACAACGGAGTGGATGAGCCGGCTGCATGACCATTACTGGTATCTCCGGGCCGACTACAAGAAATATGCCCAGACGGGTAACATCAAGGTTCCTTTCTGGCTGCAGCCGGAACGAAAATACACCGGCGCGGCCTGGTATCAACGTGATATCAAGATACCAAAGAAGTGGCGAGGCAGGCGCTGCGTCGTTTCGTTCGAGCGGGCTCACTGGTCCACAACGCTCTGGCTGAACGACAAACGTATCGGCTATAACGACACGCTCGCTGCACCGCATATCTACGACCTTGGAATTCTAAAGCCCGGCAAATATACGCTGACAGTTCGTGTTGACAACCGGATGTTAGTGGATATCCGCGAGGACGCACACGCCATTACGGACTCGACGCAGACAAACTGGCACGGACTGGTGGGGCAACTTATTTTGAATTCCACACCGCCGGTGTGGCTCAAAGATGTAAGGTTATTCGGTGATATTAAACGAAAAGCGGTTCGTTTAGAGGTTGAAATCGGCAACGCCACGGGTAAGCCGGGCAAAGGCACACTGACCGCCGGTGACAAGAGCGTGCCGGTGAACTGGGATTCAAACGGAGCGGAGGCAGAACTGGAAGTAATGCTCGGTGACGAAGCTCAATTGTGGGACGAATTCAATCCCGCCCTGCATCATCTTAAGCTGGAATTGAAAGGCGACAAAGTCGAAGACAAACGCGAGCTTGTTTTCGGCCTACGCGAAATCAAGAGCGAAAACGCCGCGTTTTATCTTAACGGCAGGAAAACTTTTTTCCGCGGCACGCACGAGGGCTGCTCATTTCCGCTGACCGGCTATCCGCCTACGGATGTTGAATCGTGGAAAAAGATTTTCCGCGTCGTCAAGGACTACGGTCTTAATCACATGCGTTTCCATTCGTGGTGCCCGCCGGAGGCAGCATTCACCGCCGCCGATGAGCTGGGTGTCTATTTACAGCCGGAGTGCTCTAACTGGGGCCAGTATTCATCGCGAGACAACACGATGCTCGAATTCTTGAAAAGAGAGACCGAACGGCTCGTCAGGGCCTACGGCAACCACCCATCTTTCGTAATGCTCTCCAGCGGCAATGAACCTGCCGGGCCCTGGCAGGAGCCGCTGCTGCAATGGGTAGCTGACTGGAAACGACGCGATAGCCGACGAATTTATGCCAGCCAAACAGGACGCTTCTTCGGCTCTCGGCCCGGCCC
>CAZBWE010000060.1:0-6752 GCA_964495465.1 uncultured Pirellulales bacterium
TGGCGTATCAACCGCGATTACCTAAGCTGAAGCTTCGTTCATCGAGGAGCGCCACGCAAGAGATTGGACGAGTATTGAACAAGCATCGAAAACTTCTTATACTGGCAGAAATATTGTTTCACGTTTTATACAGTACGCCAGCCCGCCTATCCGCATGAGGCGTATAAAAGGCGTATAAAACTGTATAAGCATTGTTGGGCAGGAAATATGTTACAATAATGTGGTTATCAACGGAGAAAAAGGCTTGGTTGTGTAGCCAAGCGTTTAATATGGGAAATGTCAGATTAGGAAAGCCGAGATGGGGAACATATTTTCCTTCATTGGATGGATAGCGTGGGTTTTTGTATTTTATCTCGCTATTGTCTATGCGTTAGGATGTCGCAAATATGCCCGAGCAGGGAGACCCTTTACCTTCATGACCGCAACACGAACGATGTATTTATGGATTATTTCGTTGCTTTTCTTACCTCTGCCGAGTGTATATAAGCTACATATTTTATGGGTAGTTCCCCTAATTTTCTCGGGACTGTTCAGTTATTATATGCAAGGTACTCTGCCCGTAATATTTTTTACTTGGCTTTTTATGAAAATTATTCTACTGGGTGTACAAACTCCTTTGGAAAAAAACAAAATTGTTCTTAGCCCTCCTCCTAATATTTTCAGCACACCTTGTAGCGCGGTTTTGAAAGCTGATTGGGTAATGATGCAAAGAAAAATATACTCGATGTTATCTTGGCTTAAAACGAAAAAAAAGCGTGGAGAAGCCTGAAGGGACGAAAGGACATAATTTGTCCAAAGGCATGATATTGGACTTCGATTTGGGTTTTCTCATAGACGCGGCTGCTTTGGTCGATGCGAGTCTCGAACGCTTGGACAACGAGGCCAACGTGAGTCCCGACCCAGATGCATTTGGAATCTACGATAAGGCGGAGTACATCACTGGGTTCGGATTCGTCGCGTGCCAAACGTATGTCACGGCAGTATTGAGGTGGAGCAAGATCGAGAAGCGCAAAGCCCTATCGATGGGCCCTAAGCATAGGACCGGTCGATATATGGTCGAACTGACAAATGCTGCCGCCAACTATTGGAAGCACATGCCTGAGTGGTCTTTCGATGCACCCGCACATCAAGCAAAGCAAACGCTTGAAGTGATCTCAAGTCTCGGTGTTGACACCACCATCGGCTCGTACCCATTAGCAAATACGCTGCATGAGATGCTCACACCACATCCAGCGCGGTTTGCGAATCTCATCCCATTTCTGACGCAGTGGCGCGATGCACTCTCGAGATGAAACCATCGTCTAACAAGCGGTTTCAGCCAATGCGTAATTGCAATGCTGAAGACCATCGCTCCAGTAAATTGTGAGAAACATGTGCCATAGGTACTTGTGCCATAGGTAGAATCCTTCGACTTCGCTCCCTTCGGCAAGATCAGGACAAGCAATTTAATTGATTTGTGATAAATGATGGATGGATTCCCCACATTTTCTTTCAGAAAATAAGAGTGGGGACAGGTGAGATTGCCACGGCCTTTGGCCTCGTAATGAACCCTGCCGCAAGCGGCAGGGCTAATCCTTTTGTGCCTTTTCGTGGGTCACGAAGCGACATAGACAGACCTCCTTGTCTGCTCGAGACGTTTGGCAAAATATGGATTCCGCAGGCCGCCTGGCTCGACGAGGTCAATGTATCTGCCGAACAGCTTTTTCAGTGCATACAGCAGCTCAAAAAAATTGTCGAAACGCCTCTTTGCCACAGAATCATCAAACTCAACAACGAAATCAATATCGCTGGATGGCGTAAAATCACCCATTGCGGCTGAGCCGAATACATCCAGCCGTTTTACATGATACTTTTGGCAAAGCTCGAATAACTCGTTTTTTCTGGATTCAATTATGGATACCATTGCAATGCCTTGATAATAAACCTCTATGATTCTAACATAATATTATTACCAGAGCAATAGTAGAAAAACAAAAACCCCGCAATCACTGCGGGGTTTGATATCAGGTAAAAATCATCTTATTTCTTTTTTCCCTTTGTTTTTTTCTTAGGTTTTGTTTTTGCTCTGCAGCCGCAGGAATTGCACATTTTTCTATCCTTTTAAAATATCATCTATATTAAATCAACTCTATATTAATCGGCTGAATGAGGAAAAATCAAGCAGGAAAATTTTGGGTTGGTTCGTTGTTCACCGTTCATTGTTCGTTGTTCGTCACATAGGACGTGCCACGAACCACGAGTCACAAGCGACGAATTTAGTCCGTCTCTTTTTTCTTTGCGTACTGTGCGACGATTTGCTGCTGGACGTTCGGCGGGACGATTTCGTAATGGCTGAGCGTCATTGCATAGCTGCCGCGTCCGCCGGTAACACTTTTTAGCTGGCTGTTATACTGAGTAACTTCTGATAACGGCACCTGCGCTTTTATGGTAATGAAATTTCCGGGCAGCATATCCTGTCCGAGGACCCTTCCGCGTTTCGAGGACAAATCGCCCGTGATATCGCCGACATTCTCTGCCGGTGCTGTAACTTCCACATTGACAATCGGCTCGAGCAGGACCGGCTTTGCCTTTTCGAGTGCGTCAACGAACGCACCCTTACCGGCTGCTCTGAAAGCGACCTCTTTCGAGTCAACAGGGTGGTGTTTGCCGTCGTAAATGGAGACTTTGATATCCTGCATTGGAAATCCGGCTACTATGCCGGTCAGCATTACCTCATTGATGCCCTTGTGGACGGCTGGTTCGTACTGGCCTGGTATGGAGGCGCCGAAGATGTCCCAGCTAAAGTCCAGCGGCGGGTCGGAGTTGCGCTCGGCGGGCTCGACGCGAAGATAGACTTCGCCGAATTGGCCTGCTCCGCCGGTCTGCTTTTTGTGGCGATAGTGGCCTTCGGCTTTTGCGGTAATGGTCTCGCGGTAAGGAATCTTCGGCTCTTTTGTGGTTACGGAGAGCTTCGAGCGGTTCTGCATCTTTTCGAGCATAATCCGCAGGTGCAAATCGCCAAGGCCGCTGGCGACCAATTCCTTTGTCTGCGAATCCCGTTTAATCTTAAAGCAGGGGTCCTCCTCACACAATTTCTCCAAAGCCGAGCCGATTTTCTGCTCATCGCCTCTCGATGCCGGCTCAAGGGCCAGAGAATACATCGGCTCCGGCACAGGCGGCTGCTCAAAACAGCCCGATACCTTACCATCATGAACGAGGTCGCCAATTTGCAAATCCTCAATCTTTGACAACGTTATAATATCACCTGCAATGCCGGCATCGGTTTCTTTACTGTCGCCGCCCTGAGATTTGAGGATGTGGCCTGGGCGAATGCCTTTTTTTTCGTCATTGCGCAATAGATTGGTGTCTGAAGTGATTTTCCCGCTGAAAATGCGAATGGAAGAGAACTTCATATTCGAGCGGGGGTCAAAAGCGATGCGAAATACCATACCGGCTAAAGGAGCGGAGGGATCGGCTTTTAATTCTGTTGACTTGTCGCTGTCTTTCAGCTTGACGGCTTTTACCTGAGCAGGTGATGGGGTGTATTTTACAATAATATTGAGAAGCTCGTTTACACCGACCTCTTTGCGGGCATTTGTGAAAACTATTGGAATAATAGTTCCTGATTTGAGGGCTTCAACGAATACCGAGGCGATTTTCTCGGCGGAGATTTGTTCACCGCCAAGATAACTTTCCATAAGGGCGTCGTCTGCTTCGATTATGTTCTCGATTAGCTCCGTGTGGGCCTGGGCGACGTCCATCACGGGCGAATCGCCGGATTCGTTCTCGATGCAGTCAATTACGGATGCCCTGTCCGCAGCCGGCAGATTGGCGCAGCGGCACTGCATGCCGAAGGTTTCCTGAATGTTCTTTATGAGTCTGGGGAGGTCGGTGTTCTCAGCGTCAATTTTATTTACGACAATAATCCGCGGCATAACGGCGTTTGTGGCCAGCTCGAAGAGCTTTCTTGTATTGGTTTCTATGCCTGCGGGGGCGCTGATAACGATAACTGCTGTTTCGGCGGCCGGTATTGACTTGATGGCCGGGCCGATGAAGTCGGGATAACCGGGAGTATCTATGATATTTAGCAGCTTGCCGTTGTGTTCGGCGTAAACTACGGCGGACTGGATGGAATGCTGGTGCTCTTTTTCCTCGTCGTAATAGTCGCAGGTGCTGGTTTTATCGTCAACGCTGCCGAGACGGTTGGTAGTGCCGGTTTTGTGCAGGATTGCCTCGGCGAGGGATGTTTTTCCGCTCCCGCCGTGCCCTAAAATAACAATATTGCGAATGTCGCCTGTATTAGCCACTTTCCGGCCTCCATAAAGATTATTTACGATTTAATATTTATACGACTCTAAAACCTTCACTTATAATAAATTGCATATAAAGAGCAAGAGTTTTTTTAAGAATACTAATTTTGTGACCGGAATCCGGATATTAGATGCACGAAATGGTTGTTCCGGCTTATAAAATGGACGTTCCATAAAAGTATCTTTTTGGAAAATCCGGCCCTTTTGACAAGTCTTTACAATATCAAATTGAGTGAAGAGTTATTGAAAAAAGATTGTTTTTATAAATTGATGAGCTAAAAAGTTGCCAGCCGCTGGCGGATAGATTATAGTCATTATAAACTATGTGGAAGCTTAGCCAAAAATCGTATTTTTCAAGCAAAGGAGGTTACCGTATGAAACACACACTTATGCTTTTCGCGTTATTAGCCGTGTTAACAGGACGATTCTGCCTGGCGCAATTGCCCCAAGCCGCTGATGATGCGAAGCCCGCGTCGTCTAATATCCCGGGCCAGGAATACCCGCGGATAGACCCCGAACTGCGTGCTACGTTTCGTGTAAAAGCGCCCAATGCCCAAAAGGTTCAGATCGATTTGGGCAGGACCTACGATATGGTCAAGGATGAAGATGGGGTCTGGATGGTCACGACCGACCCTTTGGTGCCCGGATTCCATTACTACTTTCTCTTGATTGACGGCTTTTCTGTGGCAGACCCTGCCAGTGAGAGTTTCTACGGCTGCGGCAGGATGTCCAGCGGCATTGAAGTCCCTTCTAAGGGTGAGGATTTCTATCAGCCCAAAGATGTTCCGCACGGTGAGATTCGGGAACGATGGTATTACTCCAGTAGCACCAGTGCCTGGCGTCGTTGCTTCGTCTATACCCCGCCGGATTACGACACAAATACAAGTGCCCGTTATCCGGTGCTGTATCTCCAGCACGGCTGGGGCGAAGACGAACGCAGTTGGGTCGTGCAGGGCCGTGTCAATTTTATTATGGATAACCTGATCGCTGAGGGCAAGGCCAAGCCGATGATTGTTGTTATGGACAACGGCAATGCCCGCACTCCCGGTGAGGGACGCCTGGGTTCCGGCACCTTTGAGAAAATCGTAATCAACGAGTTGATCCCTACTATAGACTCCACCTATCGCACGCTTACGGATCGTGAGAACAGGGCAATGGCAGGTTTGTCTATGGGTGGTTTTCAGACCTTCAATATCACTATGAACAACCTGGATAAATTTGCCTGGATCGGCGGATTCAGCGGTACAAGCGCGGGTCCCAGCAGACGGCCCATCGATGCCAAGACCACCCATAACGGTGTAATGGCAGACGCGGACGCGTTCAATAAGAAGGTTCACCTGGTCTGGCTGGGGATAGGCACGGCTGAGGGTGAGCTTTTCTACAACAGCGTCAAGAGCTTCCGTGACACTCTGGAAGATGCAGGCATCAAAACTGTGTTCTTTGAATCCGAGGGCACGGCCCACGAGTGGCATACCTGGCGTCGCAGTCTGTATGACTTTGCACCCCGCCTGTTCCAAACAGAGAAAAGAGCCGACTCTGCTCGTGGCCAGCGTGGTCGCAGGCCGGGTGATTTCGGCGGACCAATCGAACTGGGACCGGATGACAAGCCCGCATTTGACGACCCGCCTGAAGGATTTGACGTGAAGCGCGACGGTATCGCCCACGGCAAGATGGAGATGATTGAATACGATTCCAGGACTGTCGGCACACGCCGCAAAATGTTAGTATATACCCCGCCCGGTTACTCCACGGACAGCAAGTATCCTGTGCTTTACCTGCTGCACGGCATCGGCGGCGATGAAACCGAATGGCAGCGGTTTGCAATGCCGGAGGTGCTTCTGGACAACCTGCTGGCCGACGGAAAGGTTAAGCCGATGGTTGTGGTTATGCCGAACGGACGCGCCCAGAAAAACGACCGTGCACAAGGCAATGTCTTCAGTCATGCCGCGGCTTTTGCCAATTTCGAGTCTGATTTGCTCAACGATGTCATCCCTGCAATTGAGTCCCGTTATTCTGTATTTACAGACCGCGAATACCGGGCCCTTGCCGGGTTGTCTATGGGCGGCGGCCAGTCGTTGAACTTCGGCCTTGGACACTTGGAGATCTTTGCATGGGTCGGCGCGTTTTCGGCAGCTCCTAATACCAAAACCCCGGAGCAGCTCGTGCCTGATCCGGTTGCGACCAGAGACCAGTTAAAACTGCTGTGGCTGGCCTGCGGCAATAAGGACGGCCTGATACGCATCAGCCAGGGATTGCATGCCTATCTAAAAGAGCACGATGTTCCACATATATGGCATGTGGACTCCAACGGTCACGACGCGATTGAGTGGCGTAACAACCTGTATCTTTTTGTCCAACATCTGTTTAAATGAGGTGTGTGAAGATATTTTTGAAGCCCTGCGCCGGATGTAATATATATTGGCTGGCTTGTTCAAATTAAAAAAATGGTTCTCAAAAGTTATT
>CAZBWE010000060.1:6852-14178 GCA_964495465.1 uncultured Pirellulales bacterium
AAAAAACATAAAACCGACAAATTTTTTTGATGTGGATTTATCAGGGAAGGCAACGATTTTATTGGACAGTGAAAAGAGCAGCACAGGGTGTTTTACTGCATTTACTATATATTGTAGTCAAAGCAAAAAAGGTTCCGGTATATTGTGGTTAGCGTTATGGGGCATAATTTTGTCGGGTTTTCGGCAGTTTAAAGAAAAAAAGTTGGTTCTGTCGATATTGCGCAGGTTAAAGAGGCGGTTATAAGATTTTTGAAGGATATAAAGATATGACTAAAAGGGAGTTGATAGACGGCATTTGTGAAATCAACAAAAGCGCCAAGCCGGAATTTCTCGCCAATTTTTCAGAAGAAGAATTGAAGGATTATCTCGAGCATTTGATGGGGCTGGATTTGGAAGAATTGGCGGTCTGCGTTTAGTGGGGGCGGAGAGGGACTTGCAGCCAGCGAATCCACCTTCCATCAGTATATGAATTTGGTAGGTGGACTAAATCCTCATTCGATATATTAGGGCGGTGGGTGTAAATTAGTCGAGTCAGAATTTAAACAACCGGGAGTTGCTATTCGTCTTCGTTGGACTGGTCGCCGACAATGGATCTGCTGAAATCACTAAGGCCGCGTCTTTTTGAAGCTGTGTTTTTCGGCTGCCTATTGGTGTCCGGTATGGCAGATGCAGCAGGTTCCGCAGCATCCTGCCCTTTATCAGACGGCTGAGAGAAAGGAATTACCGGCGGGGATTGTTCGGCAGATGTCGACGTTTCTATCACAGCGATGCTGTTTAACTTAAATTCTGCCAGAGCCGGCACGTAACCGTTCGGGACGTCAAAGGCGAAGTCAATCCATTTGACCTTGTCTTCGAGGGCGGAACTTTCAATTTTTATCTTTTCATTTAGTCTCTTTTTTTGCAACTGGTTTTGTGCTTTTAGATATCCGATGGGATAGACGTTTACAGCTTTTCCGGTGAGTGGATTTTCGTAGCCCTTTTCTTTGCAGATTAATCTTATCTGGGAAAGGGTGAAAGTTCCTGCGAGTCTGATTGCACTTCTTTTTATGCCAATCCGGACAATTGTGAGGTCGTATCCTGTTTTTCGCAGCGGGTTGCCATTCTGGTCTCTTATATCTTCCGGTGCCGGCCACCAGGTGGGCATTTCCTTTTTGTCTGGAAGTTCAATTGCCTGTGAGCTGGTAATGATTGGTATCTCGTCGGAGACGCTGTGCCGGTTTAGAAAGAGCTGGTCCAGCAAGGCCGGATGAAGGGCGGCAAAACTTCTTTTGTTGCGGATGGCACTGAAGCTGCCGTTACTTATCATAGAGAACCATCCTGTGGAAAGACCGTCGGCGCTGAGCAGGACTTTGCCAGGTCTTTCGGCGTCGGGATTTCTCTCATTAAAGCGCTGGTAAGGATATTTGTTTGGCAATGGGGCCATCGCAAGGGCGGTAAGTAAGATGCCGGAGAGAAAGAGGCCTAAAAAGATTCCACAAACAACACGCCCAATAAGTTCGGGTAGAAATCCAAAATCGATTTTATGACGGTTCATATAGGCGGCGATTGTCTGAAGTATTGCAAATGCCAGAATGAACAACAGTATAAAAGCCAGCGGCTGTGCCCAGGGAACAAGGGCCAGATATTTGCTGTCATCACTACGAGTTACCAAAAGACCCGCCACAGCCTCATAGTAGCCGAAGGCAACGATGCTTGCGCAGATAGTAATTATTATCGTAGCGAATGCTTTGACAAGCGAGCCCTTCAAATACTGGAAGGCGGCGCATCCGGCGATTATTAACAGGACAAATATACTGGCCATTACGGTGTCTCCGGTTTCGTCTATAAGTTAGGACTCATAGCTCTAATTGATGATTATTATTTCTCATCATTTACTTTTTTGGTTTTGATAACGCCCTTATCATTTCGTTTATTGATGTTGTGCCGGTAATTACTTTTAACATCGCTTGCTGCTGCATGGATATCATTTTAGCGTGCCTGAACTGGGTGCCGATATCTGACAACGACCTTGAATGTTTGATTGCCTTTTTTAACTGGTCATTTATGATGATAGTTTCAAAAATTGCTGTTCTGCCTATAAACCCGCTTCCTCTGCAGTTTTCGCAGGTGGTTTCTCTGCCTCGTTTGTCGTAGATGACTTTTCCTTCGCGGTATAGAGCTTTGACTTTTTCGGCGGGTATGTTGAACTTTCTCAGCAGTTCTGCATTTGGTGCATATGCCTGTTTGCACTCGTTGCAGAGTTTTCTAATCAGCCGCTGGTTGCTTATGCCGAGGAGCGTTGAAGCGACGAGTTTTCTGTCGCCGACTAATTTCATCCACTTTCCGAGCGCCTGCAGGACGCTGTCTGCCCTGATTGTGACATAGATGAGCTTGTTGTCTTTTGCGCCTGCAGAGGCGACCTTGGCCGATTCGGCATCCTCGCAGTCGGCGACTCCGACGATGTCCGGCCCCATCCTTATTATTGTCTGGAGCTTTTTTGCAAACGTGGTCGTTCCGGTGTCGCTTAGGGCGAATACGTTTTGAGTAATATTCGGCAGTTTTGTTGAAGGTCGTCTTTCGAGCGTGTTTATATTATTAAGGAAGGCATCGTGATTTCGGAGCATTACGTAAAAAGTGACGGAAACGCCGGATTTGGCAGGCCCTGTTACGATGAAAAGCCCCTGCTTTGTCTGGCGGAGTTTGTTTAACTGCTCGAGCTGCTCATTTGTCAGGCCGATATCAGTCAATCTTGTTATGGTCTCTTTGATTATTTTTTTGAGCCGGACCTGCTCTCCTGCGGTTGAGCCGGCGGTGATTACTTCCCAGTCAGTTCTGTTTTTTTCCTCCTGTGTGGAGAATGTTCCTTTTTGAGGTTTTCGTTTTTCGACGGCATCGAGATTGGCAAGATTTTTTAGGAAGCGGATGAAATATTCTATTTGTTCTCTGGCTACAGCGGGTTGTTTTAACGCTGCGCCATCTACGTAATAGGTTATGTCATAATTTTGCGGTGTAGGCGAAAACATAATGATGTCCGCCCTTTTCCAGTTTGCATCAGATAAAATTTCAAAAGTGGTTTTGTAACCGAAAAAGTCCGGTGTTTTTGGTGGGGGCAGGGGGACTTCATTATTATTGGCCGTTATAAAAGTGAATCTTTTGAGGGCGTCGAGTTTCTTTTCCTTGTTGACAAACAGCTCCTTGAAGTGGTCGGGAGTCAGGACCCTGTCGTAATCCATTACCATTGTATTGCGATGCCTGACATAAGTTAGTGATGTTGCCCCAACGGCCAGGATGAGCAGGAGCATTCCGATAATGAATATTGGAATGACCATCCAGATTATTACTGCGGCTGCACCTGCACCGAGGACAATGCCCGTCCAGTAGGTTTCATTAGTTTCCACGGCTTGTGCGTCACTATATACCCAGTCGAGCAGCAGCAGCCAAAGGTAAAACGAGGCCAGAAAGATAATAAGTTTAACTACAGATATGTAACCGCTATATTCGACTGCAGTTAGTGCTAAATCCGGCATAAAATACCCCAAGATGAAATACGGTAAAGTCTCACAAAATACCCTCGGCAGTTGTTCTGATGCCCTTTAGCACCATTTTCAATTCTTCGATATTTGGTGCGTATCTGTATGCGTCCTTTGGGTCGATAGAGCCATTGTTTACGAGCTCACAAAGGTTTTCCGTGAGGTCTTGCATACCCTCCCGTCGAGAGCTTCGTATGACGCTGGGTAAATCACTTTCTCTCTCTTCGGAAATGAGTTTTCTGACAGGGGGGGTTGCAATAAGTACCTCGACTGCAGGTATCCTGTCGATGTTTTCCATTAGACACGGCAGCAATACCTGGCTGACGATTGCTCTGACTGCGAGACTTAATGTTTGTCTTACGAGGTCCCTTTCGGATTGTGGGAACAAGTCTAAAAGCCGGTGAACGGCCTGCGAAGCATTTGCCGAGTGCATAGTTCCAAAGACAAGATGTCCGGTTTCGGCTGCTCTCATTCCGGCTGTGACGGTTTTTGCATCTCTCATTTCACCGACGAATACAACATCCGGGTCCTGTCGCATCAGATAAGTCAGGGCTTCATCGAAGCTTTGCACGTCAATCCCAATTTCTCTTTGTGAAACCATTGCCTTTTGGTCCTTAAAGAGATATTCGATGGGGTCTTCGATTGTTACTATATGACAGGAGCGAGTCCGGTTTATGTGGTCTATCATCGATGCAATAGTTGTAGTTTTTCCGCAGCCGGTTGGACCTACGACGAGAATGAGGCCCTGGTTGCTTTCAGAAATTTTTTCCAGTATGGGGGGCAGGTGCAGCCTTTCAAATGCTGGAATTTGCGCACTGACCCGTCTTGCCACGAGACTGACCATACCACGCTGGCGGAATATATTTATTCTGAAGCGGTCTTCATCGCCGACTTCATGGGCGAAATCAAGGGTTCCGTGTTGCAGGAAAAATTCCTTCTGGCCCGGATTGAGAATTTCGAAGATCAGCTTTTCCATTCTCTCCTCGGTCAATACTTCGGCGGTGGTTTTTTTCAAAACGCCAAAGAGACGTAAATTCGGCGGCTGGCCGACTTTAAGGTGCAGGTCATTTGCCTGAGTTTTGATAGCGGCCCGGAAATATTTGTTTATCTCTGGTTCGTGGTCGAGTTTTACGTGGGCATCTAAAGGTTGTTCACCGGCCATAATTTATTACAAACTCCAGGAATATATAAAATAAACATTAATAAAAGTATTTACTCTATATCATATTATAAATTTTTGTTGCGAAATGTCAACCTTGATACCTGCTAAAACTTAGTTAAGACCGGCTTCCGGTCAAAAAAACGCCGTTTATAGTGTAAGACTTGCGGACTATTTTAGGTATATATGACAAACTCTTTGTTGGCAGAAACGAGACTAACGCCCAGCGGTGGCTTGCAGCTTGGTATTTTGTGATTTAGACGACTAAAAGCAGTGTTAAGGTCATATAGATAGCGACGCTTATAGAGTCATTTGCGGTGGTTACGAGCGGGCCTGAGCTTATGGCGGGGTCTATGCCGATTCGGCGAAATAGAAACGGCAGAAATAATCCGAGTGTTGTTGCGACCATAATTGCCGAAAACATTGCAATACTGAGGGCAAAAACAATTCGGACAGGCTCGATGGCGGTGGACAAGGCCCGGAAGTGTAAAAGAATCGCACAAACTGAGCCACCGATTAAGCCGCAGGCCAATGCAACGACAAGGGCAATCCGCACCTCTCTTGTAAATACCTGACTGAATTTCAGGGCTGCCAGGTGTCCTGTGGCCAGGCCGGAGACTACTATAGCAGATGTTTGCAGGCCTGCATTTCCACTAATTGCGGCAACCATAGGGGCAAAAGCCACGGCGGCGGTGTATATAAAGGCCATATTTTCAAAGCTGAATTTCTTATTAAAAAGTATCAGGACGAAAGCAGTTACGCCTGTGCCAAGCAAACAGGGTAGAAGCCAGGTCATTCTGATGCGGGCTGCATGCATAACAGAGACTTTGTCCAGCTCTTCGGGGTCGGTACCAGCCATTGCATATAAGTCTTCAACTGCTTCCTCATCGGCGACCTCGATGATTCGGTCGGCGGTGATTCGACCGATGAGCCTGTGTTCGACGTCAAGAACAGGGACGACAATAAGGTCATTATTTCTGAAGATATTGCGGACTTCCTCCTGGTCGGCATCAGCGGTAACGTAAATCGTGTCGGTCTCAACAAGTGTGCTTATTTTGGTATCCTCAGGTCGTGTCAGCAACAGGCGGATACGAACATCACCGAGGAATTTACCATTTTTAGCAACCACAAAGACCGAGTAGAAATCCTCATCAATTTCCGAAGCCCTTATTTTGCTGATGGTTTGTGCGACAGTGGCATCTTCGTCGACACTGATAACCAGCGGGTCCATAATGCCGCCCGCTGAGTCTTTGGAATAGCTCATCAGCTTTTTTATATTTGCCGAGTCGACCGGTGTTAGACTCCTGATGACTTTATCACGAACTTCCTCAGGCAGTTCCGCCAGCAGGTCTGCGGCGTCATCGTGGTCAAGCTCGGATATCAGGTTTTTTA
This sequence comes from uncultured Pirellulales bacterium, assembly GCA_964495465.1. Lineage (GTDB taxonomy): Bacteria > Planctomycetota > Phycisphaerae > Sedimentisphaerales > Anaerobacaceae > CAZBWE01. Next base: position 12,913 of record CAZBWE010000060.1, read on the forward strand.
TTTCGTTTTCTTTTAGCAGTTGAAACAGCTCGGCGCGGGTTGCTTCATCAACTTTTTCGAGGACTTCGGCGGAGACGGCCTTCTCCAGGACATCGAAGATAGTGCGTCTTTGCTCATTGTCCAGGAGCTGAACAATTTCTGCGATGTCGCTGCTTCTCTGCTCGTTGAGCAGCTCTTTCAGCTTTATTGAATCGCTGTCTTCGAGCGGAATTTCGACCTGCTGCAATAGTATTTGCCGCTGGAAATGTTCTTTTTCATCTGGCATTAAATCGACCCTGTTCGCCTGTGGCGGATTGGTAAAAATAAAGACCGGTCACTCGTACCAGTCAACAATCATCTTAAAATAACTCAATTGGCTTTATTAGGCAATGGTTTTTTGTTTTCGTTTCAGGATTCAGAAAAAGGTGACAGGGGCATTAAAAATTTGGTAAAATCACGAACAAAATCAGGCCAAAGCGCCGAAATATTCTAATGGTGCATTGTTTATAAAAGTAAACAGATAAAACGGGGTAAATGTCGCGTTGATATGATATTTGCTAATCAGGGTCAGGGCGAAAGATGAAAATATTCTTGGCTGTCGGGTGGTTTTGGTGTAAAATACATATAGAATTGCAAGAGTAGAGCAAAATAATCAGTGAGGGCGATATAATGAGAGTTTTTGCTTTTCGGATTATCATAATCTGTAGTGTAATGGCTTGCGTGTGTTTGGCAGCGCCGGAGCCGGCGGTCGTGCCTGGGCCGGGTATATGGACGCTAAATACCGTATTTACTCATCCACAGCAGATTGTGCTGCAAAGCATCGATAGCAACAAACTGGTCCGATTCTGGTACGTGATACTGACGATAACCAACAAGACAAACCAGGATGTGGGTTTTTATCCCAAATGCGACCTTATGACAGATACTTTTCAAATTATACCGGCGGGTATGGGTGTGCCGGCATTGGTGTTTGAGCAGATAAAAAGACGCCATCAGGAGCAGTATCCGTTTCTCGAACAGTTGGAAGAGACGAGCAACAGGATTCTTCAGGGTGAAGATAATACCAAAGATATAGCTGTTATATGGCAGGATTTTGATGCTAAGGCCAGCGGCATAAAAATATTCATTTCCGGTTTGAGTAATGAGACGATTGCTATCGACCATCCGGTGGCGAAGGACAAAGAGACAGGCAGGCCGATTAAGGTTTATCTGAGAAAGACCCTTGAATTAAATTACGCTCTTAAAAGTGATGCGGTAATGAGGTCTGAAGCGGGGATAGATTTTAAG
>CAZBWE010000061.1:0-13941 GCA_964495465.1 uncultured Pirellulales bacterium
CTCTGTGGCTAAAAATTGAAATATCATCGCACAGCGATACCACAACTTTCCACTTTAGCTCATTTTAGGCACTTTAGTTCACTTTTAACTCCCTCCCTCTGCGACCTCGGTGCCTGCCCTGAGCTTGCCGAAGGGCTCTCTGCGGTAAACATAAATCCGTGTCAACCTGCCCTGAGCCTGCCTGTACTGAGCTTGTCGAAGTGTCGAAGGATTGCGTGGGTCGTCATTCCGTGCTGGACACGGAATCCATACTTCATTATTCAAAATTCCTTGTTCGATGTTGGATGTTCAATTCTTTTCCCTCATCTGCTTCCTGCTTGCTCCGGCGTAGTCATAGGCGAAGCCGGGCCTTCTGTTCATCCCAGCCAGTTTGGCCCGGTGGTGATATCGACCTTCAGCGGAACATCGAGCTTGATAGCGGTTGACATCTCTTTACTAATCCACTTGGAATGTTTTTCGGCTTCGTTTGAGGGCAGTTCGAAAACAAGTTCATCGTGGACCTGCAGGATAAGCTTTACCGGCAGTTTCTCCAATTCGACTTTCCGCTGGATATTTATCGTCGCTACTTTGATTAGGTCCGCAGCGGAGCCCTGAACGACGGTATTAATTGCCAGTCTCCTGGCCTGGGCGCGTTTGTTGGCATTTTTGGCTGTAAGGTTGGAGATTTCTCGCCGGCGGTGCAGAATAGTTTCTGCGTAGCCGGTGCGTTTTGCATTTTCCACGCACTCATCCATAAATTTGCGGATTGAGCTGTAGCGGGCGAAATAGTCGTCGATAAACTTCTTTGCTTCTGGCTGGCTTATGCCTATAGTGCGGGACAGCCCGAACGCACCCTGCCCGTAGATGATACCAAAGTTCACCGCCTTGCAGTTGGAGCGCATTTTGTCCGTCACTTCTTCGAGCGGAACATTATAAATCTGCGATGCGACGAAGCGGTGTATATCGCGGTCTTCAGCAAAGGCAGCCATTAGGGCCTTATCCTGCGAAAAATGCGCAAGAAGCCGAAGCTCGATTTGGGAATAATCCGAGCTGAGAATGCAGTCGGTTTTTTTCTGCGGTATGAAGGCCGAGCGGATTTTTCGGCCAAGCTCGGTGCGAATAGGAATATTTTGCAGATTAGGGTCGCTGGAGCTGAGCCGACCCGTGGCGGTTACAGTCTGATTAAAAGATGCGTGGACGCGGTTTGTTCGGGGATTGATTAGCAGGCCGAGCTTGTCCACGTATGTATTCTTTAATTTACTCAGCATTCGATATTCGATGATTAGCGGGATGACAGGATGCTCATCTGCGAGCTGTTCGAGGACGCCGGCGTCGGTGCTTCGGCCTGCCTTTCCGATTCGGATGGATTCGAGGCCGAGCTTATCGAAAAGCACTTCAGCAAGCTGCTTTGGAGAGTCGATATTGAAGACTTCGCCGGCCAGCTCATAAATCCGGTCGGTCAAATTTTTTACCGCCTCATCAAGCTCGCCGGACATATTCTTCAACAGCCGGGTATCGAGCGAGACGCCGTTGGCCTCCATGGTGGCGAGGACAGAGACCAGAGGCATCTCCACTTCTTCGAACAGCTTTTTGAGCAGCGGCTCTTTGTCCAGCCGGTCTTTGAGAAATTCGTAAAGCTGAAGCGTGATATCCGCATCTTCAGCGGAATATTCGCAGGCGGCGGCGGTATCGACCATATCGAAAGTGAGCTGGTTCCTGCCCTTGCCAATCAGGGCCGATATGGGAATGCACTCGTAGCCGAGAAAATCCAGGGCCATTTTGTCCAGCGAATGTTTTCGGCCGGCGTCGAGACAATATGAAGCGACCATAGTATCAAAGTGAACGCCATTCAGGGGCATTTGAGCATTTTGTAAAACGAGCATATCGTATTTTATGTTCTGGCCAATCTTCCTGATTTGTCCATCCGCAAGTATTGATGCCAATTTTTGTCGGACGGTTTTTATGTCGAGATGTTTTTGCCCGAGAGGCGCCTTGACCGGCAGATAAAAGCCGGTATTCGGCTGCCAGGAAAAACTGATGCCGACAAGTTCTGCCCGCATTGCATTAGTAGAGGTTGTCTCGGTATCAACGGCAAATATATTTTGTTTCTTAAGCTGGTTGAAAAACTTGTCGAATTTTCCCGTTGTATCAATGAGCTGGTAATTATGTTTTCGATTTTCGATTCTCGATTCTCGATTCTTAACACTCGTTACTTGATACTCGTCCCTCGTCTGTTGTCCGTTATCCACCGTCCATCGCCCCAGGCCTAACTGGGTGAGCAGGCGATTGAAGCCGAGCTCGGTAAAGATTTGAGCGAGTTTTTCGCTGTCGAATTTCTTCAGTGTTAGCGTATCATAATCGATTTTGAGCGGGACATTGCAATCGATGGTTACAAGCTCCTTGCTGAGGGCAATATCGTCTTTGAACTTTCGAAGGTTTTCGCCGCGTTTACCTTTTATTTCATCGGCGTGTTTATAGAGATTCTCTATCGAGCCGTATTTCTGTATCCAGGTCAGGGCGGTTTTCGGGCCGACATCGGGAATGCCCGGGACATTGTCCGTGCTGTCGCCCTGCAGGGCAAGGCATTCCAGAAATTGCTCCGGAGTAACACCCATTGTCTCAGCCATCTTTTTGGCATTTGTCTGGGTGCCGGTCTTGATGTCGAAAGTGCTGATATGGTCATCGAGCAATTGCAGGATGTCCTTATCGCCTGAGCAGACAAGGCAATCGTGCCCTTCATCGGCTGCCTTTTTGGCGAGCGTGCCGATGATATCGTCTGCTTCGAAGCCGTCGATGCGTAATACGGGGATGTTCATCGCATCGAGAATCTGCTCAATCCGGTTTATCTGGCCTGGCATATCGTCGGGCATCGGCGGGCGATGGGCCTTGTATTCCGGGTAGATTTCGGTGCGGAAGGTCGGTGCCTTTGAGTCCATTGCAACGGCGAGCATATCCGGCTTCTGACGCTCTATAAGGCCGAGGACAGCCCGTGTAAAGATATAGACGGCTTTTGTCGGCTCGCCTGTCGGACCTGTAAAGATATAGTCGGGCTTTGTTGGTGCGTAAAATGCAGCGTAGATGTGTGCATGGCCGTCAATTATGTAAAGTGTCTTCGCCATTTTCGCCACTTTACGTATCGCCGGCTTTGATGTCAATAGAATGTTGGCCGCTTTTTGTCGCGACTCGGAGCAATAGGCGGCTATTATAATTAACCGGCACACAAAGCAGAAGATAGATGCACGGGCGTGAGTAAGAATTCGTTGGTAAATCGGGGATTTTCTTTTCGGGAAGTTCAATGCTGCAAACTCGCCGTGGTATTTTTTAGCGGCCTTGTCGTATGCCTTCGCTGCCTGTAGCTCATTTTTAAAAGAGCCGAGAAATATTGGCTTGCGGTTGACCCTGATTTGCGCCTGCCAGAGCTTATGCTCTTTGTGCCAAATGACGCCTTTGTATTTTGAGCCGTAGGCTCGATTGTTGTATTTGGCACGGTTGCGAACATTCTGGATGAGAGTTGCCGGTCGAAGATTTGCCTTTCGATTGTCAAGGCCATTATGATTGATATGGTCAACAAACAGATTATCAGGCACTATGATTACCTGACGGTGCATAGCGATTGATAGTTGTTTTCCATTTTTAGCTCTGATGACCCTTTCGACATAGAAAGTCCGGCCTCTTTTGGCAGCGTGCCATTTATATTTTGCAAGTTTGTGATAATCATCAGGGTCAACATTGGCGTATTTGCCCTGTGTCAGACGGATTCGTCTAAAGGTATAGCCGTATTGTAAATACCGATACAGCAGCAGCGGCATTACAGCTATTATTTCCAGCCGGTGAGGAATCCTGATTTTGATGTTATACTCTGATGTTTTCAACAGACTCCGCCATTTAGTGATTGGTTATTGGTGAATGGTAATTGGTTATTGGTAATTAGCCACCATTTAATCAGTAACCATTCAACCAGTTACCATTTGGCCACTTTAAGTGGCCTTCTACTATTGGCCGAACCTGCACGAATTTGATGAAAATTGAGAGATTTTTGACAGGATTAACAGGATTAAGCCGTTGTTAGAGAAGGAGATAAAAAAATTTTAAAAATTTCGGTTTTTGTGCGCAGCTACCAGCGGTTTTGATTGAAAATACCTCTAAAATCTTGCCTATTTTAACAGTAAATTAGACACTGATTAACACAGATTTACACCGAATTTTGTTGATTCTTAACTGTCAATTTTGGGTCTTACGCACCTTACAACCGTTATAATAAGCATAATCGATATAACTAAAAGATTGTAGAGTGAACTTAAGCCCACCAATCATAATGATTTTTAGATATGGCTTTGCCTTCGCTAATTCAGCCTTCGTAGCCATAGGCCACTATAGCGAAGTGGGCAGCTACGCCGTGGCAAGCAGAATCAATTGGGTAGTGACGGCCAATTATAGCCTTAACTGTTCGCAGACTTTTTGAAAGACATCGTCAACATTGATAGCAGAAATATCGTGCTTTGGATTGTTGCTATTTATGGTCAGGCCTCTGTTATCCGGTTCGACGGCAACAACACAATCTTTTCTGCCATAAGGAGCAACCCTGGCAGGATTAGAACGGCCAAATATCATAACAAGCGGAGTACCAAGAGTTGCAGCAATGTGGCCCGGGCCGGTATCATTACTTATGACCAGCTTGGCAACTCTCATCAGAGCGAGCAGCTCACTGAGGGAAGTCAGGCCGGCAAAGTTTGCTATCGGGACACTGGCTATTGTTCCTAAGTTATCGATAACTTTCTTTTCAGATGCTGTTCCGGTGGCCACAACTGGAAGGTGAAATCGGGAGGATATTTTCTCTGCTAAAACTGCAAAACGGTCGATTGGCCAACATTTATAGGTGTGTGCCGAGCCGGATACGAAGATTGCAAAATTGTCGGGTGCAATGCCGCAACGGGTTAGCAACCTTTTGGCAGAATCAGCGGCGGAGGGTTCATCGGGTAATAAAAATTCCACGCTTAAGTCCATGGCGCCGGCAGTTTGAATTATTTTCAAGTAGTAATCGACCAGGTGGGCACAATCGACATTCTGCCGGACTTTGTGAGTGTAAAATATATGAGCAAGTTCCCTGGCATTAGCCATGCCGAATCGTTTTTTACAGCCGGTAAGCCAGGCCAGAGAAGCGGTTCTGAAGAGGCCCTGTAAGTCGAAGACGGCGTCGAATTTGCTCCGGCGCAGCCGTCGAATAAGCGAGACGAGAGAGCCGAAGGCAAAAGGATTGAACCAGGCCCGGCCAAGTAACTTGCGGTTAAAATGAATGATTTCGGTTATGTGAGGATGATTTTGCAAAATCGGTGCAAATTCGGGTCTGACGAACCAGCTTATTCTCGCATCAGGAAAACTTCTTCGCAAGGCCGAGAGAGCCGGCAAGGCCAGAACTATGTCACCGAGCGAGCTTGGTTTTATTATGAGTATATTTTTTAAATCTTCCGTCATTAGATACTTATTGTAAGTGAAAAAAAGATTTTGGGCAATCCGTAGAAGAAAATTAAAAAATTAAAATGCAAAAAGCAGAGTTATATATTAGAATTGAAAAATAGAGATTGCTTCGGTCGCTCCGCTTTCTCGCAATGACATTTTACATTTTGACAATTGAATTATGGCTACCAAGGGCAAATATATTTATGACTGGCCGAGACCGATGGTCTCCGTCGATGCGGCTGTGTTTACTTTTAGCGGCGACAAGGCCAAAGTACTGCTAATCAGGCGGAAAAATAAGCCATTCAAAGGCAAGTGGGCTCTGCCGGGCGGATTTGTGGATATGGACGAGGAGCTGGAGAATGCGGCGGCGCGTGAGCTGGCGGAGGAAACGGGATTAACGGATGTAACACTGGAGCAGATGCATACCTTTGGAACTGTCGGGCGGGACCCGAGAGGCAGACAAATTACAATTGTATTTATGGGCATCGCAACCAAAGGACAGGAAGAAATAAAAGCCGGTGACGATGCTGCGGATGTGAATTGGTTCGATGCAGGGAAACTACCGAGTAATTTGGCATTTGACCATAATGAAATAGTCGATTTCGCAGTAAGCAAGTTAAACAGAGGGTAGTTTTTTCAGCTGCTCGTTAAACATCCTCAACTGGACATCAATGGCACTTAATGCCCAATCGATGTAATGCAATTTGTGGGCGGGTCGATGATGGCCTTCATTCATCAAACCATCCCGGACGGTGCTTAAGAATCTGCTGATTGTCATGGGACTGATTTCTGTAGGTTCGGCAGCCCAGTTTTTCAAATGGTCATACTCTCTCTGTAATTTTTTGCTGGTTCTTAATTGGATGGCGGTTAAATAATCGGCGGGATTATAGGCCAGCTGGAGACCTTTGAGGCACATAATTAACGGCTCATAATTTGTTCTTTCCTGAAGCCGAATAAATTTATACTGTTGGATATGTGTAACTGCCTGCGTGGGAGGTCTGTCTGCAATTTCGTCCCCGCTGAGATACCATTTGCGCTTGCTGGTCCTTGCGAAGATGAGCTCTTCACCATAATCGTACTGCTTTATTTCATCATATCCCATTCTTGATACCCAGAGGTGTCCGGTCTCTTTCAACTCCAGGCCTCCGCCGAGGACAAGCAGGCATTTGACAAAGCCCAAAGGCAGGACTTTTTGATGGTCAATTTGGTGTTTTCGCAACTGGAATGAAAGGTGCAAACTATGCGGCTTGACAGGGTAAAAAGCGACAATTTCCTGAATTAACTGATTAAGCAGCCAAGGGTCAGGGGTTGCCGGCCGCGACAGCTCACCGGAGATGTTTAATCTTCCCGGTGCAAGCTCCAAAAAACCGGAGCGGCGTTCCTGGTCGGTCGAACCGGTGTGGTCATCGATGTATCCGCCAAGCTTCCAGGTTAGAACATATAGATTAAAATCGTGAAAATATCTGAAGTCGTCATATACGGAGTCGAATGCTTTCCGGTCGTTTTTTTTCGGTGCGACGGCCGCATAGCCAAGATTACTCAATTCAATTTCAGCACCAAGGGGCATAAGTCCCGGTTGAAAGTTTGAACGAATCCGGTCCAAGTAGGCCTTTGCAATACGGATATCGAACATACTCTTTGATGCTCGTACGGAATATTTTATATAGTCGATGAGGTCGTGCTTTTCATAAGGCATTGTCTGAAGACACTGCCCGATAATCAAATCAACCGCTTTGCTGTTTTCATTTATCATTTTCAAGGCGGCAAGCATACTGACGGAACGTTTGAAGTATCTATCGGAAATCTGCATATGCTCAAGCTCAAAACGGAACTTGGCTTGGATTTGCTCGTCGAATTGGTTGAGCAGAACCTGTTTTACAACCAAAGATAGATAATTTTTTATAAAGGGCTTTGCCTGCTGGTCGTCATAAAGATGTTTTATGCTCGGCCTGGAACGGTCGAGCTCATGCTCGAGATAATAGTCACTGACGGCGTCGGAGTGATAGTGGCTCATAACCAAATCACGCTCTGTGGTTGCGAGCAGCTCTCTCTGGGCCTGCCGTTCCATCTCGGCATCCATCATTCTTTCGCCCGGTCGGGTGTGCCTTTTCAAAAATTTATCAATTCTCTTTCGCAGCCAGAGTTCGTGTATCAGATTGACGTGGAATCTATCTCCGAAGTGTTTCCTCATCGACTCCGGACTAACCAGGTATGCCTGTGCCTTAATAGACCCCTGTGCGGTATTAACCAGCACAGTTTCTCTTTCGTATCGCTTGCCTTCATACTTGTCGATTTCATCCATTGCCCGTTCGGGGACGTTGTGAATTACAAGTCCTTCAATTCTTGATGAAGGCGCTTCGACTGCATAGAAATAGACGTTATCGGGGCTGACCCTGCGATATCCCGGCAGAAAAGCGGGTTCGGCTAAAAGGGTATTTTGGTCAGCTTTTGAGGTTTTTTTTGTGAAACTCAGGCCGCTGACGGACTGAAAGACCCTGCTGTCACGCAAAGAGCCATAGATAAAGAGATTAACAGTTGATTCGGCCATAAATTCGTGTTTCGTATATCTTATTGCCGTATATAGTGGTTATCGTCTAAACGATAGATACTATTTGTCATTTATTTTTGTTCAGGAGCTTTCTTTTCGAATTCGATTGTAGAGTTTAAACAATTCCTTGAATGCACGAAGAATTACTCGCAAATTACCGCCTGTTTGTTTACCTGCGGTGCGAGGATAGTGATGAACGCCTTTTTGTGTTATTCTGTAGCCCCTGCGGACGGACCGAGCAAGGATTTCAGCATCGATGAGTGCACCGGAGCTTGACAGCTCGATGCTGTTAAAAATTTCCCTTTTATATAATTTGAAGGCACAATCAATATCCCGAATATTCATACCAAAGAGCAGGCAGGTGAGCTTTGACCAACACCAGCCGTTAATCTTCCGAATCAAGCTGTCCTGGCGATTTAACCGATAACAACTAACGATATCGTATTTATCCATCAACGGCATCAGCGGCGGCAACTCGCTGATATCGAACTGGCCATCACCATCGGTATAAAAGACCAGGTCTTTTTCGGCTGCACAAAAGCCGGACTTTAAGGCGGCCCCATACCCAAGATTGGTTGGATGGTGGACGACCTTTATTTTGCTGTTCTGGCTGGCAATTTCGTCCGAGATTCGGCCGGTCGAGTCCGAACTACCGTCATCAATAATGATAATCTCGAAGTCACAGCCCGTTTTTTTGAGAACGGCAAGGGCTTTTTCAACAGTGCTGGTAACATTCTCCTGTTCATTGTAACAGGGGAAAAAAACACTTATAGAAGGCATTGCTCGAGGTTCAAAAGACGGCTTTAGGCCTGCTGTCGGGTCGTTACCACCTTTTGGTTTTGAGCAACTGGACTCGTTCATTAACGTATTCTTTCAATTTGGCACTATAAGATTGCACAAGCTCAGTGTTTTTTTGCCTTTGGGCTTCAGCACGTAAATATGAGATTGCGTTCAGGGCAGCCGCAATTCTATTATGATAGCCGTGCTGTCGAACGTAAACATTTTTATTTTTCTCGAAATCATCGAAATATTCTTTGCAGAATTCATCGACCTGCTTTCTTAACTCAGGAAATCTTGACGCATATAATATTTTCTGCATTGGGACCTGCGAGGGATTTATCCCGAAGGCCTTGATAGCATAATCAAGGCCTTTCTGTTTTGTTTCAATTTCCGTGTGAGCAAGCATAATGTGTGCAAGAATGAGATATTTTGAGAAATCATTCGGATAGACGGTTTTTCCATCCCATATTCCCTGGTAAAGCTGTAGGGCCTGTGGGGTTGTGCCATCGACGAATAGTTTCTGCCCGTTATTCAGGAAGATAAGCCGCCAATCGGGACTATATTCGAGCGCTCTTACAAAGTGATATCCACTTTTGTTGCGTTCACTATAGACGGCGGCAGGCATTAAGACCACCCATACATCATATTTTTTCATCTGCTGGTTTACCCATTGTCCGATTTCTTTGTAATCATCAACAGTCAATATATCTTCTAATCTTCGTCTGGTTGCTTTGGCTCTCACCTGAGCCTGTTGAATGGTTGGGCCTGCGGACATAATGTATGTCCAGAGGTCGAAAGTTCTTCTGTCATAAGCCGCCTGCGCCCTTCCATCCATAAACAGTTGCAGAGGCGTTTTACCTGTGTTTGGATCGGGCTCCTGCGCCCAGGCGATGAAGCCGCCTTCCGTCCAGTAATTGAACATTTTGCCTTTCAGCTTATTGTCTTTTATGAATTGCCCGGCGTAGAAAGGTTTTGCATCGGATGCTGTCATCCGCATAAAAACGGAGTTTAACCTGTCGTTGGTCGGCCAGGGGTCGAGGTAAACACGCTTGAACTTGAGTCCCCACCAGGTACCGAAATACGAGACGGCCACAGCCCCGGCAAGGATTAAAAACCACTGCAGGTTGTCCGGCATCTGGGGGACAGCGAGGCGATTATTTTTGCGTAAGTTTCGAGCAGCCGAGACTGCACGAATCATCTGGTCAATAAACATTGCCAGTATCGGACAGGCGGCAATGGCAGCTATGGGTATGAACCTGCGGGAACGAATCGCCATATAAATTGTAAGAGCCGCAATGGCCATTAACGGTAAATCGATTTTAGGAGAGTCATACTCATCGGGGGGTTTTATCTTTCGCTGAGAACTCTTTTTAATAGAACGAGAAGATGATATCAGGACAACTGCCCAGAGCAACAGGAGCAGCAAGGCCATAATATACATTACCAAAAAAGGAACGGCGGTGCCGACAGGATTGGTCCAGTCAAAAGCGGGATGCCATTCGTGGACATCACGCCACCTCTCGGCGTGTTTGCTGAAACTGATGATGAAGGTATGAGTCAGGTTCGTTAAATGAAATGGATTAAACAGAACCGTAGCCACGAAAGCAACAAGACCAGCGGCTATAGTGTGGTATATACCCTTTAAGCCAATAGAAGTGAACCTTTTTTTGGAAGCGATCGTCAGTATGTTCAGGGCCACAAACGGGACGAGCATTATGAATACATATATATATCCACCGTGAACGTTGCACCAGAAAACCGTGACGGGGACAATTAGCCAGATGTATAATATATTTCGATAAACAGCAAGGACAAGCACCAAAAGAAAAACCGCGACCAGCATATTCGAGAATCCTGCAGGACGAACATCAAGGAACGACCGGCCAATGAACATTGCAAAGCAGGCAAAGACGACTGACAGGGCCGGATTTACCCCCAATATGCGGGCGATGTAATAAACACATATCACGGTGATTATGTAAATTGCGAATTTCCAGTAAACGAGAGTGTTAAATGAAAAGGTTTCAGCATCGGCGAAAGGTGATTTGGTTGTTAACCAGTAAAAGATGACGTGTGTAAGCCAGTTCTGGTTGACCCAGCCGGTGGGATGCCAGTATCTTACGGTCTCGATTCCGACTTTATCAGTAATCCACTGTGCCCACTTTGGCCAGGTTTTTACCTCTTCCGGTGTTGGTCCTGCCTTGTGTGAATTTGCGCTGAAGGGCTCGATGGTGTCCACGCCGTGATTTAGAAAATGTCTTCCACAGGCCATTGCGACCCAGGTATCTCCGGCAGCGACCATATGGGTGCAGGCGTGGAATGCGAAAATCATCATTGCGAGCCAGCCGATAATCATAGGCCAGCCGGAAAAAGCACGATGAACGATTGACGATGGAGGAGAGTCTGGGCTTCGTTCTTTGTCTCTTTTTTCTCGTGACTCGTCGAGCGGAACAAGTGGGTCAGGTCGTTTTTTCCTTCTTATTGGTTTAGCCATTTTTCAAGCCGGTCCAATCCTTTAGTAATATTTTCGAGTGAACAGGCGAAGCTCAAACGGACGTTGTTATCACAGCCGAATGGCAGTCCGGGAACGAGTGCAACATTGGCTTGCTCCAGAAAAGCTTGTGCAAATTTCATACTGTTGTTAATTTTCATCCCCTTAATACTTCGGCCATAATGGCTCGAAACATCAGGGAAACAGTAAAAAGCGCCGGTTGGTTCGGGGCAATCTATGCCATGGATGCTGTTGAGCCTTTCGGCCATATATTTGCCCCTGCGTTCGAATTCTTTTCGCATACTCTCAATGACATCAGGCGCCCGAGGGTCGGTTAGGGCGGCGATTGCCGCATATTGGCCGAAGGTGACAGGATTTGATGTCATATGAGACTGAAGACGCCCCATTGCTTTTATGACTTCAAGCGGCCCCGCTGTATATCCGAGACGCCAGCCGGTCATAGAAAAAGTTTTGCTGAGGCCGTTGAGGGTCAGGGTCCTGTTGTAAGCATCCTTACTCATCGATGCAAAGCTGACAAATTTCGTATCGCCGTAGATTAGCTTTTCATATATTTCATCAGAAAGAACATATACGTTCGTTCCTTCGATGACCTTCGCAATGGCTTTTAATTCTTCAGGTGTATATGTAAAACCTCCAGGATTATTCGGCGAGTTGAGCACGAGCATCGCAGTTTTCCTGGTGAGTGCCTGTTTTAACTGCGAAGGAGTCATTTTATAACTGTTTTCCTTGTCCGTCCGGACAAACTTTATGATGGCACCGGCAAGCTTTATTGTTTCCGGGTATGTTACCCAATATGGTGTCGGCAGTATGACTTCATCACCGGTGTCAAGGATGGTTTGCATCGCTTCATAAATGGAGTGTTTACCGCCGATGTTGACGATGACTTGGTCGGGTGTGTACTTTAGACCGTTTTCTCTTTCGAGCTTTTGAACAATAGCGGTTCGCAACTCAATTATACCGGAGGCGGGTGTATATTTGGTTTTTCCTTCATTCAGGGCTTTAATTGCCCGTTCTTTAATGAAGTCAGGGGTGTCAAAATCAGGTTCGCCTGCACCAAAATCGACAACGTCCACACCTTGTGTTTTCATTTGCTTTGCAAGTGCGGTAACTGCTATAGTTGCCGAAGGCGGTACGTCTTGAGAACGTTTACTTATTTTCATATTTTCACCTTTCATATTTCCATTTTGCCTGTGTAAATACTATTACGGACAGCACAGCAAGTCAAGAATTTCTCGATGCTTAGTATTACAGCAGGTATCCGATATTAAGCAATCAGCTATCCATTGACAACCACATATTCCGGTGCTAATTTACCTTTATGTTTCGTATCTTGCAAATTGTGGTTCTGTGCTTTATGAGTTTGTTGCTGACAGGTTGCGATACTCTGGAACAAAACAAGCCGGTTTGGAATGAGGTCAGCTTCGGTGATTTGACTGCTGCCAACAATTATTCAATACCTCGCCCTCAGCTATTAAATACGATAAATTTTGACGTGCATATCTTTGAAATACCATCCGGCAATGTTGGCAAATTGAATACCGTCTGGAATTCTCTGCATACGAGTCCCATCCGGTTTAACAACTACCGTGCTTTCAATGGCAACTCGTTTATAGCCCGCTTTGGTCAGGCACTGTTGTTGGATAAAATCGAGGAATTGCTCGTGTCGGCCGGTGGGCAAAGAGCATTAAAGATTTCGCTGTTGATGTCTGCTAATCGGCCTAACGATATTACTATCACCGGTTTGGATAAACAACAATCTGTTCATTATATATCAGCCGAAGGAACAAAGGAAACGGCAGCCGTCGGGCCTGGTATGCTTGTGCTGCGGATAAAAGCGGTCAAAGTTACCGGCTCGGAAGGGGTTTGCATTTTTGTTGCTCAGCCGGTGTTTACGCAGCCGGTAATGAGCTCAATCCCCGCTTTGGCTGAACGGGCAAAATTGCATGAATTTATTTTCGGTTCAGCGGCCTTCGGGTTGAAAATTAGTCCCGGAGATTTCGTTATCCTCGGCCCACAGAAATACGACAGCAGCCGTTCAACCTTGGGAGGACTATTCTTCAGTAAGCCCGAAGGAACCCTATTCTTTACCAATACAGAGCATAAAGTACCCGAACATAAACCGTCTGTCAGGGTTTTGTTGCTGGTCTGCACCGGTGTAGGCAATTGAGCGGGAGAATGACCAAGCCAACAGTAGCACTAATTCGATGCGATGATTACAACCGGGACAATATCGGCGAAGCGATAAAGAGACAGTTCGAGCTACTCGGCGGATTAGGGAAATTTGTAAGCCGAGGTGACAGCGTCCTGCTCAAGCCGAATTTTATTGCACCGAGGTCGCAGCGACACGCGACCCAAACACATCCGGCGGTAATTATCGAGACAGCACGGCTATTGAAGGATTTTGGTGCGAGGCCATTTGTCGGTGATTCGCCTGCCTGGAGCAATGTATTTGCGTGTGTGAAGGTATTGAAAATGGAAGATGACCTGAAAAGGTTGTCTGTGCCGGTCAGGCAGCTCGATAAGCCAAGATGGTGCAAAATAGGTAAGAACAATATCAAGGTTGGTATAAGTTCGATTGCTCTGGATGCCGACAAGATAATAAATCTGCCGAAGTTCAAGACACATCAGCAATTGGTGGCGACATTTGCGGTTAAAAATATGTTCG
>CAZBWE010000062.1:0-13495 GCA_964495465.1 uncultured Pirellulales bacterium
ATAAGGGCAGGCGTTTTTCTCTCGGCCTGTTCACCTCCGAAATCGCCGCCGCCCGTGCTTATGATGCCGCAGCAATTAAATATCATAAAGAGTTTGCTGTTCTAAACTTCGACAAATGAAAATACTTAGCCCTCGATTTCACTACATATTTTTTGCTGATTCCCAATAATATCTATAGGTTTCGCAACAAGTATTTAAAATAGAAAGCAAAAATACTCTTGACTAATCATCAACACAACAGTATAGTTGTGTTGTGATACCAGATTTCGTAGATATTGGCGGGCCATGGAAGGTTTTGCCTCCTGGAGTACACAATGCAACACTCGAAGAGGTCGAAACTCGCTTTGCATCATCTTATCATAGGAAACGCCTATTTGCTGGATTTAAAGAAGGTGTCTTAGCTCTACGTAAAGCTGGATGTCGAAAAATCTTTCTTGACGGAAGTTTTGTTACTGAAAAACCTTTTCCCTGTGATTTTGATGTCTGTTGGTATGCTATGGGAGTAGATGTTGCAAAATTAAATCCTGTTTTCCTTGACTTTTCTGAAAATCGCAAAAAACAAAAAGAGTATTTCCACGGAGAATTTTTCCCTTCCAATTTTCTTGCAGATGGGAAGCACCTATTTCTTGATTTTTTCCAAATCGACAAAGACACGGGAAACGCGAAAGGTATTATCTGTATAAAATTCCAAAAGAATTGACGAAAAGAGGTATTGCCAATGATAACTAATGAAAGACAATATCGAATAACAAATGC
Source organism: uncultured Pirellulales bacterium (assembly GCA_964495465.1). Lineage (GTDB taxonomy): Bacteria > Planctomycetota > Phycisphaerae > Sedimentisphaerales > Anaerobacaceae > CAZBWE01. Next base: position 757 of record CAZBWE010000062.1, read on the forward strand.
TCAACTAGAAAAATTCCGAAAAGCAATTGACGATTTTGATATCAAAGCCGTTATTAAACAAACAAAGTCCAAATTTCTGGCAAAGGCAGAATTAGATGCACTGCATAGTGAATATGAAAATCTTTCCATGCAACTCCATGAATACGAGGCATTGAAATCAGGAACTGTTGAAATATTAAAGGCATCAAGCTTGGAAGAATTACCAACAATTCTTATCAGGGCGCGCATTGTCAAGGGGCTTTCACAACGCCAGCTTGCAGAAGCTATTGATTTGAAGGAACAGCAGATTCAAAGATATGAAGCAGAGGAATATGCTTCTGCGAATTTGCCTCGACTCACTGAAGTAGCAAAAGCGCTTGGCCTAAACATAAGCGAGGTTGCTGAATTCAGAGCGACACCACAAAGACCTTTTAATGTAGGCAAAAATAAAGATGGTTTAGCCTGGGATCAATTCCCGATTAAGGAAATGTACCGCCGCAATTGGTTTGAGGAATCACCCGGTTCTTTGGAGGAGGCCGTGGCCAATGCTGAGGAACTTGTAAAGAAATTTGTGAAAGGTTCTCTTGAGCCAGTACAAGCGCTCGCACGTCAGCGTGTACGCTTGGGAGGTAATGTAAATCGCTATGCTCTTCTTGCATGGCAATGTCGAATTATAACTCTCGCTAATAAACAGAAGTTAAAAAACAAATATAAACAGAATACAATTACCAAAAAGTGGTTAACCAAGCTTGCGCAATTAAGCTGTGTAGAAGAATGGGAGAAAAAAGTCATTGAGCACTTACGAGATTGTGGGATCCGGCTCGTTGTGGAATCTCATTTACCTAATACTTATCTGGACGGTGCTGCAATTTTACTTTCTGATGGTTCACCAGTAATCGGGATGACGCTACGCTACGATAGGATTGATAACTTTTGGTTTGTTCTTTTCCACGAGCTTGTCCATATAATGAAGCACCTGCATAAAGGCAATATAGAAAGCATATTTGACGACCTTGATGTGGAAGCTGGAGATATTGAGAGGGAAGCAGATGAGCTAGCGGGCGAAATCCTTGTTCCTGAAGACAAATGGAATACAGCTTTGTCCCGTTATTTGAGAAGTGAGGATTCAATCAAAGATTTCGCGAAAGAATTAAGCATTCACCCGGCGATAGTTGCAGGGAAAATACGAAGAGAAGCGAAAGACTATATTATTCTTACAAATATGGTCGGACAGGGTGAAGTAAGAAAACATTTTCCGAGTGTCTACTTTTATTAATATAGGGGAACATAATGAGCTTTAACCATACCCACTATCTTCCATGTCTTCGATGGAAACAAGGAGAGTATCAAGCCGTATCGCGATTACCAACCAAGACAAAGCGTGTATTTACTCCATTGATAGAAATTCCAGGGATTGGATATGACTTCGAAAATGAAACAAAAGCGAAAACAATAGATGAACATTTAGCTCTGTTTGCAAAAAGAGTTCTTGAAAAATGGGGCAGACAACTTTGTTTTGTTGATTTAAATCTCATCGGGCCTAATGAACGTATGGCTACAGGAGTTCATCCAGTGCGTTTTATATTCAATATACTTCGAGAGAGGATATGTTCAGCCATATCTGTAACTGGATTAGATAGGAATAATGCTTATCAGCAAGAAATCAGAAATATTATAACTCAGAACAAATCTGGTGTTTGCCTAAGAATAAAAATAGAACAAGCTGCAAAAGTATCGCTCAAGGACGACCTTGATTCTCTTTTGTCGAGATTGAAGGTTAAACCAGAAAACTGCGACCTCATTATTGATTTAGGTGCACCAAATTTTATTCCTCTTGAAGGATTTTCTAAAGCCATTTTAACTATTGTGGGCTCTTTTCCTTATTTGGATGACTGGAGAACCTTTACAATTCTGGGCACCTCTTTTCCGAAAACCATGACGGGTATTAGAAAGGGAGGTGAAATTGTTCCTCGTTATGAATGGAAATTATATAAGATTTTGATATCTCGTTTCAGAGAAGCAGAGTTACGGCTCCCAGCTTTTGGTGACTATGCCATTAATCATCCTGAGATTCCTGAACTTGATTGGAGAGTGGTAAAGCCTCCAGCAACAATAAGGTATACTATTGAAAATGGCTGGTACATTGTAAAGGGGGATAATGTTAGAGATTATGGTTATAAGCAATATCACCAACTGAGCCAAATTGTTTTGTCTTCTCGTTATTATTACGGATCGGCCTTGTCATGGGGAGATAGTTATATACAGACGTGTACAAATAGGAGTGCTAAAACCGGTAACCTTTCTACATGGCGGCAGGTTGGTACAAACCATCATATTGTGAAGGTAATTCAGGACATCGCCAGTTTTTACGCCTCTTGAAACACTCTCTGACAAATTTTCGTAGTTCGCATACATTAAGTTTATCTACCAGATACTCATACAGTATTGCTCGCGGTTGGCGAAGTATTCTTTTAGGTACTTTATTATTCTGTAATATTTCTATCACTTCATTACGCCATAATAATTGTGCTATAGATATTGGATCGACATCTTTATTCCTCTGAGCCTTACGAATTGTATCAAAGTACACAGTGCCTCTTGATCCCTTCACAGAAGCAATTACACCCCACCATCTTGGAATGTGGTTTTGGATAGAATTAATGTGACGCTCACCAATAACTATAGAAATCTTATCAAAAACTGCATTATATGATTTGACTTGCTCCTTAAGCCTACGGAGCGAATCGTTGTTGCTCTTAATCTCATATCCAATAAGGTGACCATTAATTACAGCAATATCGGCCCGGCATTTTCCATGATTTAATCCGAGCTCATCGAGCACAAGTGTGTCTTTTTGAGCATGTTGCCGTCGTAGTTTTTTTCTATGAAAGTTTTGTCTGATCTCTAAATCATTCATAACTTATTAATTCACTAATAAGCCGATAAACTTTTAAATAATTATTCACAAACCCAAAATTGAAAAGGGGAAAGTGCTTCTTTTAATACAATCCCTTTCATACTATGTATTTCAGTTTTGTCGGCTAATATCTTGATTTTACACCAATAAATACACTATGAAAATTGATTATTTTTTATTTTAATATGTAACTTAGTGCACTCAGGCAAACCAAGCACAAGAAACCCCGCAGTTCCCTGCAGGGCTTTTCATTTCAATTAGTTAAATTTTACCCGCCGCTCTGTTTGGCGGACTATCCGCTGGTTTCTAATAATATTTATCTTTTATTTTCACTCCAATAAACACAGCCAAAATCACAACAGCCACAACAATAAGTATCCAACTAAAAGTGCTCAATAAAAGCATATTAAGCCTCCTTTCTATTAATCTTACCTGTTTATATCAACAACTCTCATAAAGCTAAATTTCAATCAAACGGCAACTCTCTCACACTAACTTGCACCTAAGCAAGCCCACCAAACGCGTGCTGGCGAGGTACCCGCAATTCCCAGCAAGTCAAAAGACTCACTTTGAGTTCCCAATCAGCTTTTAGTTTGACCAATCCACCGATAGATTGTTATTGCCTCATCGCTTGCTTTTACATCGCCAATTTGAAGGTCCCGGCCGAGAAGGTACTGAACTTCCACGCACTCAGGCCAGTCCTGAAGGCAGTGCGCTATTGCGCTATCAGTACTGTAATAATCTCCGCCGCCTCGGCCGTATGACGTACCGAACTTTTTTTCTAACACTTCTAAAATCTCGGGATTCCGTTCTCTTAACCGGTTTACAATCTGATAAGGGAGCCAATAACAATTTAGCCTTTCTTGCAGAATCTGCCCAATGGCCTCCCGAAACTCCTCAAATCTCGGCATTTTTTTCTCCTATAAATTGCTCTCTATTCTACCAGCCACTTATCTACCCAATCTCGCAATTATCTTCAAAGCAAATTCCGCGTCAACCTTATATAATGGAAGGCCGGACGCCTGACAAGGCGGGGCAGTTCTACTGCCCGGTGGACGAGACGAAGACTTGGCGCACAAACCACGTTTGGAGCACATGGCTTTGTCGAGAACACATCCCGGCCAAATTCTCTGTGTTTTCTGTGACCTCTGTGGCTAAAAAAATCAGTGAAACTTGCCCGCCGCTCCGTCTGGCGGAATCATAAATCGAAAATCGACAATCGTAAATCTCAAATCTTCTACGCACTTTTATGGTCGATAAATCCTTCCAGTTTTCGCGCTCGCACCGGGTGCTGCAGTTTCCGTATCGCCTTTGCCTCTACCTGCCGGACTCGCTCGCGCGTAACCTTGAAAATCCTGCCGACCTCTTCGAGCGTATAAGTATACCCGTCGCCGATTCCGTATCTCAGCTTGATAATCTCACGCTCACGGTATGAAAGCGTCTTGAGCACCAGGTCAATCCTCTCGCTTAGCATCCCCTGCGTAGCCGACGACACCGGCGAATCCACCTCATCGTCTTCGATAAAGTCGCCGAAGTAGCTGTCCTCGCTTTCGCCGATAGGCCTGTCCAGGCTAATCGGATGTTTGGATATCTTCAGCACCCTCCTGGCCTCTTCAACCTCCATACCCGCCTCTTCTGCTATCTCTTCTACCTTCGGCTCTCTGCCGAACTTCTGGTGCAGGACCTTGCTGGCCGTCCGCAGCCGGCTCATCGTCTCTATCATATGCACCGGGATACGAATCGTTCGTGCGTGGTCGGCTATCGACCGGGTAATCGCCTGACGAATCCACCACGTCGCATACGTGCTGAATTTATATCCTCTGCGGTGCTCGTATTTATCCACCGCCCTCATCAGCCCGGTATTGCCTTCCTGAATCAAATCCAGAAAGCTCAGGCCTCTGCCGCGATACTTCTTGGCGATGGAGACAACCAGCCGCAGGTTCGCGCTTGACAGCGTGCGTTTTGCATTCTCGTATTGAGTAAAGACCCTGTTCATCGACCGCAGCCGTTTATCAAGCTGTTTAGGCCTTTCCACAACCAGGTTCTGGAGCCCCTCGAGCTCCTGTTTCATACTTTCGATATCCTCTTCTGTAACCATCCCATTTGGCCCCTGCTCTATACTCTGCTGTAGCTGGTGCATTTTCTGGCTGATGCCTTGCAGCTTGTTTTTCATTGATTGAATTCTGCTGGTTCGCAGGCTGAGCTCTTCGAGCAGGGTGGCGATTTTTCGCCTGTTTCTATGCAGCTGTAACAATACTTTTTTGTCCGGCATATCGCCGTCTGTTTTCAGCGCCTTTTTAAAATATACCTGGTTTGCCTTAAGAAGTTTATCAGCCGTTTCGACGTTTTGTGATACTCTTTTTTTAATTATGCCTTTTGTGAGGTATTTTTCCGTTGTGGTTTTGATGGTCCTGTCGAACGACAGAATCCCATCCTGCACCTGCTGAATTATTTCGATAGCGTTTCTGGCGCAGTAGTCTGACTGGAGCATTTTTCTCCTGAAAGCCATCCTCGCTATCTCGATTTTCCGCGCAAGATTGATTTCATCCGTCCTCGTCAGCAGCGGAATCTGTCCCATTTGCGTCAAATACATCCTGATTGGATCGTCGATGCGGCGGGAGACCTCGGGGCCGACGAGATCCCTTTCGAGGACTTCGTCATCCTTCAGCAACTGCTCCTTTTCCTGGTCATCCCCGCCTAAAACGACCTCCGTGTCTTCAAATTCCTCGTCGGCCTCCGCCGCCTGCTGAACCTCGACATCATCCTGCTCAAGCAACTTGATGCCCATCTCGTCAAACGTAGCCAAGATGCCGTCCAGATGAGCCGAGCTGACAATCTCGTCAGGCAGGCCTTCGTTCATCTCCTCGTAAGTGAGGAAGCCCCTTTTCCGGCCTTTGGCAATGAGAGATTTAATCAGCTCGTCAGCAGATTTGGGCTTTGCAGGCAGCGATGGGGCGGCATCGACTTCTATTTCAACCTCAGGTTTCTTTTCGTCTTTTTCTTTTCTTTTCCTTGCCACGATTGGCGGCCTCCCAAATAACAATTTATTATTTATGATTTACGATTTTTTAGTCACGAATTCATGGAGATATTTAACCGCAGATTAACGCGGATTTACACGGATTACTTTTTTAGACACGGATTTCTCTGATTTTTATTAGCCATAATTTCACACGAATATTCTGACAGGATAACAGGATTATCTTGTTAATCCCGTCTAATTAAAAATAGTTGGCTTATATCTATATTCCATATTGATTATTACTGTTAAATAGCGTTTTTAGTTCAATTTTTGTTTTGCCACAGATTTCACTGATTTCTCTGATTTTTATTAGCCACGAATTCACCCGCCCACGGGCGAGGTCTCGCCACCATCGGCTTCGCCGATAGGCGGGAAGGCGGACACGAATTTCCAATAATTATTTATTAGCCACAGAGTACACAGAGTTCACGGAGAAATTTAGCCACGAAGGAACAAAGGAACAAAGAATTTTCACTGATTCACTTAACAATTTGGCAATGAAATAATTCATAATTAATAGTTCAGGGTTCGTAGTTCATTGTTCATTGTTCATTTTTTATAATCGGCGGCGATTTATTGCATTGGTCTTATTTCCTCAGTTTCTGCAATGGAACCAAATTCCCGGATTTGTCTTTATACTTCCAAAATCTCCAGCCATTCACGGCTCCCTTATCTAATATAGCTTGACCTGCTCCAGAAGGTGTATCATACATATTATTTTGAAACTTTATTCCTCCATTTCTTTGAATCCATGCCGTATACTCTTTTCCCTTGTATTTTGCGTAAATCACTTTTCCTGTCGGAAATTTACCTCTAAGCGGCCGGTCTATTAGTTTGGTTCTGCTGGTTACTTTTTTTCTTTTCTTTTTTACAGGTTTCCCACTGCCCAATATTTCTTCTATTACTCTTTTTGTATCTTCTGTTAGCAGTCTTTTTAATTGAGGCCTTAGGTTCTTTGAGCGTTTAAGTTTTCCTTTTTGTTTATTCCCGCTTGGTTCAGATATTCTCACTAATAATGCTTCAATCTCCCGCAAATGGTCTATTTTGCGAATCAAGTAGAGACTAAAGTAGTTCCATTTACCTTTATGCTTATCCTTGAGGTGCTGATTTATGCGCTTGCGGAAATCAGTTGCCAATCCGATATAGTAAAGCTTTTCTCGTCTATAAAGCGCATAAACTCCGTAGTTGCCTTTGATCATATCAGTAATTTGCTTTCTGTGCCGTTCAAAAACCGTGCTGCTGACTTTTTCCAAATACCCTATCACAATCGGCCGAGATTTACGGCTTTCTTTCTTCATTTTTCCCTCAAACATGAATTAAACCAAACGCTTCTTCTGCAAACTAAATCAACCTTTAAAAGTCCTCACACCTATTCAATATTCAATCTTCTGAAACTTTATCTTTTTCTCTTCATCAAAATAAAATTCATACCAAGTTACTGGTTGACACTCATCCTTGTATCTTTTGTTAAAGCTTGGAAGTATGTGTTGTTTCAATTCATCTGCATAAGATACATCAGGAATGCTTGGAACCACAATTATGGGTTGAATATTCTCTTTGGAAGTCCCACACAAATACTCCCGACACCACTTTATGTACCGTTCTAATTGCCTGTGAATTCCCGTATCTGGACTAGCTTTTAACTCAATAACTCTAAACTCTCTTTTTCCTTGATTCGTTACTGTGAAAATATCTATCTTCTGCATACCCACGCCACAATAAAACTCATTTCCAAGCCATATTATTTCATTGCTTTTCCCACAAATCTCTGCAAAGACAGAATTGTCAAGGTTAGGGAGACCCGCATTTTCTGTAAAATATGCCTGCAAATAAGTCTCTATTTTTCGCTTTTTATAAAGCATCTCTTCAATGTCAGGCACCTCAGCCTGAGATGTATCGTATATCTTTTGCTCAGAATCTACACCGACAATCCTTCCATCCTCCCAAGTGAAGCTTTGAGACGTGTCAATTGGTTTTTCGCTATTATTCTCCCGAACAAGTCTAATAAGTTTATTGGATTCTTTCAAAGTCACAGGACTACATCCTCTACCACCCTTCAATTTCCTATAAATCAAACTCCAAATAATATCTCTTGGATTATCCGGTAGTTTTTCCAATGCTTCCCATTCACTAACTGGATTTGGATATACTTCGTCTGGCTCAATTAAAACACGATAAAGAAGCTTTTTACCCAATGTACCTTCACAATCGTTATCCTTGTCGTAGTACACAATATGTTTACCAGTAACATTATTTGTGTTCTCTTTTATTTTGAAGATCCCATAAAACCCGACTCCTTCATGGTAAAATAGTATCTTATCCCCTGTTCTGACCCTCTTAATATCTGCAAGAAGAGAAATATTCCAAGCCTTCTTGCCTGAACTGGTTCCTGCGAACATATATTGTAGATGCGCAGCAAATGTATCTTCATTCACGATAAAAACATGGGTGGTCATTCATTTCCTTTCACTTTTTCTTGAATAAGAAAACATATTCGTGCTTGAATATGTAGAATCCCCCTACAATTGCACGGTATCTCCACAACTCTTTCTGATTTCGCTTGCCAAAGGTTTCTTCAAAGTTTTTGACGACTATGCTTTTCAAAATAAAACCTCTTTTGATAATTTTCTCCATTGTTAAAAATCCCAATGGTATCCACTCGCCTTTGGAATATTTATCCCCAATAACAAGTGCAAAATATCTATTCTTATCCAAAATTTTTGAGGCGCGATCAACAACAGTGCCCATCTTTTCGAGGAAATCGTTTACAGACCGTGCATTCGATAAATCTCTCTGGTCTTTGCTGAATTTAATAATATCAAAATACGGTGGGTGCATTATTAATAATTGGATGCTTTTTTGGCCATAAGATTTTAAAACGCTCTCATAATCAACCTCAATACTGTTGCCTGCTATTGCTTCATTTATGGTATTAAACTTATTCGTCTCCCCTTTTACTAAGTTATTTGCAATTTGAACTATATCCTCTTGTAGATCAATTCCGATAGAATTTCTTCCGAGTCGCTGGGCTTCAATCAATGTAGTTCCACAACCGACAAAGGTATCCAAAATCCACTCACCTTTTTTTGTATATCTCCTAATCATTTGATTAGGAATCTGAGGAATGAAATTTCCCCAATATCCAGCCGTGTGAACTCCGGATGAATCTCGCTTATCCAATATCCATAGACTATCCGTGATAATATCAGAATATTCTTTCCAGCGATTGATATTGATATCGTTAATTTTATTAGTCCTTGTATGGTTTATAGCTTTAGATAATCGGTTTAAATAGTATCTGGATCGCTCCAAAGTCTGTGTTTCTATTACCTGATTTAATTCGTTAAACAAATATCGTTGACTCAGTGTGATAGTGTCGCCGTTTGTAGTAATATTAAACAGAATCTTTCCGCCCCTTACCGAATCCTTCAATTGTCTTTCCAAGTCAAACACCGACTCTCTGATTTTTGCGATAGACTTTTCTTGTGCTATATCTTGTATCCTTCTTAACAACTCTACTTTATTCAAAATCATAGTTCTATCAGAGGCGGTTGGATGCACTACCGGAAATAAAGTCTTTGTTGATTGATTTGTTCCCATATCTTTCCTTATATAATAATCACGGACTTAATTCTCGTTAATGTAATCTTTCCTCATTAACTCTCACATTCCAAACAAAATCGAATTTTCTTAATGGCCCTCCGACGCCCTTTGGGCTATGGAGGGCAAGCATGAAGCGTATCGCGAAAAAAATAAAATATAAATGTTCAAAAACATTAATAATCCCCCGTCGCAAGCAACGGGGCTAAACAAACCTGCGGCAAAACGGCAGGATAAGTAACCACCCCGACCACAGGTGTCGGGGCTAACCATATTTATGTCATACCGATATTGCGGCGGTTCTCCTTCTTCACAACTTCGGAAACAGATTTAAGATACTGATTCGGGTCCTCCGCCGACTTTATGCGGTCAATGCTCCTTCGCTGAGACAGTCGCAATAAGGTGTCAACAGCATCGGTCAGCCGAGATTCGAAATTCCCCTTTTCACGGCCTGTCTGCTCGAGAAGCATAATACAATTGCCAAGCTCAACAGATTCAGCTTTGGCGAGAATCTCCGACAAAGAAACATTAGGATTGGCGCTTATGGAATCAAAAAGTATCTCAGCGGTCTGCTTCAAAAGCGGCATATCAAAGTGCTCAACTGTTATTTTCCGGCTTATGGTCTTAAAGAGCTTCGGCTCATTCAGCAAGACCTCCAAGATTTCGCGCTGAGCGGAGGCGGCGAGGCCCCTGCCCAAATCGAGGGCGGTAACATTCTGCTCTCTGGCTGTGTAGGAGGCCGTTCTCCCGGCGGCTGTGGCGGCCCTGGAGAGCACAGCCGTTATATCTTTGCTGTCGAGGCTGATGATTTTCGAGAGGCGATTTACCAGCAGGCCTCCCTCGATTGATTTGAGCATTCCGGCGTATATGCTGGTGGCTACGGTTTGCAGATATTCATCGACGGCGGCCTTTCGGCCTGCAAAGGTGTCGTCGGCGTTGAGCTTTTCAGTCAGCCGGTCCCATTTGAACTGAAGGACATCGACGGCATTATCAATTAACTGCTGGAATTTCTCGCTGCCATTGGCCAGGAGGAAATCACAAGGGTCTTTGCCCTGTGGAACGAATGCGAGCTTGATATCTATCCTCTGTGACAGGCAGACATCGAGTGCCCTGTTCGCGGCCTCGATACCGGCTGCGTCACTATCAAAAACAATGACGACTTTTTTGGCATACCTCCGCAGGATTCGGCCATGACCCGTGGTAAGACTGGTGCCGAGACTGGCGACGACGTTGGTGCAGCCGAGCTGATGCGCCATTATGCAGTCGGTATAACCTTCCACAACAACAGCCGTTTCCGTTGAAACAATGCGGTGGCGGGCGTGCTCGAGGCCATATAGTGAATTGCTCTTGTCGAATAAAACGGTTGTCGGTGAATTTATATACTTGGCACCATTATCGCTTAAAGCTCTTCCGCCGAAGCCGATTACCCTGCCGGTGACATCGGTAATAGTGAACATCAGGCGGTTTACGAATTTGTCCTGGTTCTGGGCGGTGATAAGGCCTGCGTTTTCGAGCAGCTTTGTCGAGATGTTCCTTTCGCGGGCGTGGGTGAGTAAATCATCGGGGGAGTCGAGGGCAAGGCCGAGCTGCCATTTTTTGATGCTCTCCGGAGATATTTTCCTCTGAGCGAGGTAGTCACGGGCGAACTTTCCTTTTTCGTTATCATTAAGATTTTTCTGGAAGTATTTAACGGCCCAGACATTGACCCTTGCAAGCTCGTTGGGGTCAATTGATTGTTGATTGTCGATTGCCGATTGCCGATTGATTTTCGATTTTTGAGTTTTTTTCGGCAATTGAATTCCGGCGCGGTCTGCGAGCCGCTCTATAGCCTGCGGGAAGGTCAGGTTCTCTCGCATCTGAACGAACTTAAAAACATCACCGCCGGCACCACAGGCGAAGCATTTGAAGATTTGCTTTTGGACATTGACGTTCATACTCGGTCGATGGTCATCGTGGAACGGGCATAAGCCGACCATCTCACGGCCCTTCTTCTTCAAGCTGACGTGCTCACCGACCACGTCAACAATGTCGTTGGCCTGCTGAACCTGATTCACTATTGTCTGGTCGAATATTCCGGGCATATTAAAATGATTAATGATAAATGATTACCGATAAGTGATTGCCGATTAATCCGAACAATCCGTTGCCTTCTCAATTTTTATAATATACTATATCTGTTGTACTATTAGTTTGTGCTAAAGATAATTTGCCCTGCCTGCCTGCGGCTAATCAAGGATTCTACATATATATACACAAAAGGGGCGAAAAGTCAAGTTTGGTCCGAAAATAGGCGTTTTGATACTGATAAAGGGGGTTCTGGCGACTTTAGACACATGGTGAGATGGGACAAATTTGCCGCACATCGGGCGAAGCAGGTTGGAATTCCGCCAAAGGGGGATAAGTATTTTGGAGAGCGCATAGTCGGCAATGAGCTTATTTTTACCTGCGTTTGATTTTGCCCTTGCGCTTGATGACTCTTTTTCGCTTGGAGCGCTGCTTAATCTTTCTTCCTGTGGACATAGCAGCACCGAGTGCGTTCATATTCAGGCCGCCGGAGAACAAACTTTTTAGCCCGCCGAAGGTTCCGCCGCTGAGAGACTTGAGCATATCACGACTTCGCATAAAGGTCTTTACCAGGCCTGATACATCATTGGGCTGAACGCCGGCACCGGCTGCGATGCGCCTTCTCCTGGAAGAATCTATCACATCGGGGTCGCTACGCTCACGAGGAGTCATAGAATAAACCATCGCCTCCATCTGCTTCAACTCCGAGCCATCGAGGTCGAGGTCATCAAGCTGCTGCCCCATGCCGGGAACCATTTTGAGCATATCCTTCATACCGCCCATTTTTTTTACGGCCTGCATCTGCTTGAGGAAATCGTCAAAGCCGAAAGTGCCTTTGGCCATTTTCTTCTGAATTTTTTCCACTTCCTCGGCTTTGAACTGCTCCTGCGCCTTTTCGACGAGCGTAACAACATCGCCCATACCGAGGATTCTGCCAGCCATACGGTCTGGATGGAATTCTTCGAGCTTGTCGAGTTTTTCTCCGACCCCAATGAACTTGATGGGCTTGCCGGTTACAGCTTTTACGCTCAGGGCGGCACCACCCCGTGCATCGCCGTCGAGTTTTGTAAGTATGACTCCGTCAAGCTCAAGCCGTTCGTTGAATTCCTTTGCGGAATTGACGGCGTCCTGGCCTGTCATCGCATCACAGACAAGGT
>CAZBWE010000063.1:0-13438 GCA_964495465.1 uncultured Pirellulales bacterium
AAGCTCGTAATCGGTGGTTCCGAGGCCGAGGCGCTCGGCGTGCTCAATCTGTGGCAGGGGGTTAAGTTTTTTATTTCCAAGCAGTTGTTGAAATTTTTTGCCGGTTTTATTCTCCACCAAATCCAGCGATGCCTTGTCGATTGCCACCGGGTCGGTTGAGGCGGTTATGCCGATATCTTCAACGATTTTTTGCTTATCGGAGTTGCCGAAGCAATCGCACTGGTCGGTAACCGAGAGTATGAAGTTGAAAAAAGCCGACCTGTCTTCTTTTCCTTTTATAACGCCGAGGGCATATTCAGCGATGCTTTTTTGCAGGACTTCTGTTTCTTCGCCCCAGTTGCATTGGACTGCGCCGAACCTGCAGACAGCAAGACATTGCGCGCAGCCGATGCACTTGTCCTGGTCGATTCGAGCCATTGTTTTACCGAGTGTAATGGCATCGGCGGGGCAGTGACTATAACATAGGCCGCAGAGTGTGCATTTTTTGGTGATGCTGAGAGTGACAGCGGCGTGCTGTTTCATCTTTCCCTTTTTGCTTGCGCAGCCCATACCTAATGTTTTCAGCGTAGCCCCGAAACAGGTTGCTAAATGACCGGTAAAATGAGCCACCGAAAGAATCGATTGGCAGCGTGCGATTTCCGATGCGATATAGACTTCTTTATTGATTTCGCCGTTGATTTTTATTGCAGTCTCGGATGTTCCAAACAATCCATCGGGAGCGATGAATGGTATCCCCAGTATATCGGCGCAGAATCCATGCTGGGCAGCCAGGATAGTGTGGTCGATTGCATTGTGCCTTTGTCCGACATATAAGGTGGTGGTGTCGGTTATAAAAGGTTTTGTTTTTAATGCGAGCAGCTCGTCCACTAATCCTTTTATGCAGGGGGCTTTTATATAAGTGGTATTGCCGTCTTCTCCGACGTGGACCTTGACGGCTGTGAAATCATTTTTCTTGAAGCAGTTTGCAAAACCGCCGGCCTTGAAGAGCTTACGGGCCTTTTCGGATATTTTCTTTTGGCCTTCTTTACCCGCTCTTGGCGAGGTCTCGCCTGCCGGCGGAATCGAGGCCCTGATGAAGAATACCTTAGAGGCCATAAGCAATTGCTCCAATATAATTAAATCCTGGTTTTACAGTATTGCATAATGATAATGTGTCAGTTGTTGCGTTCATTTATAACGGCGTAAAGCAAAATGAATGATGCGGTCGATTAGTTTTTCATACGTGATACCGGCTTTTTCTGCGGCTTCAGCAACTTCCTCGCCATAAGCGATATCCGCATTGGGATTGGTTTCGAGGACGACGAGCTTGTTATCCGGCGTCAGTCTCAGGTCAATCCTTCCGTAATCACGCATTCGAAGCAGCCGATACACCCTTTTGCAGATGCGCTCGATTTTTTTAATAATGGGCTCATCAAGCTCGGCGAAATCGAATCTGATGTTCCATTTCTCACGATATTTGCGGTTCCACTTTACACGGTATGTTGCAAGCTGAGGCCCCTCCGGGTTTTCAGAGTCGAATATACATTCGCGTATAGGCAATGCTGTCAGCCGCTTGTTTCCGATAACACCGACATAAAATTCCCTTCCTTCGATATACTCCTCGACTATGACCGGCTGCTGCCAGCCGTCGTGGACGAATTTGACCCGCTCGATAAGCGCCGTTTCACTGCTGACAAGGGATGCGTTGGAGATGCCTTCGGAGCTGTCCTCAAAGGCCGGTTTGACAACGAGCGGATAATTAAGCGATTTCGGTATCCGCACCTTCTGATTCTGAGCTATGGAGACAAAGCCGGGGACGCGTATTCTGTGCTGAGTCAGCAGCTCTTTGCACAATCGTTTGTCGCGGCTTAACATAAGCCCTGCAGGGCCGGAGCCGGTGTATGGGATTTTGAGCATCTCCAGCATCGCAGCGATGTTCATATCCATACTGCGGTCTCCGCCGAGCTGCTCGGTAAGATTGAAGACGATGTCGGGCTTGTGTTCGCTCAGTTTGGTTACAATGATTGTTATGTCGTCTGCGAGACCAATGATTGATACATTGTGCCCAAGCTCGCGTAGTGTCTGGATGACGTGATGTTCGGTTGTGGGCTCTATTGGCTTCTGCCTGAAATCAGGGTCGTTGGCGGGTATTGTCCATTTATCGACCAGGGTAGTGATGTTTAATTTTCGTTTCATCATCGTTTTTGCCTCGCCCTGACCCTAAAAGTATTTCTTGCGATAGCCGTAACCAGGGCGGTTACTGCTATTATATCCTCGGTCTCGCCGGCTTTCAGGTATAAATCGAGAACGTCGCAGCGTGTAATAATTCTGCCTACGAGCTGATAAATGTCGTATTTACGATGACCTGTCCATCTTGCGACATTGTCTGCAATCTGTCGGCGATATAAGCGAAGAGCAGCCGATGCCTTTGTCGCTGCCGGAGCCGGACTTCCCGTTCTGAAAAGCTCTTTTAGACTGTCGTCATAGTAACCCTGGAATTCGCTGCCGAGTGTCTTGCGTTTTCTGTCGTAGAAGCCGGCGAGGGTGGAGGTCATTCGTGAAGCCGACCAGGGAGGGCTGCCTTTGTATGTTACAGCTGGGGCTGTGTTGTTGAGGTTTTTCATTACATTATCGACGTACTTTAGTTTTTTTATTACGGGCCAATCCTGATATTTTTCCTGCCAGTTGTTGTTCGGTGAAAGCCAGACAGCAAAGGTCTCTGCGAAGTCTTCGTCGGGGTGGGCCTGGGCGTAATTGTCTTTGAGGTGGGTAACGAAACGTCTGGAATATGGCTGGTAGTAGTAGAAGTCGGAATACTTAGCAGAAAAATGGCCGAACAATTCTCGCCATCGAGTCCGCTTATAAAGTTCATAGGCGTAATTTAATGCATGTCCACATTCGTGTCGCAGGAGTTTCATACAGGATTTTTCCGTGCCGCCTTCGACTTCAAACATCATTTTCTTTTCGATATTTTTCAGCCGGGGGTGGGTCAGGAAAAAAGGTATGCCGATAAGGGGCTGTTTGTCCGGGCACAGCCATTCATCGGCAAGATAGCAGGGGGGATGAAAGCTGATGCCTTTTGATGTGAGTTCTTCATAGAGTTTTTTAATCAATGGCTCAATGGAAGAACCCTGGATTTGCAGCTTAAGGTCTCTGACCCGCATCTGCAGGATTTCTTCATCTGTGAGCTTTTTCCAGTCTATTGTCTTAGTCGTTTTTACCATAACAGGTTTTTTAGTTGCGTTGATTGAAGCTGTTGGCTCGTAGTTGCTTCTAACATTATCTATAGCATAAATGCGGTTTTTTGCAAGTATGCAAATGCTGTTATTTAGAAGAAAAGATGCTGGATAAGGATTTTCAGGCCGAGAGCGATTAAAAACAACCCGCCGAGGGCCTCGATTTTGCTCTCGAAGAAGTGGCCGATTTTCCTGCCTACAGATACTCCAAAATATGACAGAACAAAGGTTACCGAGCCGATGATTATCACGGCGGTGATGATGGGGCTTGTAATCAGTGAAAGAGTAATGCCGACAGCAAGGGCGTCGATGCTGGTGGCGACGGACAGGACCAGCAGGGTAGAGATGTTTGAGGGGTCAAAACTTTGCCCCTCAGTGCCGATTTTGAAGGACTCGTAAATCATTTTGGCTCCGATTGCACTTAGAATGCCAAATACAATCCAGTGGTCAAAACCTTCTATATATTTTTTTATACTTAGCCCTGCCAGAGAGCCGACCAGGGGCATAAGCGCCTGAAAGCCGCCGAAGAAAAGGGCTATCCGCAACGTATGCTTTAGTTTTAGCTGCTTGTATGCGGCGCCGCTGACAATGGAGACCGCAAAGGCGTCCATCGCCAAGCCAACAGCTATTATTATGATTGAGACCAGCTCCATCTTTTATTTGGGTATCTGATTTCTGTTGTCCGATTTTTACGGATTGCAGGTTTTACAGGGTCTTTTGCCGTCGTTTACGGCTTCATCTCTGGTTTTGTAATAAACCAAATTTTTCGGAGCAATTCTCTGCACCCAGACACAGTCGGGTTTGTGGAAGATTTTGCTGTTTCTCGATGCGACGTATTTGTGTTCCGTCACTTCCGATTGAACGGCTGGCTGAACCCCTTTTGGATTGGCATCAAGGTAAGCCGTGATAAAGGTGTCGGTCTGTTGCAAAACGATACCGGTAATTTTGGCGGGTGTATTTTCTGCTGATGCTGCCTGCATCACCGGCTCGGTCTTCCATACATCGGCTTTCTGGCGTAGTGGCGGCTTTGTCTGTAAATAGATGCTTTTAGCCAATAGTGTTTGAATGTGGAATACATATTGTTGGAATTGCTCAATCTTAAGCATATCCACGTGAATTTGAAGTTCGGGCCAGATTGGCGATTTATACATAACGCCCGGCTCCGGAGTGAATACTTTTATGCCGGCTTTGTTTAGTCTGCTATTTATTTCAGCTTTTAATTTTTCCCATTTAAGCCCATTCGGCTCTTCGTCGGGGTGAATGATTGTAACGTGTAGGTTGTCTATTCCTGCCAGTGCGGGATTAGCCTGGCCGATTAACAAAGGTTCATATTCGGGCAAGGGCGGCTCTATCTGGCCAAAGGCAGGCAGAAATAGAACTCCAGCAAAGACTGCAAGTATTAGACAATACTTTTCGGTTTTCATAATTTCCCTTCCTTTCTTGAGCTTGCGCTTATATGCAAGGAATTTTATGCTATCAGCGAAAAAGCGTTGCTGACATCCGTACCTTCCTTTAAACCGAGTTCCTTGGCCTTTGTATTTGCCTTTGTAACTTTACGCTGTGGAAAACGTTCGAGTGTGCCGATAGGGTTATCAGGCGTGCTTTCTACTACTGCTGCAGCAACGCCGTAGCGCTGGCAGGCCTCTGTGTCAATAGCGGGGCAGGCAAGAAATCCTTTTGTCCCTGTTACAAGCAGGATATTAAATCCGGGCCACTTTGTCTGGACGCCTTCGACTGAGCCATTTGGGGTTTGGAAAGTTTTTGTGTGAATTTCCATAGTTTTTGCTCTCTCAAAAAATAATGTTTTGCTGTCGGGTCGGTGATGGGCAGACGACCCTCATTAAAACTGAGGTTTAAGTAACCCCCCAATAAATTGGGGGGCTAAATATTTTCAGGACCTTCACCCGTATTTGGGGGATGAAGGGCGACAGTTTAAGTTATACGGGCTTTCCGAGCTGCTTTTCCATTTCGGCGAGTTTTTCGTCGAGCAGGTCTTTTGTTTTGGCCTCGACGTTTAATCTCAGCAGCGGCTCTGTGTTGCTCGGGCGGCAGTTAAACCACCACTGTTTATACTGAATTGTAACGCCGTCAAAGCGGTCGATTTGGCCGTCACTGTATCTTTTTAGAAGCTCATCCATTTTTGCCTGTTTGTCATCTACTTTGAAGTTTATCTCACCGCTGCTGTGATATCTTCTCAGCGGCCTGATTAGCTCGCTTATCGGTATGCCGGCATCGCTGATTATGTTTAATACATGAACGAAGGTAATCATAGCCGAGTCGGCGCAATAGTTATCGCGGTAGTAGAAGTGGCCCGATAGCTCTCCGCCGAACACGGCGTGCGAGTCGCGCATTGCCTTTTTCATAAAGGCGTGCCCGACGCGTTCCCTGCGCGGGGTGCCGCCGTTTTTAAGGACTTCTTCAACAACCACCCAACTGCTTCTCAAATCGTAAACAATTGTTGACTTCGGTTTTGCTTTAAGAAAATATCCGGCCATTAAGGCGGTCAGCAAATCGCAGCCGATGGTTTTGGCTTTTTCGTCAACCATAATCAACCTGTCGGCGTCGCCGTCAAAGCAGATGCCGAAATCGCACTTTTTTGTCTTTACCGCTTTTTTGAGCTGAGAGAGGTTTTCTTCGACAAGCGGGTTCGGCTCGTGCTTGAATTTTCCTTTGTGCTCGAAATTAAGAGCAACTATTTCGATGGGCAGGTTTTCAAAGAGCGCCGGCACAATTTTACCGGCCATTCCGTTTGAGGCGTCGATGGCGATTTTTAGTTTTTTTATGTCCGGGTGCATAAACTTCAGGACGTGATTCTTATATTCAGCGGTCAAATCCTGTTCTTTGACTGTGCCGGTAACCTTACCCTTTGTGTGAAGCAGTGCCATAGCGATGTGCTGTATATCTTTCAGTCCGGTATCGACACCGACCGGCCTGGCTGCCAGTCCTGATATTTTAAAGCCGTTATACTCGGACGGGTTGTGCGAAGCCGTGACCTGGATGCCGCCGCAGGTGCCGAGATGATTTATTGCAAAGTATATCTGCGGCGTGTCAATTACTCCGATGTCAATGACATTTGCGCCGGTGGAATTGATTCCTTTTATGAGGGCCTTAGACAACGCCTCGCTGTGTATTCTCATATCACGACCGACACAAAGCGCCTGTGCGTTTTTCTGGCCTCGCTCGTATCCGGTCAGCATCGAGCGCAGAAAACGGGCGGCGGCACAGCCAATTTTCCAGGCGTCTTCTTCATTGACCTGGTCGGGATAAATGCCTCTTATATCATATGCCTTGAAAATCGAAGGGTCCATCTTCTAAACTCCTATGGCGTATAACGTTCAATCGCCGCTCGTCCTGGCCACATATCATAAGTCATAAGACACGAGTTGCTTTCTATTATCGTGTACTATACATCGTTGCCGCTTTAGATGTCAATAATGCATTCGAGGCCAAAGTGAGATTGAGCGAATAAATTCAGAAATAGCGGTGTTTTTACGGCTGTGGGAAAATGATGGTTGATTACCGGGGATTTTAATGATACGATTTCGCCAAATTAAGGTAGCTATGTTATGGAATTATCGTGGCCAATGAAGTTGAGAATCGCCGCCGTGATGGCCGTCGGTATTGTCCTTTTGGGCATTTTGGGCTGGCCGTTAGTGGCGCCTACTGACCCAATGGGGGTTGTTTCTTTGGTTAACGGCAGTATAGGTTTTGGTGACATCATCATTTTACTGATGTTGGCATTTTTGGCAGGTCTTATTGGCTATTTTCTTTCGTGGCCCTATGGCAGGGAAATAGCAGTTTTAGCGGCGCCGTCCGGTTTGGCCGGCTGGGCTTTATACGCGGGCAGTGCTGCAGGGCTGATGCAGATGAATCCGGCTTTAGCTCAGCGACAGGCAGTTTTTACGACACTTAGATTGGAGTCGATTGTCTGGCTGGGTATTGTTGCCGCCGGATTTTGCGGTGTCCTGCTGGGACAGAGAATCCGCTCAAATCCGGAAATTGTCGAGACACAAAAAAAATCTGACTTCAGGGCAAATATATATATAAATGCAGCGATTGCCTTGATAGGCACGGTGTTCATTGCTCATTTCTTTATAGGACTATTTGCCTATGATGTTAGAGTATTTGATAATAAATTAGGCTCGGTTTTAGCCCAGCCGGCTGTTAATCAAATTGCCTTTGCGGTCATGGTTTCATTCGGGCTCGCTGCTTTCGTATTCAAGAAGTTTCTCGATATTAGTTATATCTGGCCCGCGGTTGCAAGTGCTTTGATAACAGCTTTTGGAGTAACGACTTACGCCAGGCAGGATATATTGCAGCATCTTATTAGCCATCATCCGGCGACCTTTTTTTCACATGCGGTTATTTCCATTCTGCCGGTGCAAATGGTGGCTTTCGGGACATTGGGTTCGATAGCCGGTTACTGGCTTGCTGTCCGCTATAGTTTCTGGCAGAAGCACTACGAATGACGCTTTGCGGCGGAAAAATAGCATAATCGGACGGATCAGATAAATTTAATATATCTTTTTTCAATTCCTTATTTTCACATAAGTGCATATATTTCAAGCGATTATGTACTAAAATCGCGTTAATTAATCCCAGTTATCCAAACAAAAACAAAAATGGTTGTTTTCGGTCTTGAAATTAGCCGAAAATAATATGTGTGTTAAGTTCTGCTCCTGATTTAGTCAGGGGGGTCAGGCGCTTGAGCAGGGACGGCCAGCTTTGAGAATTGCGTAGAAAGGCGTTTGGCGAGCCGATGGGTGAACAATGGCTGGACACTTTCGTAATAAGTTAAGTAAAGCCAGCCAGTAAAAGGAGTTAATGATGTTGGTTTTAAGCAGGCAAAAAGACGAATCGATTATGATAGGCGACGATGTCAAGATTACCATTGTCGATGTTCGCGGAGATAAAGTTCGCCTTGGAATATCAGCTCCCAAAGAGATACCGGTCCACCGCATGGAGATATACGAGGCAATTCAACGCGAAAAGGAGGAAAAGAAAGACCAGGAACAGCCGGCGGAAGCTGCCCAGGAGCAGCCCAGGAAAGTAGCAAAGAAGCGGGCTAAGAAAGAGCCGGAGGAGAAACCGCAGGAGGAACCGGCATCTAAAAATATCGAATAACAAATTTGCAGGTCATATTCGTATCCCCTTAACTTCCGTCTAATTTTATCCTTTATACAGACAGTCAGCTTACATTCTTTTATATCGCGGTCCGCCACCGCCTTCCGGGACGGTCCATCTGATATTGTCAAAGGGACATTTTATTTGGCAGGTCTTGCAGTGCAGACAGTTTGACGGATTGGCTGGTTTTACTTCATCTTGGATGGTTTCATATACACCGGCCGGACAGAATGTAATGCAGGGACTATTGAATATCGGTGCGCACCTGGTTTTACAAACATCGGGATTCAGTATCAAAAGATGTGACGGCTGCTCTTCTCGATGCTCGGTAGCCGCTACTGCGGTGAAGGAATCTTTATCGAATTTCTGATTTGGCTTTAAGCGGTATGGCGTTGTTGTCATAGCTTCATAGTCTTTCTCGATATTGAATTTCGGCAGCAATCCGCCAAGAACCGACAGAGGCATACCCTGTAAAGGACCGAACTTAGCTACCGCTTGACGGAAGTTCCTTGCTGATTTCATTTCTTTTGTAATATTCGATTGGTCAACAAAATCGGTGTATCTGATTGCTGCTCGTTCAGGATTATCTATAGTTTCGGTGATTGCCTTTGCCGCCTGGATACCTGAATCGATGGCGTTGTGCAGACCCTTAATCTTAAGCATATTTACAAAGCCGGCGCTATCGCCTAAAATCATTACATTATCTTTGCCGATACTGCCGGTATGCGGGTCTCTTGGAATAGCGTAGAAACCGCCTTCCGGAATCATTTTTGCGCCGGCTTCCACGACCGTGCCGCCATCAATGAATTTCCTTACGAGGCGGTGGTTCTTGAAGTTCGTCAGTGCATCCTGCGGATTAAAGTCGCAGTATTTCCAGTCTGCCCCGACAATCATACCGACCGAAAGGTGGTCCTGAACGCCGGCATATATAATTCCGCCGCCGAACATTCCCGGGCCGATGATAGGCGTCCAGATTGGATAGCCCATAGCGTGAACAACCCGGGTAGAGGTGAATTTTTTATATTGCTCGGGGCTTACCTTGATAAGCTCTTTCACGCCTACCGAGTAAAGCTGATTTGATTCTCTTTGCAGGTTTGCCTTTTCAACAAATTTTTCCGTGACAAGGCCGTCACATCCCTCGGCAAGGATGATAAAATCGGCTTCAATGATTTCTCCCTCGACAAAGTTCGGCTGCCGATTACCTTCTTTATCCAGCCCCTGGTCAACGAG
This sequence comes from uncultured Pirellulales bacterium, assembly GCA_964495465.1. Taxonomy (GTDB): domain Bacteria; phylum Planctomycetota; class Phycisphaerae; order Sedimentisphaerales; family Anaerobacaceae; genus CAZBWE01. The sequence goes on from CAZBWE010000063.1 coordinate 9,570, forward strand.
CTTTACACCAGTCGCCTTCGCAGCATGGTCATCCTGACCGGGCTTCCACGGGCTGGAAGCCCGTGCTACGTCGAAAATAATATCTTCGGCGGCAAAGCCGGTGAGAATCTCTGCGCCGAGGTCTTTTGCGATTTGCCCCATCCATCTGGTGAGCTTGCTTATGGATACGGAATAGTCGCCTTTGTGTATCATTTGGCCGAAGCCGAGGTGAAAGATTTTGGCGAGCTTGAGCGCAAAGAAGATATTGAACGCCAGCTTTTTGCCTAATAAAAACATAATGTCGTCTTTGTCGATTTTGTTTGCAAGGACTTCTTTTGCAGCATCGCTGTCCTTCCATCCCGGCAAGGACGAATCCAGCAGTGTATGCAAAGGTTCGGCTTCGAGGACGGCGCCGGAAAGGTTGTGGTTGCCGAGGTCGGCTGACTTTTCCACAACGCAAACGTCAATGTCCGGCTTCATAGTTTTTAGCTTTATCGCTGCTGCCAGTCCAGCCGGGCCGGCCCCGACTATCAGGACGGCTGTTTTGTTGTATGCTTTATCGTCCGGCATTTTTTACTCCGTTTCCAATTCCTGAACCAAATTAGGAACTATGTCCTCAACGGTTCCGACAATGTAATAGTCGCACTGCTTAAATATCGGTGCATTAGGGTCGCTGTTAATGGCGATAATAGTCTCGGTGTTTGCAACACCTATCATATGCTGGATGGCGCCGGATATACCCAGTGCGAAGTAAAGTTTCGGCCCGATGGAGGTTCCGGTCTGTCCGACCTGGTGCACGTGTTCAACAAATCCCTGCTCAACAGCCGCACGCGAAGCTCCTCTTTCAACCTGTGTATCCAGCTTTTTGCTCAAGCTGTCACAAAATGCTCCGACGAGCCGCTCATAGTTGTCCCTGTTTTGCATGCCTTTACCGCCGCTGACAATTACATCAGCGGCGAAGTTTACGTCGCCTGTGCCGAGTTCTGTTTTGAGAATTTGAAGACTAATGTCGTCATCGGTGAGCCGGATTTTGTGATTGATGACTTTTCCTTTTCTTGAGTTATCCGTAGGCAGGCGTTTCATAACGCCCGGCCTTGCCGTGGCCATTTGAGATTTTGAATTTTTAGTGCGAATAGTGGCCATAACATTGCCGCCGAGAGCAGGTCGGGTCTGAAGCAGGATACCTATATAGCCGTTTCGTGAATTATCTCTGATGTCCAGGCCGGTGCAGTCGGCGGTCAGTCCGCAGCCGAGTCTGTATGAGACCATAGGCGCCAGCATTCTGCCTTGCGGGGTTGCGGCATAAAGAACGATTTGTGGCCAGTGTGTGCTGATGCAATCGGCGATGGCTTTTCGATAGGCGGTCGGGTCAAATACGCTGAGTAATTTATCTTCGGTGATGTAGATATTGTCTGCGCCGGCAGCAATCAATTCTTTTGCCATCGGCTCTATTTGGTAGCCGGCTATGGCAACGCCTGCCTTGGTTTGCAGGGAATCGGCAAGTTCGCGGGCCTTTCCAATAAGCTCAAAGGTCGCCGGATGGATGGTGCCGTCGCTGTGCTCGGCGACTACCCAGACCTCGCCCCTGAAGCTTGGTTCGGTAAGTTTTAGGCCGTTGAGCATATCATCCAGTGCCTTTTTATGGAAGTGCTCGCCGGCAGCAGCAAGAATGTTTTGCCTGTCTGCATCGTCAATCCGGCTGATATCGGTAATGCCAAGCTCCTTGAGTTTTTCGACTAAAATCTCATAATCCTGCTGTTCCTTTTGCGTTCCTTCGAAGCTTCTGTCGAACCTGTCCGCCCGCCTTTCAGGCAAGACATAACGAGGCGTCTGGCTGCTGTCGGCTTTGCCGACGTTTGCGTTTTCGCTGCTGTAGCTGTCAACAATCAGTTTGGCCAATGTTTTTACATCGCTGACCTGCCGGCATTTTCTGGCGCTCTTACCTGGCGGGAAGACCCTTATAACACTGGTCTTTGACCCTTTAACGCCGATAATAGGTGCTTTGATGTCGTCGCTGGTCCATTGAATAAATTCTGTTTTGTTTGCCCATCTGGTTCTTGCGAATGTTGCAAAGAGGGGATACTCGTATTTTGCGACTGTTATTACTGCAGGTAATTTTTTGGCTGCGACCGTCTGGCTGCCGCCGCTGATAATCCGTGTGAATCCGAAGCGGTTATTCTTAAATTCGGTGCCGGTAACATAAGCGATACAGGGCAGGGCCAACTCCTCGGCTATTTGCGGAGGCACCTGGGCCGTGTCGCCATCTACCGACTGCATTCCTGTAACAATGTAATAATCATTTCCGCAATTGAGGATGTCTTTGACAATTTTTTTGATGGCAAATGCCAGCGGGTTGGCCGTTGCCACGGTATCTGCGCCGCCGAGAGCCTTGTCTGTCAGCAGCACCACCGTATCAGCAGCTCTGCTCAGGGAGTATCGAAGGACCTCTTCAGCCATTGGCGGCCCCATAGTTAATGCGATGATTTTGCTTTGCGGGTCGCCGCCGACCTTTCTCATATAATTTGTAAAAGCCAGCGCTTGTGCATCCAGCTCATTGATGACACTGGCAAGACGGGTCCGGATGAGCGTGCCGCTTTCAGGGTCGAACGCGTTGTCCGTTATTTGAGTTACGTCAGGAACCTGTTTTACTAAAACGATGTAGTTACTCATATTTCAGATGTATGGATTACCATTGATTTCGATATTAGTAGTCTGTCAAGTTAGATTCGATGGGTTGTCATTCCGCACTTGATGCGGAATCCAGCATTTCAAAGATGTGGATTCCTGCGCTCCGTCGCCATAGCTTTGGAGCGTCGGCGACTTTCGCAGGAATGACAACTCACAAAGTCAATTCTGACAGACTACTATGGCCTTAAATTGGCAGCCGGTCCATCTTGCAGGATTATTTACACAGGCCAAATAATCCCGGAACAACAAAAAAACATTATACTATGAGCCGGCGTTTTTTCAAGTTATGTCCGCCCGCTTTGCGATATTATCTCATTATTTGGCAGAAAATCCCTTTGTGGTCAAAAAGTTACATTTAGTGCTTGTTTTTTATTTTAAAATGCTGTCTAATACCGGTTTTGATTGTTGAAAAAATAGAAGAAATAGTTAGGCAGGATAGACATTTGCTGAGGTGAGCTGATATGGTAGATTTGAAGGCGTTAGCTGATGCGGTTATCAGGGGTGACCAGGGTGCTGCGGTGGAAATGACCAGGACGGCCCTTGAAGAGGGGATAGCGGCAAAAAACGTTATGGATGGGGGATTAGTTGCGGGTATGGATGTTGTCGGCGAGCGTTTCAAAAAGAATGAGATTTACATACCCGAAGTGCTTATTGCTGCGCGAGCGATGAAAATGGCGATGGGGGTTCTTGAGCCGGAGCTTACAAGGACCGGCGTCAAACCCGTTGGAAGGTTTCTGATAGGGACCGTGCAGGGCGACCTGCACGATATCGGTAAAAATTTGGTGGCAATGCTTCTAAAGGGGGCCGGTTTTGAGGTTATTGACCTCGGCGTTGATGTCAGCCCCGATAAATTTGTTGAGCAGGCAAAGGCCACGGGCGTTCAGTTGATTGGTATAAGCACTCTTTTGACGACAACGATGCCCGGTATGGAAAAAACAATGAAGGCCCTGAGCGATGAAAAAATTTCGGTCAAGGTTATGGTAGGCGGGGCCCCTGTAACGCAGGATTATGCCAACAAGATTGGTGCGCACGGCTACGCAGCCGATGCCGCATCAGCGGTGGATTTGGCAAAGAGTCTCGTTGCCTGAAGAGATAATACGGAGCTTGAAACGCGAGGTTCTTTGCTCCTGATTTTGTAATTTGTTTAATTTAGCGGGAGAAACCAAAAAACAGCGTTGAAAAACGCTGTTTTTTTGCGCCTG
>CAZBWE010000064.1:0-13390 GCA_964495465.1 uncultured Pirellulales bacterium
GATTATGACGACCTTGATATAATGGCGGGGGACTGGCTTGTAAGCGATTATACCGGACCAGGCAGCGACGGCGTCCTGATGAACTTCCCGACCGATGATTCACAATGGGTGAATGACCCGTGTCGCAGCCAATGCCTGGAGTTTGACGGCGCAAGTAACTGGGTTGACCTTGCAGACGATGAGTTTAGCAACTTCCAGGATAAGACAATATCGCTATGGGTAAAGATATCCACGTTCGGGGACCCGTATCCATACGTTTTCTGCTTCCAAAATGCAGGCACTGACCCCTATCGTATATATTTCCGGACAAGAGGAACAGGTATTGTCCGGATACACTTTGTAGATGATTACCTGCCTAACTATACAGTAGGAACGGACGAGTGGCACCATCTGGCCTTCGTAGTCCGCAACACTGCCGGCAACACCTGTTCCGGTGAGTATTACGGCGATGGCACGTTCGTAGGCGAGATGGCTGGTCAACCGAGGCATACAGGTGCAGCAAAAGGTGTAAATATAGGCAGCTTTAATGACGGAAGTGGCGGCTTTTTAGACGCGACTTATGATGATTTCCGTGTTTATGATGATGCTCTGGACCTCGATGAGATTAAGTATCTTGCTGAGGTATCTGGCGGCGTAGCCCCAACTGCCGGTATGATGCTCTGGTACAAGTTCGATGAGACCAGCGGCCAGGTTGCGCATAACTCCAGCACGTATGAGTTTAATCGACCATTGACCTCGGTTGCCGAGTTGTATGACAGTGAGCCGGTGGGCTCAAGAAAGGTTAACTTCAAAGATTTTGCCATCCTGGCAGCGGATAGCTGGCTCGAAGGGACGCTGTTGTGGCCGTAGTCGTAATCGGTTGTAACAGGAGTTGCTGAACGAGCGGAAAAGGTTGTTGATTTGTAATATTTCGGGGCCTGTATCGATTAGTTCGATACAGGCCCCGTTTGTTGTTGGATATGAGTTATTCAAGTTGATTCTTGTGTCTATATTGTCAGAGTGTCAAGCGCCTTGTTTGCATCGGATTCAATTAGGTCATAGTCCTGCTCACCCGGTTTGAAGGGCAGTGGTTCTGCGAACTGAATTGCAACCCTGCGGACAAAATTATTCATCTCATCAACGCGACAAACGTGAGCTGAGCGGGTAAAGTTTGCCATATCGAACGAATCATTCGGGCCGAAACACGGGACACTAAAACGAGCGGTTATCTCTTGGCCTGTGTATGGATAGCTGTCGTCTATATAGCAGGTAAATGCGGCACCTTTGCTGGAAATATCAAGCATCTGGCCCTGCGAAAGGGCGCCATTGAAATCTTCAGCAAACCATATGGGCCAATAATAATGCAGTCTTTGCTCGGTTCTTCGCTCGTTATCTATTTTCATTTTAGATACCTCCAAACACTTTTACCCTTTTCCATTCCATAGCGGAAATCGACAGAATTAAGGGGCTACTTTATGACGGGTCGCCGGAAAAATCGTCTATGATTGAGTTGATAAGGACGATTATCGTATTTTTAGTATATAACTGCGGGACACTTGTGAGAAGTTTTTTTCGCCTTTTTGCCTGTTCTGCCGCGATATTCCTATAATCCACTGCTGATTTGCCGCACGAGTCTGATAAACTCTTGGCCGCGATACTCGAAATTATCGAACATATCGTAGCTTGCGCAGGCAGGGCTTAACAGAACGACATCGCCGGACTCTGCGATTTGGCTGGCCAGATTAACAGCATTGGCCAGTGATTTGACAATTTCAATTTTTATTGTTCTCTCTGTGTTCTTTGTGGCCAGTATTTTTTCAATCGAATCTGCGATTTTTTTAGCCGTTTGGCCGAGCAATATAGCTGCTTTTGTTTTTTCAGCTATTTTTTGGCCGAACTCGTCAAAGGGTATGTTCTTATCATATCCTCCGGCGATGATGATTATTGGCTCCTCGAAGGCCTCCAGAGCGGCAATCGCTCCTTCGGGAGTAGTGGCTTTCGAATCGTTATACCACCTGACGCCATTGATTTCCGATACCGGTTCAAGCCGATGGGGCAGCGGCTTAAAGTGCGGCAAGGCATTTTTAATCCGGTTGTCATCAATACCGAAGCGTCGGGCGACAGTAACCGCCGCAGCAAGGTTTGACAGATTGGCTCTGCCCGGCAGTGAGAAGCTGTCGCGGATCTTTTCGCTTACATCAGCAGTTGAAAATTTGATGCAGGTTCTGCCTGCGTCTTTCTTGTATTTTTCGAACCATTCAGCGGCGATTTTATCTTCGCAATTGAAGATAGAGACAGCAGGAAATGTGTCGTCAGGTTTTTGAAATTTGAAGATGTTTTCTTTGGCTGCGCAATAGCTATCGAATGAGCCGTAACGGTCAAGGTGATTTGGAGTGAGGTTTGTCAGTAGCGCTATTTGCGGTGCTTTTTTGATGTGGGCTAATTGTTCGAGTTGAAAGCTGGACAGTTCTAATACGACTAAATCTTTAGGGTTAATTTGATCCAATATGGTCAGTAATGGCTCGTTGCCGATGTTGCCGCTCAGCCAGACCTTATTGCCATCCGCACTTTTTAGTAAGTGAGCTGTTAAGGCGGCGGTTGTACTTTTGCCGTTTGCACCTGTTATCCCGATTATATGTGCGGGACATAGTTCAAAAAATATGTTTATTTGAGAGGTAATTAGTTTATTAAGCTGGGCGGCGAGCTTGAGAAATTCATTATCAGGAGCCACTGCGGGATTGACAACTATAATATCCGCTTTTTCAAAATCATCTGTGTTATGTGAGCCGAGGTGAAATTCTATATCGGGAAATTCTTTTAGCCGTTTGATGGAGCATTGCAGCTTCTCCGCTGGTGCTAAATCTGTGACTATTACTTTGGCGCCGCAACCAGCGGCAAATTTAGCGGCATCGACCCCGCCCCCGAAACGCCCCAGGCCCATAACTAATACTTTTTTGCCGGTAAAGAACCTTTTGTTCATTGATTTATAATTCCACCTTTCGTTGGTAAAATTATAATCAATATCTATAAAAAGCCAAACAGCTTATATAACCTATTGGCTTTCATTTCGTATAATAATCACAGGCTAATAGGTTGCAGTCAGTTGTAATTATCGACTCTCGTTGCCTTATTGAAAATAACAAACGGAAATAAGACTAATTTGTTATTGTCTGATATCCACACCGACATACGTGCGTTTAAATTATAAAAAACTTAACATTGGTCTTATGAGTAACTTACAACCCACCAAAGTCCTATACTGGACGTTATCAAAGGCGTTTTTTACTTGAAAAAATGAAGGGAAGTTTGTAAAATGATAATATAGGAATACGAACATAATACAGAATTATTCTGGCTTAACACGCAATGGTTAAATGAGCCTTTTCTGTTTGAATTCGTTTATTATTGGCTGCCGGAGCGGTTCGGGCGGCTTTTTTACGCACCGCGGCGTGCCGCACACTCTGGAGGAGCAGAAGGTGTTAAAGAAAATGATGTTGAACAAATCTTGTCCGAGGCACGCTTTTCGAAGGTAATGCGCTTACCCGAAAGGACCTGACAATGCGACATTATGCATGGCTGAAAAAGGCAGCGGCATTAGCGTTTCTTTTTATATGCCCCCTGATAGTCAAGGCAGATATCCTTGATATCAATGACGATATACAAACCTACAGCAGTTTGAGTGATACAACCGTGAATATGACCGGCCAGTCGGAATTACATATCACAGATGGGACCAACCCGATACCGGGTTGCCAGATAAATCTCAATTCGTCGGATTCCTGGTTTTTCCTGGAGCAGATAAAACCTTCAGTGGTTGTCTCCACATATCTTAGCCAGGTCCGGGTCAATGGCTCACCTGCGGTATCAAACAGTAATGTCCGCGTCGTCCAATACGTCTCCGGAGCCGTTGTCATTCCACACTCTCCTACTTGCACCCCGCTGCAAATCTACAGCGGTTTCAATTACACCGGTTCGTCGATGTCTTTAGGCCTTTCTAAGTATGATTCCCTGGGCGGGTTGAACAATAATATTAGTTCTTTTAAGCTCAAACGCGGCTATATGGCCACCTTTGCTCAGAATGCGAACGGCTCTGGCCTTAGCAGAACGTATGTGGCACAAGACAAGGATATTAATATCATCGTAATGCCCGAGGAATTGAATAATTCGGTTTCTTGTGTTTACGTTTTCCCCTGGCGCTGGGTGGGCAAGAAAGGCGGCTGCGACGACTCGCCCCTCGACCTTGATCCAGATTGGTGGTATGACTGGGGAAGCGGCACTTCTTCCACTCAAGACGCTGAATATGTTGCTATGCGGCACCATGAATACAGTGGCGGTTGGGATTCCCTGAATCGAGACTGGTGGGCGAATGGTGTGAGCCATTTGCTCGGTTGGAACGAGCCCGACAAATCGGATCAGGCGAATTTAACTGTTTCCGAAGCCATTTCGTACTGGGCACCTCTTTCGGCGACCGGACTGCGGCTCGGAGCCCCGGCCGTATCTGATGGCGGACGGGGCTGGCTTTATGATTTCATCGACCAGGCGGATGCGGCGGGATTGCGTGTGGACTATGTGCCGATCCATTATTATTGGTGCTATGGGGATAACGGTAATCCGGCCGGTGCGGCCAACCAGCTCTATACCTTTTTAAGGGACGTTCATAACCGAACGGGAAGGCCGGTTTGGGTAACCGAATGGAACAACGGCGCCAAATGGACCGGATGTGACGATCCGTCCTATACGCAGAACAGAGATGTGGTCGAGGCCATGATGAATATAATGGACGAAACGCCGTGGGTCGAACGTTACGCGATCTACAGCAAGGTTGAGTGGATGCGCCAGACACACTACGACGAAGGCGGCTTGACACCGATGGGCGTTATGTATCATGATCATATTGCCCCGGCGGCGTACCTGCAGGCACCTGGTAAAGGAGGTTTCGGCTGCGCGTATTATGAATTCGAAGACAGCACACTGGACAGTTTATTTTATGAAAACAACGCCATAACACGCGGTACAGAGGCATATACAATCGGTCATTCCGGCCAGGCCATCGACTTGGACGGGTCGAATGATTATGTAATCTTGCCTGAGAATCTGGCGGATTGTGATGATTTCACTTTCGCTGCGTGGATTTATTGGGACGGCGGAGGTCAATGGCAGCGAATTTTTGATTTCGGTACTAACAATGTACGCTACATGTTTTTAACGCCGCGATCAGGCAGCAATACACTTCGTTTCGATATCACAACCACTGGCAACAGCAATCAGCAGCGGTTAGAAACCACACAACTGGCCACCGGCCAATGGAAGCATATTGCCGTCACAATCAGCGGCAACACCGGCAAACTGTTCGTTAATGGCTCCCAGGTTGACATAAACACCAGCATGACTCTCAATCCATCCGATCTTGGAGCAATGACGAATTACCTCGGCAGGAGCCATTTCGTTCAAGACGCGTTATTTAATGGACGCCTGGACGATGTCCATATTGCTGATTATGCATTGACAAATGCACAGATCACTGCATTATACAACGGAACACTTGGCAATGTTGCTCCGGCATTCTTAAGCGATCCGATTGTTAAGCCAAATGCTTTACGGGGGAGTATTTACAGTGATACACTCATTTATAATGCCGGCGATTTTGATGTGGATGCCCTACTGACATTTAGCAAAATATCCGGACATCCCTGGCTGGATGTAGCTGCCGATGGCACGCTTTCCGGAACACCCGGCGCCGGCGACGTGGGACTAAACACCTTCATCGTCCGCGTTACTGATAATAGCGCCGCCTACGATGAAGCTACGCTTAATATCACGGTTAATGACCTTGGACTTATGGCGTATTATAAGTTTGATGGCAATACCAATGACAGTATTGGCTCGAATCATGCAACTGCTACAGGTAGTCCCTCATACACAACTGGAAAGATTGACCAGGCCATCGACCTTGATGGGAGTAATGACTATGTAACACTGCCCGCCGGCTTGTTTGATACCGATGATGTCACAGTGGCTGCCTGGGTCAACTGGGACGGCGGTGCGATATGGCAGCGTATCTTCGATTTCGGCAACGACACCAGCCAGTATCTGTTCCTTACGCCGAGCTCCTATAGCAACACGCTGCGTTTTGCCATCACCACCTCCGGTAGCGAGGAGAGGATTGAGACCACGCAGTTAGCCACCGGCCGATGGGTGCATGTAGCCGTAACGCTTGAGGGCGACACGGGTACACTATACGTTAACGGTTCGCCGGCGGATTTGGGCAGTATCACACTCAATCCTTCCGATTTCAATCCAGCTATCAACTATATTGGTGACAGCCAGTGGAGTGCTGACCCTCTGTTCAACGGCCGCATTGACGATTTACGCATCTATAATTACGCACTGTCCCCTACAGATATCACAATGCTGGCCAATGGCGCAGCGAACAACGCGCCGTATTTTATTAGCGACCTAATGGTCAATTTTGGTGCAACTGAGGACGCGGCTTACTCAGGCCAATCGCTGGCTGCCAGCGCCGTTGATCTGGATGGCGATACGCTGACTTTCAGCAAGGTCACCGGGCCTTCTTGGCTGACTGTGGCGAGCGACGGCTCGCTTTCCGGAACTCCGTCAGATTCGGATGTCGGAGAGAATATTTTTGTGATTCGTGTAGAAGATACCGGTGGTCTTTATGGTACTGCTGTCATGATTATTTATGTAACCAATATCTATTCCGGTGTTCGTGGTATGGAAGACCTGGCAGGACTCGTTGACCAGTGGCTTATCTTCGATTGTGTTGACACCCCCGCCTGTAACGGCGCCGACCTCGATGGAGATGCGGACGTGGATATGTCAGACCTGTCAGAACTGGGGAAAAACTGGCAGGCAGGATTTTAGCCGACATCGAAAAGCAATCCGGGCGTTTCAATTACTGATAACTTGAAGGATACTTTAAAAAATGTAGATATCTTGTCAGTTATTCGCAGATGGGAAACGTATCGCATCTATCCACGCGTGATTGTCACCGTAACCTTCGTTCCGGTAATACCATTCGAAGGTATGGCTCCCTTCGGTAATCGGTATCATTATTAGTGACCAGTCGATTTGGCCGTCGTTGCCTTCCCACTCAGCTATCCACTCACCATCAAGATAGAACCTGAGTTCCCCATTGCTGGTGGTCTTGAGCATGAAGTATAGGTTGCCTTCACTGCAGTCAACCGTCACGCTCAGAATGCTTTCGTCATACCGAGACAAATCGGCGGATTTGGCGCTATAGCTCCCCTCGAAATGTTCTGTTGAATCTATAGTCCACGGGCCATCGCCGCTGTGTTCCCAGGGCAGGTTGTTGAAATCGCCCGTCTCAAAATCTTCGTCATACTCTATTATATTATCAGCAGCTCCCCAATTGCCGGCAAGGCAGGCAAAATCCTGAAAGTTGACAAATCCGTCAGGCCCGTTGGTTCCGGCTACATCACTATCATAAATCATACCTTCCAGAAGCCATTCATCAGTCAACACCTGTAAGTCCTTGATATCAACACGGTCATCACCGCCGGCTGGCACAATATCACATAGCGCGTCCCAGTTTGCTTCGCCTTTCTGACTCTGCCACGCGTTCGCAAGCCGTGCAAAGTCCGGCATACTCACAATGTAATCTCGAACCGTTGGGGCAATGTCCATACTGAGTTCATTACACAACCAGTCTTCGGCAAGATAGTTTAAATCGAATAAATCGACATCTTTGTCGCAGTCGATGTCACCGCACAACACGGTCTTATTTCCGAAGTTTATTCCGCTCGTTATTCGACCCGGCAGCACCGGCTTGCAATATTCCCTGCGATGCAGGACAACGCATTCCGGAGCGGTGATTGCGAGAACTCGGCCATCGGCCGTTATAGCGGTCTCGCCATTGACGAATTGCTGATATATTGCTCTTGTCAGGCCCGTATTACCATAATCCGGTATTTCCCATACTATCGTATCGACTGCGAACAGGGTGTTCCAGCCGTGGTGGAACTGATAGAACAAGCTGCTGGAAGGGTCAAATTCAGCTCCCATTCTGCTGTCATCCAGCCCCATTACCATATTGAAATCTGAATCCACTATTCGGCAGTGTCCATCCAGTTGAACTGCCCCCATCGAGCCGTTATAATTCAGCTTTACCGGTGATTCATAAAGGTATTCATTGAACTGTTTCTCTGCTGTGAATGTATCGCTTGGCGCATCATACACACCTATCCACCCATAGGAGCTGTCGTTAACAAGCCAGATTGTAGTTCTGTCGTATGAGCGGACTAACCTTACCTCATCGCTGATTGTGCTTTCTCCCAGAACATCAGGCCTAACAGTGATTGTGTCAGTGCTCGTATCCAACACATACAGCGGCACTGAACCGGTGCCGCTATAGCTGGCGGTAACCAGCGCGATGCCCTCTGACCCGATTGCTACGTCATAGCTGCCATCTACGTCTTCGCTGACCGGACAGGTCAGGTTGGTAACGTTCAGCGTGTTCAGATGGACTTTATGCACTACTCTGTTGCCGTCCGATAGCTCGATGTCCGCAACATACAATGCGCTGTAATCGGCTGTTATATCCATCCCGTGAGGTGAGCCGCCGACTATGATTGGCGTAAGAAGCTGGTTAGTGCTGAGGTCGTATCGCTCTATTGTGCCTGCTTCTGTGCTCACATAAAGAAGGTTTCGCACGTCATCGAATACGATATCTCTGGGCTGATTAACCTCGATGTGATTGAACCACCCCAGCGCCGGCTCGGTGCACGTATATCCTTGCTGTTGAGCTTCCCGAACGAAATATTGGCCATACGCCAGTCCGTCAATCATCCAGTTGCCATTTGAATCTGTAACGGTTGACGGCTCCGTCGCATCTTGACGTGCATCACCGTCTATGTCGATGTATATAGGCCAGTTTTCTATGCCGGGTTCGTTTGCATCGCGCTTGCCGTTTCCATTCAAGTCTTCATACTTGGTGCCGGACAACGACCCCTCTCCGTCTATCCTGTTTCCGAAGTTCGCTTCTACGTCCCTCTTACCTATCCACACTCGATGTCCACCTTTGACTCCAATCCCGCCTGTGATTGTGTCAAAACCTGTGTAGTCAGCAATTTTTTCGCTCGAGATTACTGAGCCGTCATATCTGTGCACGGTATATATATCATCTTTGGCCCAGAATATCTTATACAGAACGCCCTGCGTGTATGCCATCGAAGTCAGGATTGGGAATTCCTGTTTGATTGCTTTAATCACACTTGCAGTGTCAGGGTTTATTTCATACACGGTCCACTGGATGGCCAGGTTGCTCAGCAACAGGTTCTCGTATGGGTCACCTGCTATACCGTCACCACCGCCATCGACGAGTGAATCTCGCGAGAGCAGCTCCTTGGAAGTTGCATCATACCGGTTAAGATACGTTACCCACGGCTCGCCCGAAGGCGGTAATGGAATCTCGACTGAAATAACGTAGAGTATTCCCTTATGCCATGTACATGTCCACGCAATCTCGTTTTCCGGCATATCGAGGATACCCTCGTGGAGCACTAATCCTGTCTCGCAGTCGATTTCAAAAAAGAGACTATCGGCTGCTTCCGAACTTATGTACTTCAGAGGGCAGTAAAGAAGCGTACTCGGCCCGGCGGCTAAAGCGCCAACGCCGATAATGGACGAATTGTAAGGGGCAGCAAAGCGGTTCTCTATTGTCATATTAACAAGGTTGACTTCGGCGATAGTGCTTGGCTCGGAACCTTGTCCTTCAAGTCCCCATAATCTGCCGCTTGTAAGACCCGGATAAGTCTGGAACCACCCTGCCTGCGGCACTTCCATAATATTATAGTAGCCGGGTTCGAGGTTCGTGAATTTGTAATAGCCGCTTGTGTTCGTTGTGGTCTTCGGCTCCCCCGAATCCCATTGGCCGTTTTCATTCTCATCGATGTAAATCCCCCAGCCGCTTAATGGCCCTTCGCCTGTATCCCATACGCCGTTGTTGTTGACATCGTGAAATTTGTAGCCGCTGATATCGCAATTATGCAGTTGATAATTGCCGAAGTTTAGTTCGACTTCGTCGTCCTCCTCCACCCATATTCTTTGGTGCATGCCGCCTGCGCCGGGATAGGTGTTTATCCATCCGGGCTGGTTCAGCTCCGATACATAATAGTACAAGTTCGGCTCCAAATCTGTGAGTTCGTAATCGCCCTGGCTGTTTGTGATAGTAACGATGTCGTTTGGGTCTATCTCGCCGTCGCGGTCCTCGTCGAGGAATATCGTCCAGCCGCTAAGTGCCGGTTCGCCGGCGTCCATTTCACCGTTATCGTTCAGGTCGTGCCATTTCCTGCCGTAAATCCGTGTTTTCGGACCGGCGGGGATTGTGGTAATGGTATAATCTTCCACTTCGCCCCAGTCGGTGGTGCCGCATGGATTCAGGGTTCCCATCCACCTGATACGTATCCGCATTCGTGTATCACCCGTAGCCGCCCCTTCCGGCGGCGTGATGGTCGCCGTGAAAACCACCGTTCCTCCGCCAACCGGAATCGTCTCACCGACATCGTCAAAATCGAAGTCCTGATTCCAGTCAACCCATATCCCGCACTGGTCATCTTCATCATAGGGGTCGCCGTTGATAACAGTTATTGCATATCCGGTCCCAATCTCCATAGTTGTTGACATCGATGTGTAATTAGCATATCCGCCGCTGCAGCCGGTGCCGGTATTGCTGATGTCTCCGACCTCCACGCTGTTAATGTTCAAACTGCCTGCAACAGAGCCGCTGCACCCGCCCGAAGCGCTGCAATACGGGTCCGGACTTTGTACGGTAATCGTATAGTCCTCGACTTCGCCATAGCTCACATAACCACATGGACTGAGAGTTCCCTTCCACATTAGACGCACGCGCATACGTGTATCACCTTCAGCAGCGTCTTCTGGAGGTGTGATAGTTGTTGTGAAAAGACCGACACCGCTGGCTGTATAAACCGTTTCATTCAGGTCATAAAAGTCCCCATCTTGATTCCAGTCAATCCAGATGCCGCACTGGTCACCGTCATAGCCGGCATAAGGTAAATCGCCGATAGCGGTGACAATCGATATCGGGTAACCGGTCCCGGTTTCCATAAGCGTTGAATACGATGACGTGTAATCGGCATAGCCGCTGCAGACGGCTGAGGTATTATTGATTGTCCCTACCTGCACTGCGTATATATACTCATAGCACCCCCCTGAAGCGCTGCAATACGCACCGTGCGCCTGCGATGCCGGCAGGCAGATATTGATAATGCAGCAGATATTGAACAAAGTGCTTCTCAAAGCTCTCATATCTTTCCTCCGGACAGAATACGAGTAGAATGGTATCTCTATTTATTAACAGAAATTATAGCATTTTATAAGACTAAAATCAAGTTTTTTATCAGGAATTAGAAGGATTATATCAGGGTCTGCATTGCATTTGCCAGGTCAACTTTTGCGTCAATAACGGCCTGTTCGATGCATCTTTTCCAGTCATCGCCGAACTGCTCTTTATATTTCGGTTTTTCGTAGGCATAGATTATCGAGCGTGAGGCGTTAATCAAAGCTCCGGTACCATCGGGCTTGCAAAATTTTACACAGTCGGCCGCAGAAGCGCCCTGCGAGCCGTAGCCCGGGATGAGAAACCATACCTTATCATACTTTTTGCGCAGGGCAGCAGTGACATCAGATGAAGTGCCGCCTACTACCATTCCTACATTACTATAACCACTTTTACCTATACGCTGGTCCTGGGCAGCGATATCGTTGACTGTTTCGGCGAGCTTTTCGTACATCCTTTGGCCGTCGGCGTCGGCAAAATCCTGAAGCGCCGAGGCCGACGGATTGCTCGAGCGCACCCAGACGAAGATGCCTTTGCCCTGCTGGTTAGCCATATCAGCAAAAGGCAGGATACCATCGGTTCCTGCGAATCCATTGATTGTTATAGCATCGGGAGCTAATGTGTCTTCCAGGCCGGTCAGTTCCGGATTCTGCAGATGGGCGGCGGCATAAAGCTCGGCTGTATGGCCGATGTCGCCGCGTTTGACATCGCCTATAACCTCAAGCCCGAGGTCATCCGCCTCGGATATCAATGCGTAATAAGTCTCCAGGCCTTCCCAGAGATACTTTTCGAAAAATGCAATGTTTATTTTTATGGCCGGCGCCATCGGTGCAATAATTCGCATTGTCTGGGTGCAGAAATCGAAGATTGCATCGACCGCCGAAGCGGCATCGAATTCGTCATTCATACTGCGATGGCCTTTTATTTCCGACGGCAGCCGGCTGTAAACCGGGTCAAGCCCGACAACCAGGGGGGTTCTCATATTCTTTACAGCGTTGCAGAGACGGTCAGCAAAATGACTTGCCATTAATCAAATCCTTTTCATATTGTAATTAGTTAAATAGTTGCTAATAACCGGGCACCATCTTATTTTTATGTTCTCTGTGACCTCTGTGGCATTTTTTAAAAAAATCTTTTTATCGAACATCTGAAATACTATAATCACAAAAGCGTTTTTTAGCAAGCCGAAAATATTGAACGCCGAGACGAATTTGAAGACCGAGAAAAAAAGGAAGTTCAAAAAGCACTACTGGCTTCTGGTCGATTTGGCTGTAGCCGTTTTTGTCCTCATTTTGTTGCTATATAGGCCGGGCGGTTACGAACCCATAGAGCCAGGCGGGCAGCGAGGTCGCGTTCATCCGTATATTACTTACCTGTCATCTGAAATATATAACGGCGCCCAGCTCCAGGAGCCGTTCCAATTAGTTGTCCTCGCTGACAAACTAACCGAATCGATTGCCGGCTGGTCGGAGGGCTCTGAAGATGTATGGCTCTCATCGCCGGTGATTTGTTTCGAGCCAGGCCGTATCGAATTGATGGCGATGGCGGATATGAAAGGTGTAAAACTCATACCCACCGTAGTTCTGGAGCCGGAAATTGATGAAAACGGGCTCTTGAATCTACAGGTAGATAAAGTGAAGATTGGGGCTGTGAATATTACGCCTCTTGCCCGGATTGTAGCGAGAAGGATGTATGCGCAGCAGCTTGCGGATACGCCGGTAGATATGGAGGATTGGCGGACGAAGGTATTCGCCTCTTTGTTGAATGATGAGCCATTCGACCCCGTCTTTAAGGTCGAGGATAAAAAAATCCGCCTGAAAAAAATAACCATCACAGAGAAAAACTTAATCCTGAATTTCACCCCTGCCCCCTGATGCTCTGTTATCCTGATGTCCACTTCCTGTTGTCCTGATAATCTGGTCCGCTGTCAAATCATAGTTTTGAACTTTAGAGTTTAGAATTTCGTATTTGTTTAGGATTCAGGATTTAGATATTCGGATTTGATATACCTTTCTCTGTCGTCCGTCCTACGTCCCGGCAGAATTGACGGGTCCTCCGTTCTCTCCGCGGTAA
>CAZBWE010000065.1:0-13094 GCA_964495465.1 uncultured Pirellulales bacterium
TTCCAGAATAGTCTTTTTGGCCTCCAGCCGCTCATACAGGGCTTCATAATACGCCCTCAAAAGCAAGTTAACTTCGTTCATTTGTCTTCCATAGTGTTGTTCGCCATTTCTTGTCACAGGCCATCATCAGCGAATTATACGATGCCAGGCCCTCTAATGCCATTGCCGGTAAACCCAGCCCTTCCGAAGGGCGGGGTGAACATTTCAAATTTAATAACACAAGGTGTTGACAACGGCTGTGGCAGCAGTCAAACTTATACGCAGATTTTAGAATCGTTCTTTTTGCAAATTACCAATACTTTTTGGGGAGCATAAATTATGAAACTTAACATTGCTCGTATTGACGTGTGGGCTGCCGGCATAAAGGACCAGCCCGGCGGATTAGCCGAGAAGCTTGAGCCGCTCGCCCAGGCAGGTGTCAATCTTAAATTTGTCATTGCTCGTCGTGTTCACGAAAAAGCAAAAAAAGGTGTGGTCTTCGTTACACCCATCAACGGCACCAAACAAACAAAAGCCGCTAAGAAATCAGGTTTTACAAAAACCAAATCTCTCCAGGGACTGCGAATCGTCGCTGCCGACAAGGCAGGCCTTGGCGCCAAAATAACCAAACAACTCGCTGAAGCCAAGATTAACCTGAGAGGTTTTTCAGGCGCCTCTATTAATAAACGCGCCGTCTTTTACCTAGCTTTTGACCAGGCCGCCGACGTCAATAAAGCTATGCGCATACTCAAAGCTATGTAACCAATCCCCTGACGAGTTATTTTTCTAACGGGAAAACCTCGATAAGGGTATGCGAAAGCTCCTGGATTGCCCGACTTACCTGCGGCGAGATGGATTGGCCAAATTCGGCTTGTGCCGGTTGAATCCCGAGAAATGACACATCAACCTTGATACTTTGACAGACCATATCAACAAACACGTGGGGCGATAGCATATGAGTTGAAATGACAAATGAGTCGAGCTGGTCAGGTTCGAATATTTTTATCGTCCCGGGCGAGGCACCAAAATCTACAGCATCAATAACAAACAGATTCTGCGGAGCTTTTTTAATGATGGGCTGGATATAATTTTCGGGCACGGTGCCGGCATCTATCACTTCCGCACCGATTTTTCCGTCAAGCTGCTCACACACAAGCGGCCCTGCTCCATCGTCGCCCTTCAAGGTATTGCCGATGCCGACAATAAGCGTTTTGGAGCAACGCATTTTATTGAGGTGCTCTAAGAGTTGCTGGTCAACGCCCATAATATTACTATAAACGGATATTCAGCTCGCATTTGCACTTCGGGCACAAGATTCGCATAAAATCGCTTGTCCGGACTTCGCCGGTTTCCTGCGGCTTATGAATCTGTTTCGGCTGGGTGGTAAGCTCACCGCTTTTGGCAATCAACAGCGAAGGATTGGTATAGGCCAACGGGCCAAGCTTTTCGTAAAGCCATACAAGGTGTTTTTTGGTGCCAATCAAGGCACCACACTTTTCGCATAGCTGAAGTTCAAACTCGTGGGTCTCAACGGTGTCTTCCCTGTTTAGAGTGGCTAAATCCCACTTGTTCGAGAGCTTGATGCCTGTCCCTGTCGTGCAGTTGGCCTCGCAATTGCCGCAAAAGATGCAGGTATCATACCGGTGGGTGATTTTTCTTACCGGAGGGTCGGCATCGAGGTCATCAACCATAGTCAAACATGACGGAGCCGGACAGACGTTTACACACGCCCCACAGCCGATGCAGGTATCAAGGTCAAACTCCGGCTTGCCCCTATACTTTTCAGGAACTACACACGGTTTATCCGGAAACCGAGTAGTGAAACGCGGCGAAAAAACCGCGACAACTGCCTCTTTTAATTCTCTTAACTTTGGAAATCGCAATTTTCAAACTCCCGCTTATGATAGATTATCGTACTTGTTTTTCCTTCTCTTGACCATATTTATCGACAACACTTTGCTCCCACAGCTTTACACCGGAGGCATAAGCACCTTTAGCAATTGCATGTGCAGCCGTAGGTGAAGTTATCAGAATAAACACGGCACAAATAATCGCCCTGGTAGCGATGGGACCGACGCCGCTAATAACAGCAATACCGATTAATAACAGGATAGTGCCAAGAGTTACACACTTTGTCGAGGCCTGCAATCGGTTATAAACATCAGGGAAACGCACCAAACCGATACAGCCGAATATATCAAACAAAATTCCAATTGTTATTAAAGTGTATCCAATAAAATCAATCATCGAAACTTCTGCCCTCCAAAAACTTTGCCAATGCAAGGGTTCCAATAAAGCTCAGCAGCGCCCAGGCAAGAGCAATGTTTAGATAAAAATCCTTCTTAGTGCCCAAAGACAAAAGTGCACAGAATCCAACAATGACAATACCTAATATATCGATAGCAACGGTCCTGTCCGGTGCACTGGGGCCCCGGCCTATCCGATATAAACACAAAAAACAACATATAAACAAGCCGATATAAAATATGTGTAATAACGTCTCCATTTTTCCTCTTTTCTATTCAAAGATTTTCTGCAAGAACCACTCAAATCTTTGAGCAATGAATTGAGTTGCCTGCTCAATATCGTCAGACTTGACATTAATCCAGTGGACATACAAATGGCCATCGTCAGTTAAATCTACCGTTAAAGTACCTGGAGTAAGCGTAATAGAATTAGCCAGTGCGGTTATCCCGGATTCGGTCTTCAAATTTGTCTTTATTTTTACGATTCCCGGTCTTATAGGCATCTTGGGATGCAGGGCACGATAGACAACATCAAAATTTGCCTTTATTATATAATAGAAAAATACTGGAATATAAACCACAAGCCAAAACAGCCGCACCGGTGAAAGAAACACATGATGTTCCTTAGGCAAAATCTCATGAAACAAAACCGCAACTATAATGGAAGCAATCACACCAGCAGTAAAAAACTGCACGTCAATCCGACCATCAACAAAAGGCCAGGCGCCAAATATCCAAATGATTAAAGCAACAACAAAATAAACTACTCGCCTCATATTATTACACTTTCTCCACCATTGAAATTACTCTATCTGCATATAAAAGCCCTTCCTTGAGAACCTCAACCGCAGGTTCAAGAATATTAGACTTTAAAACCGGCATCAATACTAACAATCCCATAAGCACACACAAACAAGCTAAAAACACCATCGCAACAAGCATAGTGCCCCTGTTTTCTTTTATTTGTTGCAGATTTTCAGGCAGCTCACCGAGAAATACATATCTCTGAACCTTCAAATACATAATTAAAGTGCACAAACTTACAAAAACAATTATCGCCGCAATCCAGTAAAAGTGTGCCTGGACCGCTGCAACCACCAGAATCAGCTTGCTCCAAAACCCGCTAAAAGGCGGAATGCCGACAATAGAAGCAGACGCAATGGTGCAGGTTGCGCGCGTTACCGGCAGTTTTTCAGCAAGTCCGCCCATCTGTTTTAGCTGCCTTGTACCAGTTGACATTTGCACCGAACCGCTGGTCAAGAACAACAGGGCTTTATAAACAGCATGGTTTACAAGGTGAAACAATCCACCAAGAATGGCTAAAGATGCCCAGGCCAAATTGCCGCCTCTGGCAATGATAAGGCCGCCAAGACCAATACCGAGAACAACATAGCCAATCTGGCTGATGCTCGAATAGGCCATAAGCCGCTTCAAATCCCACTGCCCTATCGCCAGAAATGCTCCGGCAACCATACTAACAATGCCGAGCGTAACCAATAACCAGCCGATTGAGACCGAGATTCCGAATACATTGAAAATCATCCTGGCAAGGGCATAAATCCCAAGAGTTTTTATCAGGACGCCGGACAGCATAGCTGAAATAGGAGCCGGCGCTGACGGGTGTGCATCCGGCAGCCAGGCGTGGAACGGCACCAAAGCGGCTTTCAGGCCAAAGCCGACAACAAATAAAGTAAGAGCGAAGGTAAGGCCGACATTCAGCCCCGAGCTTTGGATTGCTTTTGAGATATAAGCCATATTAAGCGAGCCGGTATTGCCGTAAACAAGAGCAACCGCAAAGAGGACAAATATAGAAGCTATACTGCCCAGGACCATATATTTAAAAGATGCTTCAAGCTCTTCGTGCTCACCGCCGAAACCGACAAGTGCATAAGAAGAGATAGAAGCAATTTCCAGAAATACAAACAGATTGAAAATATCGCCTGACAATACAACACCGTTCATACCCGCAACCATAAGTAAAAATAAGGTCAGGTATTTTGCCTTGGCGGTATATTGCTCCATATATCTGGCGCTAAAGAGCATTGCAGCAGCACTGACAACGCTTATAACCAAAAGCAAAAGTGAGCTCAAGCCGTCAAGAACAAGATTAATTCCGAGCGGGATGGGCCATTTGCCTACTTCATAGACGCGGGATTGACCGATAGACAAAACGGCCAATACAAGCAGGGAAATAGTTGCAACATTAGCTAATACCGTTGCAACGGCTTTTCCTTTTTTCCCGAAAATCGGAAGTAAAAAAGCGGTCACCAGAGGAATCACAATGAAAACAGGCAAAGGCATAGTCATCCTCTTAACCTCCTTATTTCGGTAATATCAAAGGTGCCATACTTTTCATACATTCTAATACATATAGAAATCATCAGAGCCAAAGAACCCAAACTGATAACAATCGATGTAAGCACCAGCGCCTGAGGCAATGGGTCAACGGCGCTGTTTAAGAACTGGGCAAAAACCGCTTCCGATTCCAGATGGCTTTTGTCAATTATGGGCGCCATACCACCCAGACGATAACCAAGCATAATCAGGAAAAGATTGACGGCATATTCCATAACCATTATGCCTATTACAATCTTAACCATATTCTTTTTGACAGCTGCACAATATAGGCCAATCATAAAAAGTAAAAAGCATAACGCATAAAGCATAAGTTTTATTCCTTTCCATCAAATGGTGTACCAGGCTTAAAATCTTTACAGCAGGTTGAAAGAGTAAGAATGACCAGAAATAATGACGCACCGACCTTTAGTCCGATTGCAATATTCGACAGCGGTATAGTACCCGCACTTAACAGCTCCAGCGGCTGGCCGTATTTCCCAACCAGGAAGTTGACAAAAAACGTTCCGCCAAACACAAACCCCAGAAGGGCTATCAAGGCAAAGGCAAATGCCCCTAAACAATCGAGCTTTGAAGCAAGAGGCAAAGACAGATTTTCCTCTACAAACTCCCTGCCGAACGCCAACATCAACAATACATAAGAGGATGCCAGAATCACGCCGCCGGCAAAGCCGCCGCCCGGAGTAAGATGGCCGGAAATAATAATATAAATGCCAAACAAAAAAATAAGCATCTTGACCCAGCTACTAACGGTTTTCACTATAATCGTCATACCTTTCATTGGTCCAAATCCTCCAGCAATTTTTTGGGCTTTCTTCGCAGTATAACAGTCGCACCGACAATCGATGTAAACAGGACAGTTGCCTCGCCGAGCGTATCGTAAGCACGAAAATCCAGAACGACCGAGGCGACAAGATTTGCCGCACCAGTTCTGGTTAGTCCTTCACTGATATAGGTCTGAGAGGCAGCTCCAGGAACCTTCGTAAATATAGGCGTGCCGAAATCAGGCAAAGTATCAAACGCTCTTATCCCCGCCAAGAGAATTACGAAGATAATTACCACCGAAACAACCACAGCAAAAAATTCTCTGTCGCCGCTTATAAAGGTCAGGTCGCGGGCAATGGTCGCCCGAATCAGTATAATCAAACCCAGGACCTCTACCACAATCTGGGTTATGGCGATATCAGGCGCACGCAAAAACAAAAACATCAAAGAGCCGCCAAAACCAATTGCACCAACACAAATGACGGCGCTTAAGAGATTGGTAGTCTCTACCGCAATAACCGCAGCAATTATCATAAACAGCAGCAAAATGTAGAACTCAGCCATATCAACCTCACCAAATCCCGCAAATGACAAATAGAATTATCAATAATCCCAGGGTTATCCAGGTCAAATAGGTTGGCAGAACTCCGGAATGCAACCATCGTAAAAATCCTGTCAAGGCCAGCCCCAATTTCCCACCCTGGTTATATGTGTCAAAATAACCTTTTTCCTGGCCGGTATAAAGCTGCTTTAAACCACCCATAGACGAAACAGTTTTATAAAAATGTGTCCCGGATACAGTCATCTGCTCGTTAGTCTGCACTTCACCGCAGGTCCAAGTGGGCACGATTCTGACCTTTTTCGCCAGGGAGCCGATAAGCAAAACCAGCATTCCAAGAACTATACCTATTATTATCAGTATCGTGGCAAGACCTGAGTGCCAGGTGCCGAAAATAGCATTATCCGGTGTATTCAATGCCGGGTAAATAAACATTTTTAACGGCACATGATAAAATATTCCGAAAAATACACATAAAAAGGCAAGTACAACCATTGGAATCCACATAGCTGGTGATACTTCCTTTACTTCTTTTAGCTCATCCGGCAGGCGGGATAGAAACAACGAGTGTATGAGTTTTACAAATGAAGCCAGAGTAAGCGCACTTCCAAACATAGCACACGTTAGCCAGAGGGGCCATAGTTCGGTTGTCCAGCCGGTCTGAATCGTTCCCATCTGAATCACGCCCTGATAAACCATCCACTTGGAAACAAAACCGTTGAGTGGCGGTATTCCGGAAATACTTAAGGCGGCAATCAGACAGGTGACAAAAGTAATCGACATTTTTTTGCCCAATCCACCGAGTCTGTCCAGCTCTGCTGTTCCACTTTGTTGCTCTACGGCCCCGCCACATAAAAACAGGCAACACTTATATATTGAGTGGTTTAACATATGGAATACACCGCCGGCAATACCTACAGGTGTCATTGTGGCTATTCCCAGCACCATATAGCCGACCTGACTTATAGCATGATACGATAACAGCTTCTTGAGATTATGCTGGACCATTGCAACCATCACAGCAATAATAACCGTAGCTGCACCAATCAGAGCCAGGATGAAACTCAAAACTTCAGATTCTAATATAAATATTTCCCGCACAATTATCACCAGAAGATATATCCCCAACAGTTTGTCAATTGCAGCGGGTAAAAGTGCCATCACCGAAGCCGGTGCGTATTCACCACTGGTGGGAAGCCAAGTGTGTAAGGGCAATGCCCCAGCTTTGGTAATGGCGGCTGTCATTAGCAGTAAGAATGCTATGATAGAAAGTGCGGAATTTGTCGCCAAGCCGATATCGGAGATAACAAGTGTGCCGGAAAGCGACCATATCATCAATATCCCCAGCAGAAAAGCGGCATCGGACGCCCCTATCATCGCAAAGCTTTTTGTCGCCGCAAAATTGGAATTTTTACCCCCTGTGGCTATCATAATATACAGCGAAACAGTAACAATCTCCCAGAATATAAGTAAAAACAGCAAATGATTACTAAGCAATATCCCGGCCGAACCACCTATGGTAATAAGAATGGCGCCATAATATTCATTCAATCGTTTTGCCCCGGCCATCGATTTCAACGAATATAAAGTAATCAAAAATCCAAAGCCCATAGCAAACATCAGTATAAATGTCCCAAGGGCCGTAGCATTGAGCAACAGGTCAAGTTTGAAATCGCCAATTTGAAAAACAGACCAGGCAAAGCTAACCTGATATTCCCTGGCGACCTTAAATATCAAAATGCCTAATATAAAAGTGACAATTGATATAATCAGCGCTAAGCCGCTGGAAAGCGGTCTGAATCTGTTCGGCAAAAACAACAGCACAAAGCCGACAACAAGAGGAAAAAAGACAATAAATGGCAGAATATTTATTTCCAACTTATATATCCTCCAATTTCCACTCTGGTGCGCCGATTTCCTTCTTTATACGTGCCGTTTTTTCGTGACTCATCTGCAACAAACTCTCATAGTTATGAAGAATTTTGTTGTGTCCGTCAACAACGGCCAGTCTCTCGGTACAGCTATAGCAGGGGTCAACCGCAGCGAGCGTTATTGTAACATCAGCAATGTCTTCTCCAATGCAGGAGGCCTTAAATGAAGGCACATTGACATAACTCGGCGCCCTGATTTTGTGGCGGACGGGCCTGTTGCCGCCATCGCTGCGAACATAATGGAATGTTTCCCCTCTTGGCGCTTCAGCGCGCCCGCATCCTTCACCCGGCGGGATTTCCTTGACCTCTATGGTAACAGGACCATCTGGAAGCTTTTTCAGTGCCTGTTTTATTATCTTAACGGCCTCAAGAACCTCAAGAAGACGCACAACCGCCTTGGCAAAAACATCACCTTCGGGCTGGCTAATCACATTCCAGTCCAAATCGGCATAGGCGGCATACGGGTCATCGCGCCTGACGTCAATTGCAACGCCACTGCCTCTGGCAGTCGGGCCTGTTACCGCATAATCGATAGCGGCTTGCTTCGTCAGGACACCAACACCTTTAAGCCGGGCGTGTATAATAGGGTCATCAAGGACAGCATTGGTCAGCATCGCTGTTTTCTTGTCCACCTTATCCATTTCTTTCAGCATCTTTGGAACAAGCTCGTTGGGAATATCTTCTCTGCAGCCGCCTACCCTTACATTTCCGTAATTATTCCTGTTGCCGGTGATTTCTTCAAGCAAATCAAGAACCGGCTCACGATATTTCCACGCCCACATAAAGACGGTGTCGTAACCGATAAAATGACCAGCCAGGCCCACCCACAATAAATGGCTGTGGATGCGCTCAAGCTCATTGATAATAACACGGATATACTGAGCACGCTCAGGCGGTGTGATTCCGGCAATCTCCTCAACCGCATTTATATAGGCCAAAGGATGAGAGGCCGAGCATATCCCACAAACTCTGGATACCAAAAACGGGACCTGGTCAAACTGCAAAGATTCGCTGATTTTTTCTATGCCGCGATGATTGTAAGATATTCTCACATCTATATCTGTTACCTTCTCACCATCGAGAGTAAGTTGAAAAAACTCCATCTCCTCCTGCAAGGGATGAAACGGCCCAACCGCAAGAACAGGTTTTTTAATGGTCTCTTTCATTTCTTTGCTTCTTTCCTCAATGGATATACACCTTCCGGCCAATCATCAGCCAGAATAAGCCGCTTCAGATTCGGATGGTTCTTAAAATCAATTCCCAATATGTCGTGTATTTCCCTTTCAATCCATTCGGCGCCCGGCAAAAACGGCGTAATTGACTCTATCGCAGGATTATCACGTCCCCGGATAAACGCCTTCACCGTTACCACACAGCCGGTCTCGTCATTTGAATAATGATAGAGAATTTCAAAACAATCATCAGAATCGATTCCGGTTGCAGTAATAAATCTCAAAGCCACGTTCTTAAACAGAAATTTGTTGACAGCATAGGCATTTTCCGACTCACACAGAAGAAATATCCTGTTATGCGGCTTATGCTCTACGTCTATAAGCTTGCCTTTTATTTCTAACAGTTTGGTATTTAATTCTTCCTGTTTCATATTTTCTTATCTCGCTATAGAGTCGAAAGGACCTTCAGCACGCCCGATATCATAGCTTCCGGCTTCGGTGGACAGCCCGGCACATAGGCGATAATGGCATTAGGGTCCACTTCCCTGATTATCTTATCAACCGGCCCTGCAACGTGATACCCTCCCTCAAAGATACCTGTCCCGCCGGCACAGGCACCTATGCAAAAAACAATACAGGGCTTCGGCGTCTGACGATATATTTCCCTTAAGCGTATTGCCGCCTGGCGTGTGCCCACACCGGTTACCAGCAAAGCATCAGCGTGCCGAGGAGAGCCAACCAACTTGATACCGAACCGTTCAATATCGAACTTAGGCGTAAGCAGATTAACGATTTCGATATCACAATTGTTGCACGCGCCGGCATTGACGTGAAATACCCATACCGACTTTTTCAATGCTTTCATTTTCAAACCCATAAATCAATTCCTGCGGCGAAGTTCACCCTGAGCGAAACCGAACGGGCTCAAGGCAAGCTCATAACCAATTGCAGCCCAAAGTATTACCTATCAAGGCCAACACAACAGCCAAAGCCAATAACAGACCACAATAAACCCAGAAAAACTTCATTGCCTGGTCAATCCGAACACGTGGATTTGTATTCTTTATCAAAATAATCAGCACCAGTATAAGCACATACTTGCCGAGCCCTGCCAATACACATATTCCAATCAAGGCCAGTAATGCCATTATGTCTATATACTTGCTGAATCTTGCCAACAGACCTGCTACCGCAAAAATCAACAAAGCTATTATTCCCACAGGGACACCCCCTACCGGCTTTGCAAGCCCTGCCCAAAACTCTGCACTCAAACCTCCGAGAAATACCATTACCAAAAACAAAGGCAATACCACAAGCATCACCGCCTGCATAAGTTTCCAGACGGCAAGTAACGCCCCGGAATATTCTATTAAAACACCGCTTCCAAGCTCGGTTTCTGCTTCTGCCATATCGAACGGAACAAATCCGAGTTTTGCCTGAATACATAATAGCGCCACTAAAAATGCCAGCATACCGGATATGCTGAAAGCCGGTGCGTGCTGAGCAATCGCAGCCAAACTAAGCTGCTCGCCCGGCCCGACCAGCCCGGCTGTTTTTACAATTACCACGATAAAAGCAAGCACGAGCGACAATTCATAACCCATAACCAGCTTCATCTCGCGGCCGGCACCAACTGTAGCGTGGGGACTTGCGCTGGCGCTGCTGCCAAGAATCAATGCCAAAGAAGGCAGCACCATCAGGTAAATCGCCACGATAATGTCGCCAAGAAACGCAGACTGTGTGACAGCTATCCGCCAGAGCATCATCGAAAGCAGCAGCACACCCGCCAGGCCAATAAGCGGCGCACCAACAAAGACGGCCCGCTGGGCCTGCTCAGGAATAAGAATCTCCTTGCCCGTCAGCTTGGCAACATCGTAAAAAGGCTGAAAAAACGGCGGCCCAACACGCCACTGAACAAGGGCACTTACCTTGCGCACTATCCAGGAAGCAACCAGGCCGAGGATAACAGTAGCTGGAATAACAACTATCCAAAATATAACATTTAAGGAAACACTCATCTCTTTGCCTTTTCACTGTCTCTCAAAAACGGCTCCCAGGTACTGCCGCCGGCGACTTTAACTACGATATCCTCAAAAACCTCTACCAAATCTCCTTCTACAACAACCTCTTTATAATCTATACTTCCATCTTTGCAGGTATTAACACATAACGGCTTCTCGCCAGGCTCGAGCCGACCTTTGCACACATCGCAAACACTGCTCGGAAAAGGGATAAGGTCGGTGTATATCGTTCCGAATGGGCAGGCAATCGCACAGGTGCCGCAGCCAGTGCACAGCATATTTGCCCGCTTAAGAATGCCTGCATCATTATTTTTGCTCGGCACCTTCTCCAGAGCATCCTGGGGGCAGGCACTTATACAAGGTGCCGACTCGCACCTGCGGCAAACCAGGGCGAAACGAATCATCTCAAGAAGCGAATCAAAACCCTTGTTCTCAGGATGATGCTTATACGAACACCGCACGCCCGACTCGCCTTGAGTTGCGCATTTTGCCAAATCTATTATTAACTTCGCTCCCATACAAAACCTCATCTGTCCTAATCCCAGATGTTGGGATAGTCTTTTATCTGTTCGTAGGTAAATACCGGCCCATCCTTGCAAACATAATATTTCCCAATCATACAATGCCCGCATTTACCAAAGCCACAGCTCATGTTTTTTTCCATCGAAAGATAGATGTCTTTAGCTGCAAACCCAAACTCCAGCAATTTCAGTGTAGCGAACTTCATCATAATCGGCGGGCCGCAAACCACAGCCGCGGCGTTTTTAATATCCACATCATCAGGTTTAAGAATCGTCGTTACAACACCGACATTGTCTTTCCACTGGCCATTTGCCTTGTCCACTGTAAGTCTCAAATCAACACCATCAATCTTCTGCCAGGAGCCGAAAAGCGTGTTTTTATAGATAAAATCTTCCGGTGTCTTCGCCCCGTACCGGCACACAACAGTTTCGAAATCCTTTATCCTGTCAACCAGTGTTAAAAATAACGACCTGATTGGCGCTAAACCCACGCCACCACCGACGATGTATATCTCCTTGCCAACAAAATCATCTATCGGATATCCATTACCATACGGGCCGCGAATACCAACCTTTTGTCCTTTTCTGCAACTATGCAACTGTCCCGTCATCCGCCCGGCCTTCATAATAGTAATGTCCATCTGGTCGGTTACAGCAGGAGACGAGGACGGCGTAAATGGCGCCTCCCCCTCACCCGGCAGGGTAAGCTCCACAAATTGACCCGTCTTAAACTTCATTTTTTCTTCAGGCACAACGACAAATGTCTTAATCGTTGGCGATTCATCTATAACTTCTGTAATTTCACCGTTAACAGGTTGGTAAAGATTGCGGTTCATTTTGTAGCTTTCGCTTCTTTCCTGCCTTTGCCTTTAAGTTCCT
The DNA here is from genome assembly GCA_964495465.1 of uncultured Pirellulales bacterium. Classification (GTDB taxonomy): domain Bacteria; phylum Planctomycetota; class Phycisphaerae; order Sedimentisphaerales; family Anaerobacaceae; genus CAZBWE01. The sequence continues at coordinate 12,429 of CAZBWE010000065.1, forward strand.
GATTCAGCTTCTTCAATACTCTCCGGATATCTATATCCCCTGCTTCAGCATCGACACACCTGCCGCATCCGACACACATATTGATGCCGTATCTGTCGAAAAAATAGGCAAGTTTATGCATAAGACGGTGCTTCAATCTTTCTCCAAGTACCTTTCGCGGATTCGCACCACCGGCCACCTGGGCGTATGTAAGCCGCATACAACTGTCCCACATCTTCATTTTGCCAAAATAATCCTTCTGCTTCGTGTCGTAAAGATAAAAACAGTGACAGGTGGGACAGACCCTCGTACAGGCCTGACACTCAACACAGGTCTTCGCCTCTTCGTCATACACATCACAGTCCTGAGTTTCCGTCATAATATCTCTGATTGTCGCATCAAATTTCAACTCGGCATTATTCTCCTGTAGTTTCTTTTTTGTCTCGGCCCTGATTTTATCCCGCTCATTCAAAGCACTCTCAGGCACTTCGGTAAACAGGTTGGAATTCTTATCAAGGAAATCTCTGCCTTTTTGCGAATCGGCCTCAACGATAAAGCCGTTTTTAACCTGCGAAACATTCAAATCAAATCCGCTCTCAGCATAGGGCTGACCGTCAAGAACATTGCAGAAACAGCTCTCGCCCGGCTCAAAACAATCGGAAGAGATTATAAACATCTTCTGCCTAC
>CAZBWE010000066.1:0-12552 GCA_964495465.1 uncultured Pirellulales bacterium
ACGATTCGGTTTTCGTGAATCGTGAAGCGTATCTCGGAAGAAGCGGAAAATTTAAAGCTGAAAGCGTAAAACCAAAGTTTAAAGCGCAAAATTATGGAGTTAGATATAATTAGTGATAATTCGTGTAAACCTGTCCTGAGCGCAGTCGAATGGATTCGTGGACAATTTTTCCGCGCAAATCCGCGGTTAAAATTCGTGCTTTAGCACCTTTGTGGCTGAATATCTCTGTCCCTCGGTGTCCTCTGTGGCTGAAATATGAACTCTTTTATGCAAAACAAACCCAATTTCCAAAACAGCAAAATGAGCGTAACATCAGCCCAAATAACCAGTTACCAATTACCATTTACCAATTACCAATATGCAAAACAAACCCAAACAAACCCAATTTCAAGGCGCCTATTATGGAAACTTATCCACCGGTTATTTTGATGATGAAAAAAGAGTCGGCGAAGACGTCCGATAACTAAGCAGGAAAACTGTTCGGCGAAAAAAGATTAGCGAATCGGCGAATTATCAAATTTATTCGATGATTTCTTTTTGGTGTTCGCTCTGGCAGCTTCGGCAGTGACATACGCCGACGTGCCTTAGATGCGACGTGCCGGCAAGTTTCCTGGTCTCAATCAATTTAGCCCCCTTGGCCTCTATCTTGCGTAGCGCCAACCTGGCTTCTCTTTTACTATTCGAGCCGACGGCGTCAACAACGATGCTGACCCTCTTGCCCCGCTGCAGTAGGCCCAAAGCGGTCGCCATAACGGCGCCTTCGAGACAGGCGCCGACCAGAATAAACTCACAGGCCCGAATTTCACTGAGCAGCCGGTCTATCCTCGGCTCTTCAAAGGGGTCAACGCAACGCTTGTGAAGAATAATCTGCCTGTACTGGCGAAGCATATCTCTCGGCAAATCCGTGCTGCCGTCAGCGGGAAAACTTATACGATTATCCAGCAGTGTATATCGAACTTTCTTTTGTCCTTCTGTTCCGTCAAGACAGTAGTCAATCTTACAGCCATTATTATTTGGGTAAACCTCAGCAGTGGAAATTACAGGGACACCGCGGCATCTCGCCCAGGCCATTACCCTGCGAATGTGCGCCAGAACCCTCCTGTGGTTCCTTATGCAGGCCTTGCCGTCAGCTAAGAGAAAATCCTTTTGCGTATTGATGTCTATCAGAATCTGCTTACGCCGTATTCTAATAAATTGGAGAATCATTTCTCAGTTCTCCCTTTTGGCTCTGCGTTTAAAGTCCCATAATGAGGTCGCACCAGCCAACAATCAACCCATCGCCCTGTTATCGAATGCTTTATATATATACTTTAATCCCAAAAAGACATGCAGGCAAGGGCAAACTTCACCTAAAGGTGCATTTTTCGTATAATGGATGAAGCTAAATCCTACTGTTTTGTATATTTGATGCCTTTAATGGACATAAAGTAATAAAATGGCTCGAAAACTGAAAGAATATCCATCGATTTCATTAAGAACCGAGGATTTGGACGTAAAAATCGATTTTGTCCGGATTTTCGGACGCTGCGGCCCTGTCCATATTGAAATCGGCTCCGGCAGGGGCACCTTCCTTTTAAACCAGGCAAAGGAACTGCCTGACGATAATTTCTTAGGTATCGAATGGGCGAATAAATACTATCGCCACGCAGTTGACCGCATCGGACGATGGGGGCTGAAAAACGTTCGTATAATCCAAACCGAAGCGGCCGGTTTCATAGCCGATTTCCTGCCGGACAACTGCGTGAACTGCTACCACATTTACTTCCCCGACCCGTGGCCGAAAAGAAAACACCATAAAAGACGGCTGCTCTGCCCCGACAACCTGCAGCAGCTTATCCGCACATTAAAGACCGGCGGGCAAATCAGAATCGCCACCGACCACGCCGATTATTTCGAAGAAATAAAACAACTAACAGCGGCCCAAAATGAAAAACTCGAAGAGGTCGAATTTCTTCCCGCATCAGGCGCCGGGAACGAAGAAAAAACCGGAACAAACTACGAACGAAAATTTCTCAAGCGGGGGAAAAATATCTACACGCTTGCGCTTAGAAAAACCGGGAGTGACTGAGGGCTACTGATTCAAATCAGCCGGTTTTGTGCCAAGAATTTGCAGGGAATCCTCTAAAACAGGAAATGCCTTTGTCTCAACGTGCAGGTCATAAATATCACCGGTTACCTCGATGCGCACAACGGCGCGGCCAAGTCCTTCAGCGAGAGACTGGAAAATGGAAGGGTCCGCCGAAGCAAGGCGGTCGCCTCGGCCTGCAAAAACCAAATTGATATTCCGGTCTTTCAGGCCCATCCAGCCTGAGCCGGTAAAAGCAAGAGCCTGGCCGGATAAATCGAACTGCTCAAAAAACACCCTGTCCTGCATAATGTATGCATCGACCAACATCCGGTTGAATGCGTAATCTCTCGGCTTTGTCAGCTTCAATAACTGTAGGAACTTCGCCATCGGTGACATTTCTCCGACCTGAATATCGCTGATGTCCAGCCGGCACCGCCCAACGCGGGAATAACTATCACCGCCCTGAAAACCGACACTCAACGAGCCGTCCATTTTACCGCTGGTATAATCGCCTAACGGCGGCTCAGAGCCAGGGGACTTCAACTGATAGCTCGCGTCCGAAAGATACTGCTTCAAATCGACATTATCAAAACCCACCTGCAGGAAATATTCCAGCGGGCTGTCAGCCGGCTGTTTGAATTCGAGCTCGCCCGTGAGCCCGCCGCCATAAAGGTCGGCAACAAGGTTTTTGCTAAACCAAACCTGGCGATTATTATCATAATACACATCGGCCAGCAAATTCGTAAAGGCCTTTCCGCCAATCCTGAGCATCTGCGCAGAAAGAAGTGCCCGGCCATTATTGAAACCATAGCCGGTTTTATACAGACATTTGGTCTTTAATTCACCGGTAAATTCGCTTATGACACCAGGTAAGTTGAAATTACACTCGCTGAATTTAACAGTGCCATCCAAATCGACATACTTTCGGCCGTCCTCGGCTCCGGATATTTTTATGTCTGCTGAATTCACGTCGAACCAGCCGGTCGGCGACAGCTTCTGATACAGGGGCTTAAGGTACTCAGGCAAAGCAAAACCAAGCTGTTCATCGAAAAAAATATTGCAAGCATCAAGCTGAAACCGGGCGCTGCTGAAATCATTATCCGTAAGGACAATCTCGCCGTTTAATTTTATGACGGGCGACTGTTCGGCTATCATGATACTATTAGCGGGGACGGCGGTAACATCAGTCAGCTTGATAAGGTCTTTTGTTATCATAAGGCGGCCGGTGATATCTTTTAATGGATAAGGAAACCTCTTGTAATTTATGCCATCACCGAGACAATCCACCGTTATATTGTAATCGGGATAGTCATTGCTGTCGCCCTTGTCTAAAACTGCGATGTAATTTATCCTGCCGACGGGCTGAAATTCAAGGACGTTTCTCTCCAGCGGCTTCGGTAACAGGCCGAACAACTGGTCGTTTAACTCGGCGTTGCTGCCGCTCAGCGTCAGCGAATACTGAAGCTGCTGAGATTTTTGGCCCAGCCAAATCCGCCCGAGGACGGAAAGCAAACCATCACTATGCCGGCCGACGAAACTTTTGATGAGTATCATATCAGGAGTAAAAATCCCACTTGCCGATATGTCGGAGACAGCTAACGGCAGCTGCTTCGACCTTAAAAAAGCATCCCTGAAAGACAAATCGGCGGTAAAAGATACTGAGTTGGTATCCTGCCCGGATGTGGAAACCTTTATATGACCATCGCCCAGGCCGGCAAGGGCAAACTGCTCATACAAGCTCTTCTGCTGAGGCGGCAGCGCCGCTTCAAGGGTCGAATCCAACGGTATGTTATTTACGTCGATTGTAATATCATATACAGGCCCATTGTCACCGGTCGTTATGGCCCTGCCGTTGACGATAATTTTTCGCTCGTTTACTTGCGAGACCACATTGGAAAAAATTATATCATCGGGATTGAAAAAGAGCCGGCCTGAAAGATTTTTTAACGGATAGGGAAAGTGCTGGTACACGGCATCGGTGCCAAGAAGCTCAACGACAAGTGTTTTTCCTTCGTCGGTCGGTGAGTGCCTTGTCAGGCGGTAATCTATTGCCGCTTTGCCGCTCGGAGAAAAAACGGTCCAGAATTTTTTCTGCCTTTCGTTCAAGGCATTATACAAATCATCATCCAGAGCCATATTACTACTTGTCATACGAGTTTGATATTGCCAGGCATCCCCGAATCCGCCGGACCAGCCGTTAAAGAAAAGCTTAACATCTCCGTGTCTGCCGCAGAGGTTATTCAATGTCACTTTGTCTCTGGTGAAATCAATTATTCCGGTCAGATTCTCTATCGGGTAGGGAAACTTATTGTCGCAAATCGTAACATCACAGCAGTCAACTATGCCTGTCAAAGTGCTTTCGGCGAGCTGCTTCAGATTGCCCGATGCATCGAGTTTAATATTGATTCTGCCGGCGGGACTATACCGGCTAAAAAATTTCTGTAAGGCGGCGAATGGGCCGGACTTCTCCAAAAAAGAAGGCCCCATTAATGCAAATTTATCGAGCAGCAGGCTTCGTTTGGAATGCAAACCTTTTATTCTCAGCGCAAACGAATAGTCGCTGTCAGGTTCGTATTTTAACTCAGCGGCCAGAACATCTATAGACCAGGCCATTTCAAGCACAGAGATATCCGTGGAAGAAAGACCGCCCGTAAGCGTAAGAAGGCCCGGCTCCCAGGAACCTGTCAGGTGGCTTTTACCATAACCGCTGGTCAGCGTGGCGGTTGTAATATCAAACTTGTAGCCCTGCTGAGTCTCTTCATCAAATCCTAATTCCGCCTTAACAGGCACAGAGGCGGCAACTTTTACCCGACCTTCCGAGATTTTGCTGTATTGGAGCTTACCCGCTTCGAGCCGGATGCTCGGCAGTTGTCCGGAACCGTCTTGAGGAAGCTTTATTTTCAGCGCAGATAAATTCCAGCGGTCTGTGTCCACATCGTATTGTGCGTTGAAAACAAAATCGCTGACATCTATAACCTTCAGGCGAGGCCGAAGTAAAAACAAGCTGCCTACACCAAAACGTGCATAAACCGTCTCCGCCTTGAAAATAGTGTCATCGTACCTCTGTTTTTTGTAAGGGCTGACTACGAGCTTCCTGATATAGACAGAGCCGTCGATATTTAAATCAACCGATTGAGCCTCGATTTTCGTGTTGGTAAGCTCGGCAATCTGGCCAATGGCAATGTGAGGAAGGGCGCGCACGGCCAGGATAAAAGCAAGTGATAAGATAACTATCAGCAGCAGGACGGCAAGAAGCCGGTGAATAACGGTATCGAGTTTTGATTTTTTTGTCCTGGTTTGAGCCATCTTGATTCTTGTTCCTCGATGCCCGATTCCCGTCGAGTTCTGAGCGGTGCCTACCCTGAGACAAGTATCGAGTATCAAGTATTATTTATCAATTGCCTTATCTGCGATATCCCGGCGGTAATAGGCACCGTCGAATTTAATCAGAGCTACAGCTTCATATGCCCTTTTCTTTGCATCTGCGATGGTCTGTCCGAGTGCAGTTACTCCGAGGACCCTGCCTCCATTTGTAACAACATCGCCATTTTGACATTTGGTGCCCGCCTGGAATACGACAACATTCTTCATTTGTTCGGCATCATCCAAGCCGGTGATTTTTTTGCCCTTTTCGTAATCTCCCGGGTAACCTGCTGAAGCCATCACGACACAAACGGCCGGGCGCTGGTCCCATTCAAGGTCAATTCGGTCCAATTTGCCGTCACAAACCGCCAGCAAAACATTCAGTAAATCGCTTTTCAGCCGCATTAAAATCGGCTGGGTTTCCGGGTCGCCAAAACGGACATTAAACTCCAGCACCCTCGGCCCGGCGGAGGTTATCATTAGACCGGCATACAACACACCCTTGTACGGCGAGCCGTTGCGATTCATACCATCAACAACCGGCACGAGAATTTCGCGCGATATCCTGTCCAACAATTCGTCTGTAACCACCGGAGCCGGGCTGCAAGCCCCCATTCCTCCGGTATTAGGCCCGGTATCTCCGTCGCCGATGGGCTTGTGGTCCTGCGATGATTCCATAACGTAAATATTCCGGCCATCCACGAAGGCAAGTATGGACGCCTCCTCACCCAGCAATTTATCTTCGACGATGATTTTTTCGCCTGCTGGGCCGAACATATTATCACACATTATCTTCTCAGCAACCAATATTCCGTCAGCGGGTTCTTCGCAGACAAAAACTCCTTTGCCCTTTGCAAGGCCCGCTGCTTTTATTACGACCGCTTCGTCCCTGCTGGCTATATATGCTTTGGCCTCTTCGAATCTATCGAAGACTCTGCCTTCAGCAGTTGAGACGGCAACCGAGCGCATCAACTGCTTCGCAAAAGCCTTGTCCGCTTCGAGCTGAGCCGCCTTTTTGCCGGGCCCGAATGCCTTGATGCCGGCTGCCTCAAATACATCAACAGCTCCGGCTGCCAGGGGGTCCTCGGGGCCGACTACCACAAGCTCCACTTTGTTCTGCTTTGCAAAATCCAGGAGCTTGTCGATATCGGTGTCCGCAATAGGGACATTCTCCCCGCATTCAGCCGTGCCGGGATTACCGGGAGCTATATAAAGTTTGTCCAGGTTCTTCGATTGAGCGAGTTTCCAGGCGATTGCATGCTCACGCCCGCCGCTGCCGATTAAAAGTACGTTCATTTGTAAACCCCAAATTAATTTACGATTTACGATTTTCGATTTAGGATTTAGGATTTAGGATTTAAAACTAAACCAAAGCGTTGAGATACTCTTCGAGATTGGTATAACCATCACTGTCGCTATCCAGTGAGCCGTCGGAGCCATCTTTCGGGTCAAGGCCCCTTTCGGTTTCCCAGTCATCCGGCATACCGTCATTATCGCTGTCAACAGGAGCAGGCAGAGAGTTCAGGACTGGCCAGCCGCCGACATCGTCTTCGTCGTCGATAATACCGCCCGTTCCGTTTATCACACCATTTATAACGCGAATATCCACCTCATCACGCCTGGGAGCAGCAGTACCGACATCCGCGAGGACCCTCTGGTAAGCCGTGTGGGCATCATCCGTGGTCACAGGTGCGACGGGTATCTGCTCAGACTGCTTGTATGCCTGTTTATCGGCATCAGAAAATTTCCTGAAATCAACCAGCGACCATGGGTCAGCCGGTATAGTACCATCCATACTATTACCGCTAAAATATGCCCTGCTGGAAGCGGTGTCTTCCCGAAAAGCAAATGTGCCTTTAGAATCCGGGCCCTGCTTGTAATAATTGCCGACGAAGTTCATTCTTGTCAGGCTTTTTCTGCCGTTTGCCCCATCGGCATTATATCCGGCGTATGAGCCGCTCCAGTTGTAAATCACGTTATTGCGGAAATCCAACACTAAACCGACAGGGTCGATATCGGATGTGAGGTAATTACCCGGGCGGGGACTTCGGCCCCTGTGATGCGCATAAAGATTATGATGAAAAGTATATCTGTTGCCATAACACCCATCGATTAAGGAACCATAACCGTGACATCCCTTCGGGTGAACCGAACAATTCAAGCTCTCGGTAATCATACACCACTGAATGGTAACATTGCCTAACGGGCCGCTGCCATGGTCGGCGACGGACAGCGTTTCATCCACTCCCCAGCTTACCGAACAATGGTCGATTATGACGTTATAGCTGCCCTCGCCAACCGTCAGGCCGTCCACCGCTTCACCCATATCGTCGCCCGGACGGCAGCGTATATAGCGGATAATCACATGCTGGGTTGCAACGTGAAGAGCATAGTTCTTCAGACAAATACCGTCGCCCGGCGCAGTCTGCCCGGCGATAGTAATATAAGGATTCACTATCACCAAAGGCGACTTCAGTTCTATAGTGCCGGAGACTCGAAAAATGATTATCCTGGCCCCCTCTGCCTCGACGGCCTGTCGCAGAGAGCTGGGGCCTTTGTCGTCAAGGTTCGTAACCTCATAAACCTTCCCCCCTCGCCCGCCGACAGCCCACATACCGGCACCCTCGGCGCCGGGAAAGGCCGGTACTTTTGCAGCAAATGTGGTATATCTCTCGAGGCAGAGTGCATTTATCAAACCGTCTGATAAACCGGACAGATAGGTATAGTCACAGCACAAGGTGCTGCCCGAAACAGACCCAAGATATGACGGCTGCTGTATTTGCGCCACAGCAACGGCAGACAATAAGCTTACAAGAGACATAAAAATAATCGCCAGCCGGCAACTAACATATTTTTGGCTTTTAATTTTCATTTTCCACTCGCAGCGTATCCAGCAAGGCAAAAATTGTCAAGCAAATTGCATTGGTGAACCGCCGAAAACCACAAAATAGAAAGTTCGAGGAATTAAAAATGTTTTCGTGGAAAATTGTCAACAGCTCTGCTATACTAAGCTGCATATTGTATCAGAAATGAAATAATCAATAGTAAATAATCATTAATCAATTATTATGGCCGGGTCCCATGCAAGCCGAGCCCGCAAACCTGGTCAGGCGGGGAACCGAGCAGCCATAAGTGTGTGCTTAGCTGTGCTGTGGGTAAACCCGGCCTTTTAAATTGCTATGGCTTATACAGTACTGGCAAGAAAATACAGGTCGCAGACGTTTGATGACGTCGTCGGGCAGGATGCAATCAGCCAGACGCTCAAAAACGCCATCAAGACCGGTAGGGTCGCTCACGCATATCTATTTTCGGGCACACGCGGCGTCGGCAAGACTACTATGGCCAGAATCCTGGCAAAATCGCTTAACTGCCTTTCCGTCGATGGGCCGACCACAAAGCCGTGCTGCAAGTGCGATAGCTGCACGGCAATAAATATCGGTGAAGATATCGACGTCATCGAAATAGACGGCGCCTCGAACAACAGAGTTGACGAGATTCGTGAGCTTCGCGAAAACGTCATATACCGCCCTGCACGGTCGAGATTCAAAATCTATATCATCGATGAAGTTCATATGCTGACAACGGGCGCATTTAATGCCCTGCTTAAGACGCTGGAAGAGCCGCCCAGCCACGTCAAGTTTATATTTGCCACCACCGAGCCGAATAAAGTCATCCTGACCATTCAATCCAGATGCCAGCGGTTCGATTTTAATAATATCCCGGCAACCAAAATCGCAGAGCAGCTAAAGTCCATCCTCAAGCAGGAAAAAATAAAATACGAAGAGGATATTCTTCTGCCGTTAGCAAAAATGGCAAACGGCTCGATGAGAGACGGCCTGAGTCTGCTGGATAGATTGATAAGTACCGGTATCGAACCTTTAACAACTGAACTGCTGGAGCAATATTTAGGCAGGGCGAACAGCGAAAAAATCTATCATCTAATCGCCAGAATCGGCGACAGCGATGCAGCCGGGACGCTTTCGGCCATTGAGGATTTAATCAACAGCGGCATAGGCGAGGTGCAGATTGTCGATTCGCTTATCGACTATATGCGGGATTTGATGGTGGTTAAATCGACAGGAGTTGACAGCGTGCTTCTGGCTTTGACCAGCGAGCAGCGAAAACGCGCAGGCGAATTAGCTGAAAAATTCGATACCGCTGCGCTTGTTTACAATATCACCGCACTGGAAAAATTGCGATGGACGCTGAAAAACAGCGACACTCCAAGAGCGCTTCTGGATGCCCTGCTGCTGCGGTTTGCCCTGAGCGAGCATTTCCTGAATGTTGACGTTCTTCTGTCGCAGTTGCAGGGTGGTTCTGCTCCTGACGTTAAAAAAAAACAGCCGATAAACGTAAGGATTGAAACGAGGGACGAGGAACGAGGGAAGACAGAGGACAGACGACAGACGACAGACGACGGACGACAGACGACGGAGGACGGACGACAGAAGGCGGAGAACGGACGACGGAGGATGGATGAAAAAACAGAGGTGAACAATAAGCAACGAACGAAAACAACCATACGGAGCAGAAACGAAATAATGAGCGACCCCGCCGTAAAGACCGTCCTCATCGGCCTCGACGCTACAATCACCGGTATCGAAGAAGACTAAGAAAATGATTATTGATTATTTCATCAGAACATATCAAGAGATATAAATCGTGAGTGGCGTTTATACTGAAAGTTTGAATAAGTTAATAGAGGAGTTTGGGAAGCTGCCGGGGATAGGGGCGAAGACAGCGGAACGGCTGGCTTTTCATATTTTGAAGTCCCGGCCGGATGAAGCTATGGCATTAGCTAATGCCGTCCGAGATGTCAAAAACAAAATCAAACGCTGCAAAGTCTGCTACAATTACTCGGAACAGCCAACGTGCGAAATATGCTCCGACCAGAGGCGGGATAAGAGCTTGATATGCGTTGTCGAGCAGCCCAAAGACGTGGTTGCCCTGGAGAAAACCGGGGCGTGCAAGTGGCTCTACCACGTGCTCGGCGGGCATATTGCACCACTGGACGGAGTCGAGCCGGACGATTTGACCATTGATAAGCTCGTCGAACGCATTCGAAAAGGCGAAGTCAGGGAAATCATAATGGCCACCAATCCCAATATGGCCGGCGACGGAACAGCACTTTATATAAGCTCGCTGCTTAGAGATACGGGCGTTAAAATCACCCGCCTGGCGAGAGGTCTGCCCACAGGCAGCACAATCGAATACGCAAGCGGCAAAATGCTTACCGACGCTATAATCGGAAGACGACAATTAGAGTAATCAGCAATTTTTAAACCACCAACAGATTCTTGACGAAGTATCCCTGCCCGCTTATGATATAATAAAGTTGTCTATAGTTCCTCGCTCACAGTAGATAACAGACGAAATTCGAGATACGAGTCAGGTTAGTTTACAGGTGCAACTATGAAGCTGGAGATGAGAGGTGACCTGCGGATGGAGCAAAGGATGAAGCTCGCTCCGCATATGATTCAATCGATGGAGATTCTCCAGCTTCCAATCCTTGCCCTTCAGGAAAGAATCGAGCAGGAGCTGAACAGCAACCCCATACTGGAGCTTTCCGAGCCCTCAAATCCCGAAGAAGCCGAGCCGGTCGAAGAGCAAACTCCGGATGATATAGGCGAAAAGGACCTCATCGTTAATACCGACAATGACAAGGTCGAGGACTTTCAGCGTCTTGACGGTATCAGCGATGATTACAATGACTATCTGCAGCAGGCCGAGCCCTACCACCCACGTCCACGATACGACCAGCCGGACAAAAAACTGGAGGCACTGAAAAATACGGCGGCATATCCACTATCGCTGCACGAATATCTTTCAGAGCAATGGCAGATGGTCGAGGTCCCGGAAGCCGTTAAAAAAGCCGGCAGTATGATTATCGATTACATCAATGACAGGGGGTATTTATCGGTAAGATTAGAGCAGCTGCATAACAAAGACAGAAACGATTTCACATTCGATGATTTGAAGGCCGCACTGGAGCTTGTGCAACAGTTAGAGCCGGCGGGCGTCGGTGCACGCGACCTGCGTGAGTGCCTGCTCATCCAGATGGCTCAAAGCACCGAAGAAAAACCCCATTTTGCAAAAGAAAAGCAAAATGGAGACACCGATGCGAGCTTTGAAAAGCGGCTGATTTCCGAACATATAAATGAGCTGCTTGAAAATCGGCTGCCGGATATCGCCAGAAAGATGAATTGCGACTTCGAGAAAATCAACCGTGCTGTAGAACACATCAGCAAGCTTGATACTTCCCCCGGCTTACAAATTGGCCGGGACCGAAACTACCCAATTACCGCCGATGTAATTGTGGAGCCATCGGAAAACGGTGATGACTACACCGTCCGCCTGGCTGATACCAACGTGCCGAACTTAAGGATAAATAACTACTATGTAAAACTGGCAAAAAATGAGAGTATAGGTGAAAAAACAAAAAAGTTTTTGCAGGACAACATCCTTTCCGCCCGGTGGATTATAGATGCGATAGAGCAGCGAAACAACACCCTGCTCAAAGTAGCCAAAGCAATAGTGAAATATCAGAAGGATTTCTTTGACAACGGCCAGCTCTACCTGCGTCCTCTTCCGATGTCGAAAGTCGCCGACGAAGTTGGAGTGCATCTGGCCACCGTCTCCCGCGCCGTTGCCGGCAAATACATGCAGTGCTCGTGGGGAATACTGCCTCTGCGAAAATTCTTTAGCGGCGGCACCGAAGACGCCAACGGCGAAGGCCTAAGCTGGGAAGCCGTCCGGGGCAAACTGCAGCAGATTATCGACGCCGAAGATAAAACCAGGCCTCTAAGCGACACCCAGATATGCAAAAAACTTGCAGAGGCCGGTATAAAAAATCTGGCCAGGCGAACCGTCGCAAAGTACCGCAAGCTCCTCAACATCCCCGCCGCAAGATTTAGAAAAAAATACTGATTTGACCATAAATTCTTTCTTAAATTCTCCAAAAATTCTTGATTTCCCCAAACTTCATATTACTATATGAGTATATAATCATATAGCTACTAAGTTCTGAAAGGAAACAAATGTCGAATTTGAAGAAACAACTGCTATATGAAAAACAGGCAGAGATTGCAAAGGCGATAGCACATCCACTGCGGATTGCGATT
>CAZBWE010000067.1:0-12227 GCA_964495465.1 uncultured Pirellulales bacterium
GTAATACCGCTTGAGCCAACGCCTGGCTGTGTATCCGAAGGATAGTCACAGGGGTCGGCAACCGCATTACCATCGTCGGTGACTACACCACCAGCAATTACTATAGAGCCGGGATAAATGGTATAGTCTGGATTTACATCATCATTCACATCGGTGATAGTACCGGTGTCAATAGTAATATCCAGAGCAAATGCCCTTACACTGTTCGGCTCACCTGTAAAATTGTAGCTGACGGTGACTTCATAGCCAACGTTGCTACAGGTAATGGTGACGGCTGACCACGCCGGAGCAGCCATCAAAAGAACTACCAGGATTAGACTAATCTTTCTCATAATACAACCTTCCTTTCTTTTCTTCTTGGCAGGACCACACACCCTGCACAATCTTGGTCACCTGCTATAACAATAAGCTTTTACTCAACTTTTGGTACTTAAACACTCTAACTTTTTGAATCATTGAGCACAGCTTTCCGGCAAGCAGGAACAACCGGAATGACACAACATCTGTCTCTTAGTCTCCTCCTTTCTCGCCAACAGGCGAAAATGTGTGCCACAATACAACTACAGACACAGGTTTATATTGGTGAAGAACAATAGTATGATAACACAAGTACTCGCGCAAAGTCAAGAGAAAATGCAAAAAAAATCAGGAATTTACAAGATTTTTTGTGAACTTTTTCATCTCTGATTATAGGCGGAAAACGTGCAAAAAAACGCATAAAATACGCTTTTTATCTTACCGCCAACTTCTGTTACAGCCGAGACAAAAACTCAAAAAAATCGAGATTTTGAACAGAAAATCGGTATTTAGAGGTGAAAAGACCCCCAAAATGCGTTTTCGGGTTCCAATTGGGATAAATATAGGTCCTTGAATCCTTTTTTGACTGAAAAAAATAAATCCGGATACCAGACAGAAAAAATAATTTTCTTACGATTTCCCAGTTCGTATAGCAATTTTCACGCCTCTATGTTATTTTTTCCGTTTATGTTGCACTTTTTAAAAGGCCGACTTGTAGCTGTAAGACTATGCCTGCTGGCAACCACCTTTGCCCTGATTGCCATCGGGATAGCGACTATTTATGCGGTAGGCAATCCTGCAGAGCCCAGTGCAGCCGGCCAAATTGAAGATTTGAGCACCTTGTGGAAAAAACAGCTCATTTTCGCTGTTATTGCTGCGACCGGCTTCATAGCCGTCAACCTTGTTAATTACCGACGATTCGGAGCTTTAAGCTACTGGATATACGCCTTTGTGCTGCTGCTTCTGGGGGCGTTACTGATTGGGAGATATATTACAGAGCTTCCTTTTGTGCCTGAAATCAACGGGACACACAGATGGATTAGATTTAAAATAACAGGCGGTAATTTTCTCACACTACAGCCGTCGGAAATCTGCAAGCTGGCATACATCCTGGCCCTGGCGTGGTATCTTCGCTATCGCAGCAACTACCGCAATTTCAGGTTCTTAATCGGGCCGTTTATTCTGACTCTGCTGCCGATGGTTTTGATTTTGCTCGAACCGGACCTCGGCACAGTGCTGTTGATGATGCCGATTTTATTTACAATGCTGTTCGTGGCAGGAGCAAAGGTGAAACACCTGCTGATTATAATACTTTTGGCGCTTATGGTAAGCCCGATGCTCTGGTTTAAGATGAGGCCTTACCAGAGAAGCAGAATAAGCAGTGTGCTGCTGCAAAACAGCTGGATTCGCAACAGGGCCGAACAATACCCAACCTTGGGCAAAATTCTTGTGGGCGGAAAATTCAGTTCAAAGCAGTGGAAAAACGACTGGGGTTACCACCTCGTTCGTTCAAAATATGCAGTTGCTTCCGGCGGAACGAATCATGCCAAAGGGTATGGATTTCGGCAGGGGCCGTTTGTCAAATACAACTTTCTGCCTGAAAGACACAACGACTTTATATTCGCAATAATTGCACACCAGTGGGGCATACTTGGCTGTGTGATTGTCCTTGGGCTTTATGGAATTATTGTTTCTTGTGGTTTGGAAATTGCAGGCAACAACACAGATCCGTTCGGCAGGTTGCTCGCTGTCGGCATTGTCGCAATTATTACAATCCAGGTCATCGTTAATGTAAGTATGACAATGGGCTTGATGCCAATCACCGGCCTGACATTGCCGCTGGTAAGCTACGGCGGCTCGAGCTTATTAGTCAGTATGGCTTCTATAGGAATGCTGAATAACATCGGGCGGTGCAGACCTTTCAGCGTGGCACCGAAAGCATAATGAGCGATGAACAATATGAGGACAGCCAATGATAAAGGGCTTTAGACAAATTGCCTCTCTAACAGCAGTCAGCCGGATTTTCGGGTTTGCTCGCGATATGGCATACAGCTATTTCTTCGGCGCCAACGCCCTGCTTGATGCCTGGACCATTGCTTTCAAGATTCCCAATCTTGCCAGGAGATTATTCGGCGAAGGGGCCGCCTCGGCCTCATTGATTCCTATATACAGCGAAGAGCTTGCAAACAGACCTGAACAGGCAAAACAACTGATTAACACAGTAGTAACTGTAGTATTCATACTTTTGGCTGCGATTGTTCTGATTGGTCAGGCCGGCATCTGGGGCTATTACAAACTCTTCAGCAAAATAGATGAGACCCGGCTCGTCCTCTCTTTAACATCGATTATGCTGCCTTATATGCTGCTGGTCTGTATGGTAGCGATATTGGCCGGCATTTTAAATGTGCACAGGCATTTTGCAGCGCCGGCAGCCGCTCCGATAGTGCTTAATATATTCATTATCGCAAGTTTACTGCTGACCGGCTGGGCATTTGAAATAAAGCCGGAACACCAGGTCTTTTTCGTCGCCGCTGCCGTAGTTGTCGCAGGGTTTATACAGATAGCGATACAGGTGCCGCCACTTCGCTCTGCAGGCGTCTCCATAAGACCTGCGTGGCAGATTTACTCAGAGCCGTTTAAGAAAATCATAATACTGATGGGACCTATGATACTGGGTCTGACGGTTACCCAGATAAATACCCTTGCCGATGACCTGATTGCATGGTGGTTTTCCAGTTCGATAGAAAAGGGGAATACCTTTATCCTGCTGGGAAGAGAGATTGTATATCCTTTGCAGCGTGGCTCGGTATCACATCTTTATTTTGCGCAACGGCTGTATCAACTGCCGCTGGGTATTTTCGGGATATCGTTGGCAACGGCAATTTTCCCGGTGATGAGCGCCCACGCAGCAAAGAAGGACTTCCAACAATTAGGCAGAACGGTCTCGAAGGGCCTCTGCTGTGCTACTTTTATTGCAATACCCGCCGCGACAGGATTGATAGCAATATCCAAGCCGTTAATCTCGCTTGCCTTTCAGCACGGCCGATTCAGCATCAGAGACACCAATATGGTTTGCTGGACGCTGCTTTTCTATGTGCTGGGTTTATGCGGCTATTTTGCTCAGCAGGTAGCAACCCGTGCGTTTTATTCAATGCAGGACTCCAAAACACCGATGCGAAGTGCCCTGATAGCGGTTTGCGCGAATATCTTATTGAATCTGACCTTAATCTGGGTCTGGGGAACGGGTGGGCTGGCGTTTTCAACGGCACTGTGCTCCTACTTGCAGGTGGTGATTCTTGTTGTATCACTTCGGAAACGGCTGGATGGTTCTATCCTTGACGGTCTGGCAGAAACATTAGTGAAAACGGCCGCTGCCACACTGTGTATGGTTGCTGTGATTATAGCGGCACTGTGGATATCGAAGTGCTGGCCGAACATCTTCAAGCTGCTTATAACTATCCCTTCAGCGGCGGTAGTGTATCTGTTAGTGGCAAGATTATTACATATCGAACAGTTTGCCCTGCTAACCAGCGGCAGGCCGAGTAATAACAAAAAAACTAATATTTGATAACAAAACTGATTTTTTACCGCAACTCAACAATTGACATCTAAAACCCGAACTGATATTTAAGGACATAGCAATAAAAAGGGGTCATATTGGCGAAAATACGGAACTCCAGACTATCATTTTATATCTAAAGCAACAGGGAACATTCGCCCGATAATATGTTAAAGGAAGACATTATGTAGTTTTGCTGGAGAGAAATATGTTTAACAGCAGGTCTTTTGTTATTTTTTTGACACTATTAGTCTGTTCTTTCTCGGCCTTAGCTCAAAGGATTGAAACATATCCCATTGACAGCGAGATAGCTTCCCTCAGGGCTGAACAGCCCTCCGTTGCCGCAGAGCCGCCAGTTCTTCCAGGTGAAGCACCAAGCCGTAACCAGATACGAGATACCCAAGTGAGGCAGCTATTCTCACCACTGGTCAGCCAGGTATTCTATGAAATTGGTTATGAACTGGCCAATTCTAAAGATATTACTCCGGCGGAGGTCGAACAGGCAATCGTGCTCTTAACCGCAGCGACAAAACTGGACAACAGCGCCAGTGACATTCAACCGCTGCTGATTAAGCTTATGTGCCAGGCAACAAAACAAGATTACTCAGAGAACGTGTATTATGCGCTCGAGGACTACGTAGATAAGTCGGCTGACCTTGAAGTCGTAAGATATGCAATTCAGTACCTGCTCGAACAGTTAAATTCCCGTGAAGAACGAGAGGTGCTTCTTAAAGCGATGTTAAGAAACTTCGGGGATAAGAACCTGGTCTTGCGCTCTGAACTGGCAACATTTATTGGTGTGTTAATGGCCGAAAAACCAGACCTGGAAGCCGCCCAATTTTACCTTGTCCGGGCTTACAGTGATAATAAGTATAATAAGATAGCATTTGAAAAGCTGGTTGAAATTATGCCCGGCCAAATCGGCCCGGCAGTATACCTCGAACAACTAAGATTAACACTGCTCGAAAATCCGGCTGATATCGACACCGGATTGGCCTTTGCACAATATGCCGAACGGCTGGAACTATACGACCTGGCCGGCAATATCTATGAATACTGTGCCGATTTGTTTCATTATCTTTTCCCACCAGAACCTCTGCCTGCACGCATTTACCTTCCAATGGCGATTTGTTACTACAACACCCAGCAAAACCAGAACAAATGCCTGGAAATTGCCGCAGAGTTACGTCGGGCGGGCCGGTTCGACCTGCTGCTTGAATCCATCGCCGGCAAAGCCGCAATGAAAATCGGCGATACTGAACAGGCAAATCGAATATTCCAGGCCGCTGAAGAAAAGGCACAACAGCTCCTCGAGCAGGGTCCACAAATCGGCACAAAGCCGCAGTGGGCACTCGATGATAGAACATCTCTGCGAGTCAACGCAACGCAATTTGCCTGGTTCTACTGCTTTGTGCTGCCTGATATGCAAAAATCTCTGGACTGGGCCAACAAGGCCTATTCGACCGAACCAAATTCACCCTCTACGGCTGCTCTTCTGGCCTACTCACTTTTATTGAATCAACAAACTGAATGGGCAAAGCCGCTTATAAATAATTATCAGCGTAACCAGATAGCAGATTTAACCCTCGCTCAGATTCAAATTAACGAGTCACAAAGGGGACTGGCAATCAATACACTAAGGTCTGTAGTAGCCAGAGACCCTGGTTCGATTGTTGCCGAATATGCAAAAGAGCTTTTGTTACAGCTCGATGCAGCATATACCCCGCCGCTCAATCCTGATACCATCCTGGCTGAATTGAAAAGTTCGCTCGGCCCGATGATTGTCCCGGAATTTATCAAGCCGGAGGAGATACTCTCCGTTCAGCTCATCACCCGCGGCAACGAGTTTTCTTACGGCAGCACAATCAACGGCACTGTTGCAATAAAAAACAATTCCGCTGAACCGCTCGTAATAAGCGAGGATAGTCTGTTCACGGGCGATATAAGGATTGACGCCGTTGTCAGCGGCGACCTTGAAGAAAAGATACCGAATCTGGTATCCCGCAGGTTCGGCACAACTCCTCTTATCGAGCCAGGCCGAAGTATGCTCATCCCCGTTCAGCTTGTGTCCGGCCGGCTCAGGCAGTTATTGCTTGCCCATCCCCAGGCGTCTCTGGATATAGAGTTTACGATTTATATCGACCCGATAATCAATCCGTCAAGGCCGGAGGGCGAGGTAACCAATAAACTTACTTATATACAACCAACCAAAGTGCTCATAAAACGTCCGGGTATCGCCCTTACAGGCAAATATCTGAGAAACCGGTTCAATTCAATCTCAACCGGACAAACCGGTCAAAAGATTATGATAGCCCAGCTTTTTGTCGGTCTTTTAACGGAACAACAGGCGATGGCCGGCCGTCAGCCGCTTTATAGATACCTCTATGCCGACTGGATGCCGACAATGTTAAAATCCGCGCTGATAAACGAATCGGGACTGTTACGCAATTCGGGCGATAGCGAATGGATAGTCAAAGTTCATACTATGGCAAATATGCTCTCTTTGCAGATGGACCAGGAAATGACCCGTGCGGTGGCAGATAATATGAACGATGCAGAATGGCCGGTCCGTATGACGGCCCTTTATCTATTGGCAAAAGATGCAGACGGAAAATTCGACAGGGTTCTGCAGTGGGCGGCGAAAAACGACCCAGACAAGCTCGTTCGCGATATGGCAGTGGCGCTGGGCGGCACAGTCCCCAAAGCCACTGAGACGACAAGTCAGCCGAAACAAAACAGCTTAAAACAATAATCCCCAGAAACAAAAAGCAAATAAAGCTGCTGGCCGTATTCCGCCCCGCAACTCATAAAGATTTGCAGCGAGGAAATTGAACAGCTCACCCTCCCAGATGTCTTTATCGAAAACGAGCGATAAACACATCCGTCTGTTGCCAAGTGATTATTAAGTTCACACTAATCTATGGGGTAACATCTTCGAGCCAGTGTTTAGCCAATATCGCAAAATCACTGAAATCTACATTGCCATCCGGCTCAAAGTCAGCTTCACCGCACCAGCTGTTGCTCTCATCGCAGTTGCTATCCATCCACTTAGATATGAAAAACCCGAAGTCTTCATAGTCCACATCGCCGTCCATGTCGAAATCCCCTCCTACGGGTGTCTCACACAGGCCGTATTCCGAGAGATTACTTTCAGTAAAATAGGCAGGCACACCATTACCCTGTGAAAGTCCGGTCAGGCCGTCAACCGCAGCAATATTAAGGAATGTGATTCTTATCTTGCCATAGAAGAACATTTCGACCTGGAAACTGTTTGTAGTGGTCAGGTTGAATTCCGGAACATTTTGGAATGTCACGACGACCCTGTCGGGCAATTCCTTGTAGGAGATTGAGCCGCCTGCATAAGGATTCAAATCGTCAAACAACGCGGCAATTCTCGGCAGAGCGAAGTGCTCGGTAAACTGTTCGAGATAATGTGTATCGCCGGACACGAAGGTGATATAGCCGTTGCTGCCGATATAAAATGTGTCATAGCTGGTGCCGTACAGACTGATGGTGTTGTTCTGAAGCTGTATTTCATAGTAGTCATCGTCATGAAGAGTTACGATTGTACCGCCGGCAGGGTCAACAGGAAATTCTGAAGCCGGCACTATACACAGGTTATAATAGTGGCACGAACCGATCGGGATGAATGTCAATGTTCGGTTTGCCATATCGTTATTGCCGGAATCAAACAGCTCTGTGAAATAGTCGAGCGGTTCGACTGTCATAGTTACGGGG
Source organism: uncultured Pirellulales bacterium (assembly GCA_964495465.1). Classification (GTDB taxonomy): domain Bacteria; phylum Planctomycetota; class Phycisphaerae; order Sedimentisphaerales; family Anaerobacaceae; genus CAZBWE01. The sequence goes on from CAZBWE010000067.1 coordinate 7,595, forward strand.
ATGTTTGTTTCAGGCGTATATGGGTCGTTCGTGAAGACTGTGATTTGGCCCTGGTAAGTTCCGACAGGCACATCGCCATGGAATAAGACAGAGACATTATTTACCTCACCAGCAGGGACAAAGCCGCTTTGGGGCACAAATTCGAGCCATGAGACGCTAACTTCATTGACGGCATTGAAGAGATTAAGCCTGCCCTGTGAGACACAGCGTCCGGCCAATGCAGGGATTTCATCAACTGTTTGGATTAGCAGGTCCTTGACCTGCTGATAAGGCATAGAAGGATAAAAGGACCAAATGAGAGCGGCAGAACCGCTTACATGGGGGGCAGCCATTGATGTGCCGTTTAGGTATTGATAATTTGAGCCAGGTTGACAGCTAAGAATATCGCTGCCTGGAGCACCTATGTCAACCGAGGTGGGACCATAGTCGGAGAAATTGGACATATTGTCATATTTATCAGTAGCCAATACCGCAATAATATTCTGGCAGGCATAACTGGCTGGGTAAGTCGGATTAATGTCGTTGTTGTTGCCGTAGTCGTTTCCAGCAGAAGCCACAAATACCTGGTTTGCATTGCCGGCAGCGTCTATAGCATCCTTGAGTGCCTGGCTGTATCCGCCTCCACCCCAGGAATTGTTCGAAAGGTTTGCACCCATAAGAGTAGCATACTGAATACATTCGATAGCATCACTATCATAACCGCTGCCTGAATAATCAAGAAACTTGAGAGCCATTATCTTGGCATTCCAGGACACGCCTGCGACACCCTGGCCGTTATTTCCGACAGCGCCGATTGTTCCTGCGACGTGTGTGCCGTGGTAGTGGTCGTCCATCGGGTCACCGTCATCGTTGCAGAAATCGTAACCGTATATATCGTCCACGTAGCCATTGCCGTCATCATCGACTCCGGTAGTGCCATTCAGTTCTGCCGAGTTGACCCACATATTTGCTGCAAGGTCAGGATGTGTATAGTCAACGCCGGTATCAATTACAGCAACGATGATATTGCTGCCGTCTGTTGTGATGTCCCAGGCCTCAGGTGCGTCGATGTCGGCATCGGGGGTTCCGCCGCTCTGGCCCGTATTGTTCAGTCCCCATAGCTCGGAGAATCGCGGGTCGTTGGGAATAGTCTGCAGAACAGACAGAGCCTCTAATTGATAATCAGGTTCGGCATATAAAATGCCGGGTGTGTTATTGAGCATAACGAGCGCATCCTTGACTGTAATATTACGGGGTAGTTTTACAAGAGACAGACCGCGGACGATTTTGTATTCCTTTGCAACGCGTGCAGTTGCAAGTTTGCCATTACCGGCCTTAGCGAGAATGGAATTCTTTGCAGCCATGCTTGGCCAGGTCCTATCGGCCTGCGGAGCAAAACGAACGAGCATCTGTCCTTCTGCAAAAGGCGCATTTGCTGTCAGTGCAGTGAAGCTGTGTTCGGCCGGTGCCATTGCTGCGATATCTTTTTTGGTTTCGACTGTCAAATCATAAGCTGCGACGGCCGATATCGATGCCGGTGTAAAGCTTGTTTGTCGGCCTGTAAGTGTAAAATTCAACAGACCATCACCACCGTTGCCGATGGTAAGGTTTTCACTTTTGCTGTGACCATTGTAAACGTTTACATTAAATGAATACGGAGATATCCATAGCTTTGGCTCAGTGGATATATTCAAGATAACGTTGCGCGTTTGCTGAACGCCGGTGGTAACATCGGTAAACAATAGTTGGCCGACATATATGCCTTCGCCTTTACTGCGTGCCTGAGCGTTGGGGGTAACTGTTACTTTTACCGTTTCGACGGGCTTTATAATGCCGCCGAGAGAACTGATATTGAGCCAGTCGGGCCCGGTGATAGTCCAGTTAATATTAACCGTCCCGTTATTGGTTAACCAATAAGATGTATTAGTTGGCAGGAAGGGACCGCCGGGATGGCCGAAAAATTCAAAATCCTGCTGAGGCACGATTTGAAGATAATCAGGGATACCGGTGCCGGTTAGCTGCACAGTAACTTCCGGTTCGTCAACATCATCACTCTCGATTACCACGGATGATTCATAGTCCTTAGCGCGATTAGGTTCAAAGACCACGTCAAATGTAACATTTCCCAGAGGCGGTATTATCAGAGGCAGCGAAAGAAGATTCTCCAGGCGGAAAGCCTCTTGGCCTGACAAAATGCCGATACTGCTTGGGCTGGAATCATCTGGTCCGCCCGGATAGGTCGATGGCGACATATCCGGGGGGGATTGTTCGGGTGTCGCATCGCCTTTGTATGGATAGGCGTTGTACCATGCCTGTTCGGCACTTAGCGTTACGTCGCTGGTCAACGGCTTGGTAACCTGTACATTATCAGAGTAGTGGATTGTTGGGTCAGCAGAATCTGTATAGGGCACCAGCCCAATACGGCCGGGACTCGTAACGTCGTTATCGGTTCCGCTCCAGACAAGATTGCCGTTGATATAAACCTGTATTTCGTTTCCTACTACGTTCAATAGCACAACATTAGGCGTTTCGCCTGTGTTCAGATAAGGCGAGAATGTCCAACTCTGGAGGAAGGTAAATGTGCCATTGACATACTTACCAACCCAGTATTGTCCGTCACTGGAAATACCGGTCGAGTAAGCCGAACCGGTTGAGTTTTGGCGGTTGAAATCATCTGAGGCGCGGGCAACCAGCCGGGCGACAGTGAACATATCTCCCGTACGGCGCAAAGTTGCTTGAACGGCGCAGTCAGCCCATGTCTGGCCGGTGTAGGTGGACTGCATGCTGTAAATCTGAGAGGTGTCCATAGCGCGATATTCACCTGAGACTACCGCCCATTGTGAGGAAACCGTCGGCTGCCAGTCCTGAGCGAGGCCATCATTGAAATCTTCAAAGTATCCACCGCCGAGGGTAATATCCGTGACAATAAGTCTATTGACCGGGTCGGTGTTGGTTATGGTAATATGCTCAGTTCGCGACAGGCCAATAAAGACCTCGCCAAAGGGCATATTCAGGTCGTCCGGAGGCGGGATTGAGTCTGTTACATTTATTTCACCGGGAACGGCGATGACCTGCAGCGTTACCTGCCGTGTCTGAGCAAGGCCGCTTGTAACATTCGTAAACGTTATCGGTTCATCGTAATCGCCGGGCAGCAAAGCATTTGCCTGGACATTCAGGGAAACCGTAACTATATCAGTCCCGAAGGGCAAAAGCGTACCAGTATTCGGCTCAACAGTGAGCCAGGGTGCGCTTACGACTGCAGTCCATTCAATGGGGTCAACACCTATATTAGTAAGAGTATAGTCTTTATTGGGTGGTGTGAAAGGCCCACCCTCATTGCCTGAAGAAGCAAAACCTTCTGCCGGAGCAACTCCAAGGTCGTCCATCACATCACCAGCCAGAGAGATATCGTCGATATTCCAACCGGGATATGTTACTGAGCCGTCAGTAGGTCCCATTGTCCAGCGGATATATACGGTCGGCTGGTTGTCGGCCACATCTGAGATGTCATAACTATACTGAAACCAGTCGCCGTCGCAGACAGCACTGCTGGAGTGATTCCATACAGTGGTCCAGGTGCTTCCATTATTGCTGACTTCCACGGTCGCGTGGTCAAAACTACTGCTTTCGATACCAAGCCAACGCCAGAAAGCAAGGGTTATGTTTTCATAATTAGAGCAATCTATAACTGTTGAAGTCAGGCAATACTGGGGCATGCTGTTAGGATAGTCTCCATTAAGATTGTAGCCATAGACATTGTTGCCGGTGTGTCCGCTGGTGGGGTCATAACAATGCGAGCCGCCGCCGGTTGGGATGCCAAAAGCCCATTGGCCCTCGGTAGTCCAGCCGGGATTTGTGTCCAGCGGGAAACTCACAATTGTATCGGCTTTCGTATCTGTTGCCGCAACAATCCCAAGGACAACAAGAATTAATGATACTATGTTGATAACTTTCCAGTAGTCGCAGGATTTCATAACAATTTCCTCCTTAACCTCGCTAATGATTTTGAAATCTAAAGGCCTAAGAATCCTTCACAGGCATCTTACTAACCATTGAGTAGCGCACGCAACCTTATTTTGCGGTTCTTTGCAATTTTCCCCATTTTTTACGCCCAAATTGTGCATTTGATACGAGAATTCTGGCGCTTTTGCGCAAAAACTTACTCACTTATCCGCATCAGCGGGATTTAGTTATCAAAACCACAAAAACTTACCCTCAATTTCCCCTGCCGGTGCACCAGGTCGCTGCGGCTTGATTTGCAAAAAAATTATGTTGTAATATCATCATAATTTTGTAACATTTCGTCCGTCTTTTACTATGTAAGTATCGTTTCTTTTGAAAGGGTGCATAAATGCCGGCTAAAGTAGATGGTGAAAAATGCAACGGTTGTGGAACCTGCGTTTCGGAGTGCCCAAGCGAGGCCATAAGTATGATTGACGACAAGGCGGTCGTTGACAGCGAGACCTGCATTGACTGCGGGATTTGCGTTGACACCTGCCCTGAAGAAGCAATCAATATGGAATAATAAAAAATAGCAAAAATCAAATATGAAAATGCAAAACTAAGGAATTCGTCCGGCAGTACTGCCGGACTCAACAATTTTGATTTTTTACTTTTAATTTTTGAGTTTTGTTATTGGCCCCATCGTCTAGGC
>CAZBWE010000068.1:0-11690 GCA_964495465.1 uncultured Pirellulales bacterium
GCAACAGGGGTTCGAATCCCCTTGGGGCTATTTTTTGCGGAGCAAAAAATAGAGCAGTTGAGCAGTAGAAAATAGATAGTAGAGAAAAAAACATAATGCTCAACTGCGGTCTCCTGCTCAATTGCTCAACTATTCAAAAAGAGATTTGTATAATTTGCGATTTTCGATTGCAGATTTTCGACTTGTTCACCGCAGGCGAATTCGAACTTATCTTGGCATAGCTGAAAGCGAAGCCGGGCCCGATTATGATTGAACCTGCCACGCTTTTGCTGCTTGGCTTTGGTGCGGTGATGTTGAGAAAGAAACTTTTTAAGTGAAAAAAGGGGAATTAAAAAATAGTAGAAAAACACTGAAAGGAAATGAACGGTTGGGAAAAAGTTTGGAAAGTGGTCAAGATAGCAGTCAATGGTGCTGGGGTTATTGCTGCGGTTATTGCGACCTGGTCGCTTGCTCAGGCCGGCAGGATAAAAATCTCTGACGGCTCAAGACCTGGCGGACAGAAGAGTTGTCCTCCCGGATACGGTGGTAGCGTTTGGACTCGTGGCAGCGGCGGTAAAAAACCTGGTTCGTGGAGTTCAGGTCGGCACAGATAGCTGCTAACAGAGTGTGTACCGTTTTTGCTGTCCCTGAGCCGGCCACGCTTCTACTGCTCAGCTTGGGTGCGGTGATGTTGAGAAGGAAACAGAGAATATGAAGCGTACAGAAAAATAACATCTTTTAAGGAGCTTTTATATGACGAGATTGTGGAATGTTGGACAAGATGGTACAGTATTCTTAAATTTCCTCAAGCCTGCTAAAAACCTTCTCTTACGAGCGAAAAATTCTCCTCCTGCTATGAAGTTAGCACTCACGGTTGCAGCGGGTGCTTTATTTGTAGGTGGTATAGGATATTACATTTACAAAAAAACTGTTCCTTCCAAAGAAAAGCCATCATAGTGTGGGTAGGGTCTTTGCATAAGGTCGTCTGATTTTAGGTTAACATTATAAGTTTTCGCTGAATCCGCCACAGTCTTACTGCTCGGTGTTAGGAATATGGATGTTAAAGACAAGCAAGAATCCTAAATAAGGATTTTATTTCGAGGGTATTTCGATGAAATATTGGGTACATGTGAACAAGCCGACATCCAGGGCGATAATACACAAGGAATCATGTGTTTATTGCAACGAAGGAAGGGGTTGTCATGGCGTCAGCAAACCCACATATAGTAAATGGTATTCATTCCATGCATTAAACGACGCTAAAGACTATGCCCACAAAAGTGGTAAGAAGATTAAAAAGGGATGTGATTTTTGTTTGCCAAATGTAGGCTCTCTCTGAAACCGCAACGCTTTTGCTGCTTTGCTTTGGTGCCGTTCGGCTTCGCTCACGACAAGCGTTGATGTTTAGAAGAAAGCGCTGATTACCCAAACGACAATATTTAGTCCTGTTTTTTCTTTGACTTGCAATATAAAAGGAGTATAATAAAGAAACTCGCGAAACAAAAGGCTCAAGAACAAAAACAACAGGAGAAAGAGAAGAAGTCAAATTGAGACGCCTGGCTACGGTGATGTTGAGAAGAAAGCGCTCTACCTAAAGGAGTAACGATGGGAAAAACACTAAAGACTTCGGCTAATGGCAGGAAATGCAAGTTTCCCCACTGCAAGTGTATCTTGAGTATCTATAACCATGAGGATTACTGTCATATACATCGTGATCAGATGTCTCATGAGCAAAAACTTAAGGTTTTAACTCATCCTGATGCATAAGCCGATACTATGTAGGACCTTTTCACTATCAGAGAGACTAAACTGGCCCCCTTCCACCCACTACATTTAAGCCGCCGCAGGCGAATTCGAACTTGTCCGTCGAAGCAGAAACGAGACACGGGCAACGGGCAACAAGCGACGAATCAAACTGCCATTCCGGATACGGAGGTTTCAAAGACTAAAGTATCGTCAACAACCCCCTGGATGCTTGCGCTGTATTTTCTGCCCTTTTTGAATTTTGTGATATGACCGAGCAAATATAATCGCTGGCCCGGCTCGACGGAAGAACGAAACTTCGCTGAATCTATACTGGTAAAGCCGATAAAGCCCGGCTCTTCATAAACCTGCTTTACAAAAAAGCTCAGCAACTGCGCCGCCGATTCTATCATTATTACACCTGGCATCAATGGCCGACCCGGTATGTGTCCGCGAATCCAGAACTCATTCTGTGTTACATCCTTATAACCCAGGATAAGATACTTCTGCTTATCATACCAGAGGACGCCATCAAGCTGCTGCATCTCAAACCGCTGGGGATTGTGCCTGCCGATAGCTTCCTTGTCGAAGACTGGTTTGTTCGTAAGGTCTATTTGCGATAAATCAAATAATAAAGGTGGAGGCATTCCTGACCTCTGCACAAATACATTCTGCGCAATAGAATTGCTAATGACAAACCGTCCCTGGCAAATTGATTAAACAGCTCAGCCGAGACAAATGCCCACAATGTCCAGCATTTACAGATACGCGTGTTGCTTTAGTCTGTGGACCTGATTTCAAGAATGCGGTTTCGAACGCTTTGACAGGCCTGCTTAATCTTCTGCATTTGCTTACGGACTCGCGTCCCTGCTGCCTTATTGCCGCCTTCGGCCTTATTAATGTCAGCTTCAATTTCAGCAATCATTGCTTTTAGATCTTCATACTCTTGCATCAAAGTAAACCTCCACTTTGAGAGTTAAAATTGCTGTTTATAGCTCAAAAACGCTAAAAACTTAACCCCTCGCAACAACTTTGTCAAAGAAAAATGCTTTTTTTTGTAAAAAAACCAGTTTTTTTTGCCGCAACGGCCTTAAAATACGAATAATAATTTATGTTTATTTACATAATCTCTTTGCCTGACTTGACTTATGATTTTTGCCAGCTTTTTTGATATTTCCTGTTAGGAATGTAGTTTTTTTGTCAATTCCGCAATTCTTTTGCCTCTGCGCTGACATTGTTGCAGAACTCTCTGGTCGGGTTTACCAATTGAAACCGGCCCATAGTGATCTCCCTGCGGGTCGCCCTTCACTACCATACCGGCAATCAGCATCGCTTCTATTATGCCCATAACTGTGGTTTCGTTGCCACCGCCGATGTTGGCTGCACTTGAAAAAGCCGCTCCTACCTTCCCATCAAGCTGGCCGTGAAAAGTTATAGACTCATCGAATAAATCCTTAATCGGCCCTGCCATATGGCCGTAATAGGTAGGCGAGCCAACTACGATTGCATCATAGCCAAGCAAATCTTCTGCTTTTACCTTCTCAACGGACTTACATTCAGTCGGCAAACCGGCCTCATTCATCGCCTTGGCAATAATCTCCGCCATCTGTTTTGTATTGCCGCTTCTCGAATAATAAACAACAATTCCTTTCGCCATTTTCATTCCTCTCTACAATTGTTTTTCTTTAATGGAATCATATCCGGCTCATAGGCGCAGGTAAGAAAGTTCTTCCGGCAGAGAGACATTATTTCCGAAGTTATCCTCACCATAACCGGCCTCTGCCAGCAGTTTAATGTCGGCCAGCACCCGCTTATCGCCGACAAATGTTGCTTTCAACTCCGCCTCAACATCAATTTTCCCCAACGCCAGCAGCCGGGCCATCTCATCGGTAACCTGCTGCACAAGTGTTCCCTCCGTTCGAGTCGGCCTCTCCAGCAGCTGCAATGGCTGCTCGTATAAAATCAATTTACTTTGCCCAGCCAGGGCGAGAACAACGTTTCGCACGATAGAATTGATATCGTTATCGCCTGTCTCGTCTGATGATGGTCTAATACGCACAACCTCTTCAGCCAGCCACCGTCGTTTCCGGGCGTTTATCTTTTCATTGGCCCTGAACAAATCCAGCGCGGAGCCGGCATCATAGACATCGCCGCCGAGTCGCATCACAACTTCGCTCCCGTAGTGCAGGACAAGCTTCGAAATAAGCGTGGACGGACGGACATGAAAACCGCGATATGGAGGTATGGCCACCTCCAACTGGCCCACCTCAGCGTAGCGTTTTAACATATTCTGGCACAGCCGCACTGCACAGTCGATATATGTCCCGATATATGTAATAGAATAGTTCATAAGGACCGAAAGCAATCTTTGCGGCTCCACTAAAAGCTCCTGACTGTCCGGCGATTCGCCGGATGGCCCGCTCACATGCCGCTCGTAATAGTGAGCAAACAATGTGGCCGTGCTCAGCAAATGAAAAACAACACTTATATGACCTCTCAGAACAGGCAGGTCTGTATCAAGGTCCTCAGCTTCCGTCTTCGAGACGTACGTATCATATAATGACTGGAGGTTGTGGAACCGAAGCTCAAGACTTCGCAGTTTTTCCTCGCTGACAGAACCCGACGTATAGGAGGCATACTCCTCCGGCCTGGCTTTGGCGGCAGAGCGAACATCCCTGCTCTCTGCAGCAAGGTTCAAAAAAGCAGTGGCCAGCAAGGTTACCGTTTCCGAGACCTTTTCGACCTTGCGAGCGCCACAGTCACGCGACAATCGGCCGGGTGGAAGCTCCTCGCTATAGGATTCCTCATCCGGATTTTCTGACGGAACCGATATGCCAAGTTGGCCGGCCCGTTGTATTATTTGCCTTGACACATCCTGAAGCACGCCGCCGGTAAACTCAAACACATCCTTCGTGGCCTTAACAAAATCCTGTTCTATCGGTAAGAGCCGGTAAGTAGGCAATGCAAGACGGATGTGAAGCAGCTCGTAACTCACGTTGCAAAAGAGCTTAATCGCCGCTATCAACGACCTGAACGAATCCCATTGGCTGTTGTTGCGTGCATCATAGGCATCGAGAAGCTCCTCAATCTGCATTGATTGCGAAAAGAATTCACCAAGGAAGGGACGTGTCAGAATTTTATTGCGCGATGGCGACTTTGATAGAAAACTCGCCAGGCCTATCAATTTCTGAGCACGCTTTTCTATCAGCCGTTGAAAAGCTCTGTCATCAATCCTTACCGAGGTCATAGAATTGCTCCCATTTTATAAAAAGCAAGGCACAGTGAATCTATTGCCAATATTATTAATAAGAGTCTTTCCGTGGCTGACTCAGTCGTTAGCCCGCGGTCTTGAGTCTTTCCGGGCTTTTTAGCGGAGTTATTTCCACGCTAAAGTCCTTGGGAATCTCAAACTCAAAGACTTTTTTATCCATTTTTTTATTAACACTCGGTTTTAGAAACTTTATTTCGTAAATATCCTCTTCAGTAGAGACGGCAAGCACTTTGGCCGGTAAATATAATTTCTTATCAATCCAGAAATCAATCGATGTGTAATCCTCTTTATAAATCGAATCAGGTTTTACTTTTAGATGTAACAGAGTGAACGGAGAAGGTTCGCTCTGGCTCTGCTCGACTAACTGAACTTCAAATTGTTTTTTCAGGTCCTCTATTTTGGCAAAGCCGATTATTGGTAAATTCCTGCCAGCCAGGTCAAAGGCGTCCATCGGCTTATTCGGCTCTGCCAGTTGATGACGCTTTGCCGTCTTGATTTGGTAATCGATATGCGTGAGCCAGATACCGTCGAAGATGAAGTACTCGATATATTTCTGCTGTTTTTCATCATCCTGTTTGAGTGTTTGAAAATTTACTCGCAGCATGGACTGCTTATCGTTCTTTAAATAATACAATTCACCTTTTCTGATGCTTTGCGATTCCAGCAGCGGCTGGCTGAACTTGTACTCGATTTGTGCATGGTATGATCGAAGCTCTTTCGTCTTTTTGCTTAGTTGCTCAAGAATTGCCTCAACGTTATTCGCATCCATTTCCACACGCTGTGAGCAAGCCGTATCTTTTGTGCAGCAACCGGCCCAACAACACCCAGCTATGAATAAAAGAATACCGGCAGTTTTTGTTATTGGCTTCTCAATCATTACCTGCTCTATTCTTTTCATAATTTATTTGTCATTTTTGTCTTTGATAATTTGAATTACCTGGTTGATTGTGTCTATACAAAAATCTGCATGTCCCGAAAATTCGATAGATTGCTTGTGATTTGTCAAGCAAACAGCAACGGCACCGGCGGCTTTTGCGCACAGTAAATCAAAAAGATAATCGCCTACCAGCAGTGCTTCTTGCGGCTCTATGTTGAATTGCTGGCAGATTCGCAATACACCAAAGGCATCCGGCTTAACCGGCCCATCATCCCTGCCGACAACAGCATCGAATTTCAACCCGTGCTTGCCGGCGATGGCAAAGGCATTATTTCGTTTGTTCCGTGTCAAAATCCCAATGTGAATACCATCCCTGCGAAGTGAATCGAGGGTCTCCCTTGTGCCGGGATTAAGCTTCGATTCAATCACCGCACGTTGTTCGTGAGAATGGAGAATTTGTTCGGCGCTCTTACGCTGCTGTGGCGGCATCTTCTGCATTGACTCCAGGACCGGCCCGGAGTTTTTCTCCAGACCCATTTCTTCGCGGATTGCATCGAAGTCAAAATAAGGCTGAGTTATCGTGCCATCCAAATCAAATATTACGGCTTTAATTAACATAACATATGTATATCGTATTTCGTATGTCGTATTGTGTAGTTTTTATGTCATCGCAGCACAAGCAGAAATCTATTTTCTTTTTTTTCGAAGAAGCTCGATAAAGTATCGTCCGGCCTGGCTCAAAATCTTGTCTTTGTGAAGGATTATACCCGTAGGCCTGAAAAAATTTTCATTTGAAAATGGTATTGCTTTTAGTGTTCCACTTCCAAGCTCCTGAAGCAGTGCGGTCTGCGGTAATATGCTAATCCCTGAGTTTATCTCAACCGCACGCTTGACAGTTTCGATATTATCGAACTCCATTACCGGCCTGACAGCAACATTATAACGCCCTAATATACCATCTATCCAAAGGCGCGTAGGCACATTTTTTTCAAAGGCAATAAATCTTTCAAACTGCAATTTATGAATATCAACGTGTGATTCATGTGATAAAGAGTGCGCCGGGCTGCAGACCAATACAAGCGGCTCCGCTTCAAAGTCATATACATCCATCCGTTTATCTCTTTTAGGAACTGCCACAAGACCAACATCTACATCGCCGGATAATATCAGCTCATAAATCTTCTCAGCGCTGAGATACTCAATATGGACATTGACGTTTGGATAGCTGACCATAAATTTTTTAACATAATCCGGAAGGGTATGCATACCAATACTGAAGATTGCACCCACGTTTATCCTGCTTCCAGTGGAGGATTTCAGAGAACTTAACTCGTTCTTCAATTGCTCGTATCTATCGAGCATTTCCTTAGAGGCCTGGTAAAGTAACTGACCTGCTTTTGTAAGCTCAATGGGCCTTTTCCCGCGATTGATTAATTGGCACTTATGCACAAGCTCAAGCTGTGCAAGCTGCTGTGAGACAGCCGATTGACTGAGATGATGCTTCTCAGCCGTCTTTGAGAAACTCTGTAAATCTGCCAAATCGCAATATATCTTTAGTGTTTCAATATGCATTATAAGCTGCCCTAATAAACTATATTATTATTAACATCTTGTATTGCATAAATCAACTAGGTTATCATAAATAAATTATACTTTTATAATGCAATAATTTGATTTTGCTATCAGTTTACCTTATTCTATTGGTCTCGGGAAACAGAAACTTTTATTTTTTATGGAGGTCTTTAACGTGACAGCAAACACACATATCCAAGCTGTTTATGAACAGGTTCTGAAACGCAATGCCGGTGAAGCAGAGTTCCATCAGGCGGTAAAAGAGGTTCTATTTAGTTTGGGACCCGTACTGGAAAAACACCCTGAATATATCGATGCCAATATCCTTGAAAGGATTGTTGAGCCGGAAAGGCAAATAATGTTTCGCGTGCCCTGGGCGGATGATAAGGGAAAAATTCATGTCAACCGCGGATTTCGGTTTGAATTCAACAGCGCAATCGGCCCTTATAAAGGTGGGCTGAGATTCCATCCCACCGTCAACGCCGGTATCCTGAAATTCCTCGGGTTCGAGCAGGTATTTAAAAATGCCCTAACTACCTTGCCGATGGGCGGCGGCAAAGGTGGTTCAGACTTTGACCCCAAGGGCAAAAGCGACAACGAAGTTATGCATTTTTGCCAAAGCTTTATGACTGAGCTTTGCCGTCATATCGGCCCGGACACCGATGTCCCTGCAGGTGATATCGGCGTCGGCGGTCGTGAAATCGGCTTTCTGTTCGGCCAATACAAACGCATCCGCAACGAATTTACCGGCGTTTTAACGGGCAAGGGTCTTAATTGGGGCGGCTCACTCATCCGTCCGGAAGCTACGGGGTACGGGTGTGTGTATTTCGCTGAAGAAATGCTAAAGACACGGGGCGATAGTCTCAAAGGTAAGGTTTGCACCGTATCCGGCTCCGGAAACGTAGCGCAATATACCGTTGAAAAACTCAACCAGCTTGGCGCTAAAGCAGTTACACTGTCTGATTCGAACGGCACAATCTACGACTCAGACGGTATTGATGAAGAAAAACTTGCATTTGTGCTTGAGCTGAAGAACGTCCGTCGCGGGCGTATCAAAGAGTATGCGGACAAGTTCAAGGTTGAATATAAACCGGATGTTCGGCCCTGGGGTATTAAATGCGACTGTGCATTCCCAGGTGCAACTCAGAACGAGATAGACGCCAACGATGCCAAAACGTTACTGGATAACGGCTGCATACTTGTCGCAGAGGGAGCTAATATGCCAAGCACGCCGGAAGCGATTGAGCAGTACCTGGCAAAGAAGATACTATACGGTCCCGGCAAGGCCGCTAACGCCGGCGGTGTAGCAACATCCGGCCTTGAAATGTCTCAGAATGCTATGCGTATAACCTGGAGCCATGAAGAGGTTGACGAGAAACTTCGTAACATTATGATTGCCATTCATAAGCAGTGCTTCAAGGCGGCTGAAGAATACGGCCAGCCAAGCAACCTTGTAATGGGTGCAAATATCGCCGCTTTTGTCAAAGTCGCCGACGCTATGCTCGACCAGGGCCTTGTGTAAAAAACTTGGTTACAATCGAAAAAAGGGTGATTATCGCTGATGGAGTGAGGATGCCATCCAGCGAGAAACGTCTTTTTTTATTGACCCATCTAAAAATACTCTTACAATCTTTTCCAATGGAAAAAGAAGCACATATCAAAAAAGCCGTCCGCCAGCACCTTGAAATGGAGCAGTTTTTTACCGGCGGATTTGCGGTTAAAGGTAAAACTACGGCTTCCGAGCCGCCAAATCAGGAAGATAATATGGCGGCAACTCAAAAAGCCGCTGAGCTTGAAAAAATCGCAAATGAAGTCTGCCAATGCCGCAAATGTGGATTGGGGTCGATTAGGACTAATGCGGTCCCCGGCGAAGGTAATCCGAACACCCGCATAATGTTTGTTGGAGAGGCACCCGGAGCTGATGAAGATGCCCAGGGTCGGCCTTTTGTCGGAAGAGCAGGCCAGCTTCTCGACAGGATACTCACCGCCTGTGGACTTAAACGTAGTGAAGTCTTTATAGGCAATATCCTGAAATGCCGCCCGCCGGAAAACCGCGACCCTGCCGCTGAAGAGATAATAAGCTGCCTGCCATACCTACAAAGACAGATTGAGATAATAAATCCCGAAATTATTGTCGCTCTGGGTGCCCACGCCGCAAGAACTTTGTTAGATACCAATAAATCAATCGGCCAATTGCGTGGTCAATTCCATGAATATTACGCCGGTCTCGGAAGACCACCCATAAAGCTGATGGCAACATATCATACGGCCTATTTGTTGCGTAACTACTCGCAGGAGAACCGCTTAAGGGTATGGGAAGATATGAAAAAAGTCCTCACTGAATTGGGCCTGCCAATCCCTGAACGGGGTAAAAAATAGGCCTAAAACCGGCTGAAAAACCGTAGAAAAAAACAGATAAGGTTTTTTGTGTATTAAAAGCCGTGTATTTACCCCAAAAGCACCTTCTCCGTTAAGTATGAAAAAATATCTACGATATTCTCGGACTTTGGTAAAAATTGTCTTGACTTTGTAATAACCAGGGATATATTGCGCCACAGGTACTTAAACACACGAGAAGGGTTTTTTCTAAATTGCTCGAGCGCTCGCTAATTGTAAAGTTAGTGTTGAGCGGTGCGAGTATAACATTAAATTGTATCCTAATGGAGGGAACAAGGATGATGAACAAATGGATTATCGTGTATGTTGTAATCCTGCTGACAGGGACGATAGCTTTCGCACACGATGTGGATATTCCACCCTGGCGTGGTGAACCGGGTAGTACAAGACAGCAATGGGAATTCGATACATCAGATGTTATTCCGACTGCTGATATTGTTGATAATGACTACGGCAGCCCGCGCCTTAGTGTGGACACATCATATGGCTGGATCGATGGAGAATGGGCATTAGGGGAGATGGATGTTTATATCCCCAACCGTCAGGTTGTTGACGGATATAAAGATATCTGGATTCAGTTGACCTGGAAGGCGGGTGGTAATGACCCGACTCCTTTTCTGCCGGACCAGCCACACGTTACTGTTACACCATTCAGTACTATGACAATGTCTCGTTCAGACGACAACGTCATAGTGTCCGGCTGGACACACTCAACGTTCAAAATCACTATTTGGCCGAATCCGGTCGAAGAGTGGATTACCATCAAGGGCGACATTATTGTCGACGAGCTGGTAATTGATACTAAGTGTGTCCCTGAGCCGGCAACAATGGCTCTGCTGGGCCTGGGCGGATTGGCCTTGATGCGAAAACGCAGGATTTAAGTTAGAGCTTCTGCTCTAACTGCACATCAAAGGGCTGTGAAAAACTCACAGCCCTTTTTATTTATATACCACCACGCCACTATTTCATTATAATATAAAGCCAAAGGTTTTCTTTTTATTCGGCATTATCATTAGCATAGTCAGGAGAGAAAAACGCTATGAAAAGTTACAGAAAAGAGCTGTGGTTCAATACAAGAGGGCGTCGTGAATTTATCAATATCACGCCGCAGGTTGAGCAGTGTCTTAAAGAAAGCGGCATCAAAGAGGGTATTTTGCTCTGTAATGCTATGCACATTACCGCAAGTATCTTTATCAACGACGATGAATCAGGCCTACACCACGATTTCGAGGTCTGGCTGGAAAAACTCGCGCCTGAGAAACCGTATTCACAGTATCGACACAACGGCTTTGAGGACAACGCCGATGCACATCTCAAACGCAGCGTAATGGGCAGAGATGTTGTAGTAGCCGTAACCGACAGCAAGCTTGATTTCGGGCCGTGGGAGCAGATATTTTATGGTGAATTTGACGGCAAAAGAAAAAAGAGGGTCCTGGTGAAAATCATTGGTGAATAAGTTGGTAGTGCAGTGGACTTGCTGTTTTTCTTATTTAGGGTTGTTGTGATATCGCTTTCAGGCGTTATGGCGCCGGGACCGGTAACGACCATGGCTATTGCAATGGGGGCACGGTCTCGATACGCAGGGATACTTATCGCTGTCGGGCACGGAATTGTCGAATTTCCGCTGATGATTCTGATTATGCTCGGGATGGACAAACTGCTCAAATTAACCAATACGAAAATCGTAATCGGACTGGCTGGAGGGGTGTTTCTTTTGGTTATGGCAATCCAGATGATATATACTATAAAAAGTTCGGAAAATCAGGAGGTCAAAGTTTCTAAAACCAGACCAATAACAGCCGGCATAATATTATCCGGAAGTAATCCTTATTTTCTCCTCTGGTGGGCCAC
>CAZBWE010000069.1:0-5774 GCA_964495465.1 uncultured Pirellulales bacterium
AGGGCGATGGAGAGAGTATTGTGGAACTTTGCAGAAATTATACCCGCGGCTTTCTCCGCCTGGATGTCGTTAATAAGCTGTTTTATCATCTTGTCTAAATCCAATTTCAATGGCTTATCGTCTCGTTTGCCAAGCTCGAATTCGTAGTGCTCTTCGACGTCGCTTATGGCAATTGCCTCGAGGGCCATTGGCAGTTGTGCATCGAAATGATTATAATTGCCCAGCCCAAGCATAGCTGCTACTGCGTCAAAAACCCTGCCTAAGCTCGAAGTTTCAACGGTATTTATCTTCTTATCGATTTGTTCTGATATGATTCGATGTTTATTCTTATCTGGCTCTATTCTCTCAAGCAGCCAGGCAAATTTGTCTAATTTGAACTCACTTCCGTATGCTTTCTTTAGAAGTCCCAAGACAGGCCTTATCGGCTCTTTACTTGCCTTATCCGCACCGGCCAGCCGATAGTAGGCCAGATGTCCGAACCGCTCGAATTTCTCCAAAGATGCAATCATACACTCACAACCCCAAATCGCTCCATCCGTGCCGTAGCCGGTGCCGTCACATTCGAGGCCGATGACCGGCCCTTCCAGGCCATTTTCGACCAAAACCGATGCAATATGCGCCCAGTGATGCTGAACCTGAATCACCTCTACGCCGCTCATTGATAAGGCATATTGAGTGGAAAAATATCCGGGGTGAAGGTCACAGGCTACCACTTTTGGCTTGACTTCAAACAGCTTTCGCAGATGTTCGATTGAATCGATATAGTGATGATAGACCTCAGCATCCTCGAGGTCGCCGATATGCTCGCTGCAAATTAGCTGATTTTGTTTAACAAAACAAAAGGTATTTTTCAAATCCGCACCGGCTGCGAATATATCCTGCCGGCAGCTTCCCTCCATAAATATGGGAGTCGGCACATACCCCCTGGCCCTTCTTAAAGGAACCGGCTGACCGTCTATAAAATGAATAATCGAGTCGTCAACCTGCCGGTAGATTTCCCTGTCGTGCATCAAAAAGGCATCTGCTACGCTGCCCAGCCGTTCCAGTGCGATTTGGTTTTTGCAAATCAACGGCTCATCGGAGATATTACCGCTGGTCATCACCAAAACTTCGATACCCTCTGCAAACAACAGGTAGTGCAGCGGGGCATAACAGAGCATAAAACCGAATGTATTGACGCCCTCTGCGACCGATGGAGCTATTGCTGAATCCTTCTTTTTTGGCAATAGAACAATCGGGCTTTGAGGGCTCTTTAGAACCTTCTCGGCGGAATCACTTACGATTGCGTATTCTTTTATCTTTTCGACTGAATCAGCCATCATT
The DNA here is from genome assembly GCA_964495465.1 of uncultured Pirellulales bacterium. Classification (GTDB taxonomy): domain Bacteria; phylum Planctomycetota; class Phycisphaerae; order Sedimentisphaerales; family Anaerobacaceae; genus CAZBWE01. Next base: position 1,324 of record CAZBWE010000069.1, read on the forward strand.
GCAAATGGCTTATAGTCTCGTTTTTTACGCTCCCGCAATCTCTTAACCGCCTGCTCATTCAGCGCATCAACAGCTAAATGAAATCCACCAACCCCTTTTACGGCGACGACCTTTCCGGCTTGAAGCAGTCTTGCTGCTTCAGCGATTACATCATCAGTCTTTGTTTTGATTGTCTTTCCATTGCTGTCTGTCAGCCATATTTTTGGCCCGCAGGCGGGACAGGCAACCGGCTGGGCGTGAAACCGTCTGTCGGTTACATCTGCATATTGAGCCGCGCATTTATCGCACATCTCAAAAACCGACATCGTGGTATTAGGCCTGTCGTATGGAATGGTTCTGACTATCGAATACCTTGGCCCGCAGTTTGTGCAGTTGATGAAAGGGTAGCGGTATCGGAAATCTTTTTTATCGCACATCTCCTCAAGGCAGCCCCGGCAGGTGGCAATATCAGCCGTTACCTGCGACAGAGCAGTTCCCTGGGCGTTACTTGTCTTAATAATAAACTTATACTCACCATCGACAGCGGTTATATCAACTGCTTCACAGGATTTTATCTCTGCCAAAGGCGGCTTATCAGCCGATTTTAGGCGCTTTAAAAATTCAGATATTCCTTCCTCTTTTCCCTGCAGCTCTATTGTTACGCCTTTTGTGTCGTTATAAACAAAGCCGCTAAGCCCGAGCGTCTCTGCAATTCTATAAACAGCCGGCCGAAAGCCAACCCCCTGCACACGCCCTGTTATAAGTATTCTTTGCCTTTTTATCAAAATTCTTAATCCGGCAAAAAATGCCGGATTCCAACTATTTTATATTTACTATTGACTACCAACTACTAATTATTTAGAATAGAAGTTCAAAATAGTAAATAGCAAACTCAAAATTATTCGGGGCCATAGCTCAGTTGGGAGAGCGCTTGCATGGCATGCAAGAGGTCGTGGGTTCGAATCCCATTGGCTCCATTTGGCCTCGCCTTGTTGTTTTTCTGGTCTTTCGGTGCTTTTTTCTGCCTTCGTGATGGAAGTTCTCTTGTGGTAAAGAGGTTTTTGTGTTGTTGTTATGCTATATCAATAGATGATGCAGGTCACACTATCCGGCACATAGCAGGAGTTGATTATGCCATATAACATCCGGATTGTCTCCACGTATCCACCCAGAAAATGTGGAATTGGCACGTTTTCGAGAGACCTGGCAACCGCCCTCGAGCACTTTACCGGCGAAGTCGGTCATATAAGAATTGCAGCGATTGATAATGGCAGCGGCCCGTATGATATTCCCGTTGACCTTATCATTGACCAGTATAATCATCAGTCCTGGTCCGATGCCATAACTAATATATCAACCCGGGCCAAGGAAAGCGCAAATCCAACCGTTGTTTTGTTGCAGCATGAATACGGCCTCGACCCCGATAAAAACGGTGAAAATGGAAGAGGAACTAATTTTGTTGATATGGCAAAGGCATTTACCGCCAGAGGCCTGACCACCCTTGTTTACCTGCACACGGTTCTTAATGAGCCGGACGACCATCAGGTAAAAATCATTCAGGACCTGGCAAAATATAGCGACGGGCTAATTGTTACAACGGAAAGTGCCATCAACATCCTCGAATCCGATATTTACAGAGTCGAACATTTAAAAATTAAGCATATCGACCACGGTATCAGAATGCAGCATCCTTCGCAATTTGACCGATTGGCTATCAAGCACGAATTCGGGCTGGAAAATCGCTTCCTTGCCACAACACTCGGCCTTCTTTCGCCGGATAAAGGAATCCAGTACAGCATTCGTGCCTATGGCAGGTTTTTGGGTGAGTCCTGCACTGCGGAGCAAAGGAAGAAATTGGTCTATTTGATTGCCGGCCGATACCACCCGGAGTTTATAGAAACGGATGGTGGGCAGCCCTATAGAGAGTTTCACCTACAGCTCAATAAAATCCTCGAAGATTCCGGATTAAGCTTCTGCACAGTAAAAGAGCTTGGTGGAACCGATTTTGACCGGTATGATGTAGTCTTTCTTGATACCTTTCTGGCTGAAAATACCCTTATAAAACTTTACGCAGCTTCGAATGTGATACTGCTGCCTTATCTTAATATGCAGCAGATATCAAGCGGCATACTGGCTGATACACTCGGCTCAGGCAGGGTTGCAGTAGCGACCAAATTCAGATACGCCGTTGAATTGATTCACTCAAACAAGAGATACCCCGAGGGTCTTATTATAGGCAGACACGCCCGAGGGATTCTTGTTGACCCGGGAGAGCTTTCGGTCGAACAAATAGCCGAAGCCCTTGATTGTTTGGTGTTCAATCAGAAGAAACGCCTTATGATGGAAAAGCAGGCACATCAAAGGGGCTATCAGATGAGATGGGATAACAGCGCCTGGGCGCTGCTGCAATACGTCGATTTTATAAGGGATGAAAAAGAGATAGTTACCGGCAGAGGGGTAAAGTTTACGAGAGAAAAACCATCGATTTTACAGCGAGAAAAAAACAGGTCTGTTTCCAATAATTTCACTGCCGGTAACAAACCTAAAACAATATAAGCAGGATGCCAAGTCTGTCATATCAGCTTGACCGGTCTTTGCTCTTTTGCGCTTTTGTATATCGCAAGTATCACTTCAACGGCTTTACGGGCTTCGGTGCCGCTTATCCAGAAAGCACCGCCGCTTTCCAGGGCATCAAGAAATGCCTTGAAATTCCGCGTATGATTATCGTGCGTAATGGCAGCCGGGTCGGACACACCGCCTCCGCCTTCGATTCGGCCGAATCTCCTGCGGATTTGTTTATCTTCCGGCCTTTCATCTGCAAACTGCCAGAGTGTAATACTATTTTCCACGTTCACGACAGTCCCCCTGGTGCCGGTAATCTCAAACCGCCTGAACTGCCCCGGATATGATGCTGTAGTGCCGTAAATAATTCCGAGCGCGCCGTTCGTATAACGCATAACGGCAACAGCCGTATCCTCGGTCTCCATCTTATGTCCGAGAGTGGCCGTATAGGCCCGCAGCGATTCGACCGGCGGCATCAGGTCGCAAAGCATATCAACCATATGGATGGACTGGTTCATTAACGCACCGCCGCCGTCAAGTTTCCAGGTGCCGTGCCAGGAATCTTTATAGTATTCATCGGTGCGCCACCAGGGGACATATATACCCGCATAAGTAATTACACCGAACCTGCCGGAGTTTATCGCTTCTCTAATAGGCGCCATCATATCATTAAATCGATACGGAAATATGCCGCCTAAGCGCGTGCCGCTTTTTTCGTGGGCTTTTATCATAGCATCAATTCGCTCTAAAGTAATATCAAGCGGTTTTTCGCATAGGACGTGTTTGCCCGCTTCGGCTGCGGCAACAGCCGGCTCCATATGAAATCCGCTTGGCGTGGCGATAGTAACAATGTCTATATCATCGCTTTTGAGCATATCTTCATAATTCTCGAATGCTCGGCAGGCATGTTTGTCGGCCAATTTTTTACTCTTCTCAGGAATTTTATCACAACAGCCGATTAACTTTGCATTGGAAATATCTGCGATGGCCCTTGCGTGAAAATCGGCGATTAAGCCAGCGCCGATTATACCAAAGTTCCATATCTTCATATTGGACTTCCTTTCTGAAAAAATTTAGTCACACTTCAAGCCGACCTCAGCAGAAAGTCTCCTCACCGCGGCAATCGCCTTTGAGAAAAGCTCAGGCCCAGTATCGCCTCCGAACTGGCCTCCAACTCGTAAATGCGGCTCCATCGTAAGGCAGCCGTCATAATCAAGTGCCGCAAGCCCGGCCAGAAGCGCCTTTATCTGCCCGTCACCTTCACCTGGGATGCTGCCCACATTTGTTGAGCCGAGCTTCCAGTCTTTGATATGTATATGGACGACGTATGGCTTCATCAAAGGCCAGCAGCTTTTAACATTGTCAGTTATCCTTTCTCCCCACACAAAATTGGCCGGGTCATATACAAGACGCAGCTTTGTCGAATTGACGGCTTCGACCATTTCGACACAGTGCTCCGCTGTATGACCGTAAATATGGGCCTCATTTTCATGAACCATTGTAATATCAGTCCCATTTAGTATCTCAACCTTGGCGGCCATCCGCTCTATAACCTCACTGCGATAGTCATCGATATTTTTACCCTCTGGAGCATAGTAGCTGAACATTCGTATATACGGGGTTCTGAAAAACTGTGCCAGCTCGACCGCGTGTTTGAATTTGTCCAAATGCTGCCGGAACGGCTCATCAAGTTTTACCTTGCCTATGGGTGAGCCGATTGCGCTTACTTTCAGGCCATAGTCTTGTATCATTTTTTTTGCCTCATCCAGCTCATCTTTGGTGAGGTCCATTATGTTTTTCTTATTTACAAAACGCGCTTCGATATAACCAACGTTTTCTTTTGAAAGATATTTGACCTGCTCTGAGAAACTTTCGGATACCTCGTCTGCAAATGCGCTCAATTTTGCCAT
>CAZBWE010000069.1:5874-7075 GCA_964495465.1 uncultured Pirellulales bacterium
ATCGAAAGGGATACGTATGAAACTCAACCGGAAATTAAATATGGGAATGGTCGGCGGCGGGCCGGGCGCGTTCATCGGCGAGGTGCACCGCAAGGCGGCTCGTTTGGATGGCGGTATCGAGCTTGTTGCGGGCGCATTCGATATCAATCCCCGAAAATCTAAACAAATGGGAAGGCAGCTGCTGCTCGATTCAAAGCGGATATATCGCAATTATAAGGAGATGATTGAGCGGGAGCTTAAACTGCCGGAGGGAAAAAGGATTGATTTCGTCTCGATTACCACGCCGAATAACTGGCACTTTCCTATCGCAGGGGATTTTCTCAATGCCGGTTTTCACGTTATGTGTGAGAAACCAATGACATTTAACGTTACAGAGGCAAGACATCTGCAAAAGTTAGTCAAAAAGTCCCGCAAGGTGTTCGCCCTTATGCACAATTATACCGGCTACCCAATGGTCAAGCTGGCTCGGGACATGGTCCGCAGTGGTGAGCTTGGCAAGATTCGCAAGATTATAGTGCAGTATCCACAGGGCTGGCTGGCTACGCCGCTGGAAAGAACCGGCAGTATGCAGGCACGCTGGAGAACCGACCCGAAACAAAGCGGAGGTGCCGGCTGTATGGGTGACATCGGAACGCACGCCGAAAATCTTTCCGAATATGTCACAGGGCTGAAGATTACTCACCTCTGTGCGGACCTGACGACTTTTGTCAGTGGCAGGCGGCTTGACGACGACGGCAATTGCCTGCTTCGCTTCAACAACGGGGCAAGGGGAATCCTCCACGCAAGCCAGATATCGATAGGTGAAGAAAACAACCTGGCTATCTGGATTTACGGAGAAGAGAAATCTCTCGAATGGCACCAGGAACATCCCAATTACCTTTATGTCAAACAAAAAAATGGCCCGGTGGAGGTCTGGCACCGAGGTAATGACTATATAGGAGACACAAGCCCTGCGGCTGCACGTGCTACACGCCTGCCGTTTGGTCACCCTGAAGCATTTTTCGAGGCCTTTGCCAACATTTATTGCAATTTCGCAGATACGGTCCGCGCAAGATTAACAAAAACTAAACCGGACTCGCTTGCGCTGGATTTCCCGAATGTTACTGATGGCCTGCGCGGTATGCTTTTCATAGATACCGTCCTTGCCAGCACAAAAAGTAAACAGAAATGGACCAGGTTCAAAAAATAGAAAAATAAATTA
>CAZBWE010000069.1:7175-11630 GCA_964495465.1 uncultured Pirellulales bacterium
CCTCCAAACTTCCGTCCGCTGCATTTCGAGGCGGCTGTCAAGGCGGGCAAGCATATCTTTATGGAAAAACCCGTTGCTGTTGACCCGCCCGGCGGACGTAAAATCATCAGCACCGGCGAACTGGCAAAGAAAAAAGGTCTTGCCGTTGTTGTCGGAACCCAGCGGCACCACCAAAGCAACTACCGCCGTAATGCGTATGCTATCGAACACGGTGCAATTGGAAAAATTCTCGGCGGTTGCGTATGGTGGTGTGGCGGAGCGCTTTGGTATAAAGAGCGAAACGCTGGCGAAAGCGATGCCGACTATATGGTGCGAAACTGGGTCAGCTTCACCGAAATGTCAGGCGACCATATCGTCGAGCAGCATGTCCATAATCTCGACATCGCCAACTGGTTCATCGGTCATCCGCCTAAAACAGCTCTTGGCTTTGGCGGCCGTGCCCGCCGCAAGACAGGCAACCAGTTCGACTTCTTCAGTATCGATTACGATTACGGCGACGGCTGTCGCATTCACAGTATGTGCCGCCAGGTTGACGGCTGCGATGGCGGTGTCAGGGAGTTTTTCTCAGGCACGAATGGCACTACCTGGGGCGATGGCGGCCTGCGCCAATTCAAGAAGAAAAAAATCAAATTGCCGAGCTTCCCTGAATATAGTGGACCCTATGTGCAGGAGCACGTTGACCTGCTAAACAGCATCCTCGAAGGCAAACCACTCAATGAGGCCCGTAACGTCGCCGAATCAACGCTTACCGCCATAATGGGACGAATCTCCGCTTACACCGGCAAAATCGTCAGGTGGTCGGACCTTACAGAGAACCAGGATTCACCCTGGTATAATCTAACCCTCAAGCCGACCGCTGAAGATTTCGAGACGGGTAACGTAACGGCTCCGCCGGATGATGTTGTTCCGATACCTGGGAAAGATAAATAAGAAATACCATTTTACAATCAAGCGCAAAATGGTATTTAACTCCTCAAGGGCCCGCTATTTTATTTCGACTATTTCTGTAAATCGCACCAGGGCGCCTTCTGTTTCCTGATGCGGCTCTATTTTGCCGACCAGGCCTACCTTTACGCCCACCAATTTGCTCAAATCTATTTCTGAAGCTGCACCGCTCGGTAAAGCGTAACAGACGGTTTTGCCCGAATCATCGATTATTCGGTAGTGCCCCGGGCCGTATGTCTCGAACGTTTGAAACTGCCCTATCGCCGCAAATCTGCCCAGGTCCTGATATTCTTCGAGTCTTGCGGCTCGTGCCTTGTCTATCCGCTCCTTAATCTGCTCCAACTGTGTATTTTGAAGCTGAATCTCCTTCTTTACCGCCAGGGCCAGCTCAACACGCTCTATTTGCTCAAGCGTAAATTCCGCATAGCGCATAGCCTTCCCCGCCTCTTTATTACCGGCAATATCAGTAAGCGACTTTTTTATATCTGCATAATTCTGCTGCTCAATAGGTTTGACCTGCTCCGCCTGCACCTGTTTTGCCAGAGCGTAATACTCTTTTAGCTTTTCGGCTTCGGTCGAAAGATTAGTAGCAGCAGCTAACGGGGCAGCATTTGGTTCGTTGGGTTCATTTGGTTCGATCGGCGGTTCGATAATCGTCGCAACCTCACCGACAGCCCCCAATGGTTTTGTGAACTGTGTGCTTACCCAAAGATAGGCGCCGACCGGCGGAGCAATTTTATAATAATTATCTCTCTCTTCGCCAAGCAGCTTGACCTTATCGCCCTCGTTAAGCTTCAATTGTAGGGTCGTGGAGTATAACGGCTTCACGGAATCCGAGCCGGCATACACACGAACGCTGTCGCCGGTAACAACCCCGACCCCCGGATTATTTGGGTCGGTGCTGACATACTGCGTTGATATCCAGGAGAAACTGCCGGCCGGCGGAACTATACGAGACCAACTGAACTGTGTGCTGACCACTTCTACTTTGTCGCTTTTGTTTAGCTTGCCGCATTCGTAATAATTCGTGCCCGGGCCGGAGCGGATATAAACGTTATCGCCGGTTATCCCGACTACGTAAGGGAAAGGCAGTACATCTGCAGTGCTGACGTCGTTGGCCGAAGCCAAATTTCCAGGCAAAACCGTATCATCCTGGGCAAAAGTGATACTAACTAAACCGGCCAGAACAGCGATAATGAAAAAGTTAATTTGAGATTTCATCCTTACTATCTCCCAAAAAGAATCCCTTATCTAAAATCTCCCGAAAAACCGGGTCTTCGAAAAACTCTTCACACATTCAAATTAACCCGCACATCGGTAATTGTCAACTTTTTTATTATGCCAAATATGGCCAGGATACATCGACTTTTTTACCGTCAAATATGTCTTTTTGTCTCTTTTACCTGAGATTTCTCGATCTTTTATACAAAAGTGATATTTTGGAAGGATATATCTGTATGTGATTAAGCAGGAGCGGTTCGGAAGGTTCAAGATTTATCGAGCGAGTAAGGTCGGAAAATAAAATAATACACAATATGAGAAACACCTTGGATTAGTTTTGCAGTTTGCTTAGAATTCGGGATTTCTGAGGCTTTTTGCTTGAGTTTTCGGGAAAGCCGGCTGTAAGATATGGTATAATAAAGCAAGATATAACTGCATTTTGAAACAAGCTCGGCTGAGGAGGCGATTATCAGCTGCGAGTAATGGAAGGATGGGTTCGGAAAACTAAAATTTAATTTGAGGAGGTAATGATGAAAACGAGATTATTTACAATTCTGGCGGTTGTAATGTTATCTGGAGTTTGTCCGGTTAAAGCTATTACCTGGACAGAGGGTCATCACGAAATCGTCGATGGTGATGTTTATGGCGAGGTCTATATATTCAACGATGTTACGCTGGATATTTTGGGCGGTAGTACAGGCAGATTAACTGCTAATGATACGACTTATACGAATTGGCATGATGGGTCGATGACTAGACTTTGGGCCCTTGACGATAGTATTATCAATATCTTTGGCGGAGATTTAGATTTTTTGTGGGCAGCAGAAGATAGTCTCGTCAATCTTTGTGCTTATGATGTTGAGATTAAGACGACAGGTGGCTTTTATGACCAAGGTTATGTAACAGGAACATTCTACAGTAACGATATTCCCTTTTATTTTGACCTCTCTCAGGATTCCTACCTACATATTAATGTAATCCCCGAACCGTCATCTCTATTCTTGCTAAGTTTAGGAGGACTTTTTTTAAGAAGGAAGAATAAAAATGTTTTTCGGAAAGAAACTTATAGTTGTTATTCTCTCACTCATTGTAATTGCTGGCCTGTCAGGCGTCACCGAAGCTAGGTCGGTCTATGTGATTTCAAATACGGACATGTATCCAGTTTTGTCTTCTATAATACAGGCATATGATATTCAGGACAGCAACCTAATTTATCAGACTAATTATATTTGTGAATTAGACCCTCCTGACACTTCTGGAGCTGTTGGTATTGCAATAGATACAGACTCAGAAGTTTCATTTGACAAAATAAGTTTTTTTGGTATAATAAAGTACAATGAAGTAGGAGTGGTTAAATAAAAATTCAAGTTCATTTTGAGGAGGTAAAGTCATGTTTACAAAAAAGTTACTAACAATTCTGGCAGTGGTAATGATTCTTGGAGTTTGTTCGGTGCAGGCGGTAAATGTTGACTTCTATAGCGACGCAATCATTAGACCAGGAGAGGTCTATGACATTGTCAGTGTCTATGATACACTATCGGTGCCTACCGTCGTCCATATGTTCGGTGGAAGTATAAAGAGCGTCCACAGCTATGATTCAAGTACATTTAACATTCATGAGGGCGAAATATCACGGGGAATCTATAGTGTTGATTCGAGCTCAGTTAATATTCATGGGGGAACTATAAGCTTAGATTCGCTTATAGTTAGCAACTCAAGCATACTGAATCTCTATGGCGGAAACTTCTTATGTGGCAATTCTCCATATTTTTCTGAATCAAGTACGGTAAATATCTATGGCTATGACTTTAACTATGATGGCTTTAATCTTATAGGTTTCCTTTCGGATGATTCAAGCTTTCTTATTCGAGAAGTTTCGTTCTCCGATTATTCACATATAAATCTAATTGTGATTCCGGAACCTGCAACTGTGTTATTGCTGGGCCTGGGCGGACTGTTTTTGAGAAGGCGAAGTTAATTGCAATTACAAAAACTTTTTTAGGAGGAAACTAAAATGACGCTCGGAAAGAACTCTATCATTGTGATTGTTTCACTAATCATAAATACCATTTCACTTACAGCACGAGCCAGGTCGGTCTATGTGATTTCAAATACTGAAACACCAGATTTGACTTCGATAATACAAGCGTATGATATTCAGGACGGCAGTTTGGTTTATCAAGAAGCTCAATATGAATCAGACCGTTGGGGTGCTGTAGGTCTTGCCATTGATACTGAGTCTGAGTTTATTTTTGTAACCTATGAAGGTACTCCCAAAATTGAGCTAAT
>CAZBWE010000070.1:0-11583 GCA_964495465.1 uncultured Pirellulales bacterium
CCGCCGTAGCCGCCACCGCCGTAGCTGCCGCCGCCGCCGTAGCCGCCACCGCCGTAGCCGCCGCCTCCGTAGCCGCCTGTTGTTCCGCCTCCGTAGCCGCCTGTTGTTCCGCCGCCGTAGCCGCCACCGCCGCCCCCGTAGCCGCCGCCGTAGCCGCCCGTTCCGCCGCCATAGCCCAAAGGTTCCATATATGGTATTTGACGGAAATCGGCTGGTTCGCCAAGAAGGTCGGTTATGTCATAAACTCGCGTCTCGAGCTTGCTCGGAAGTGATTCTACCGTAGCTACGGTTATTACGCCGTTTTCAACGACGTAGCCGAGTTCTGCAAATCCACCCGAAACGGCTTTTAACAAATTGTCCAATCCGGTACCCAGCCGAACCGCGGCCAGGCCATCCATATTTATTTCTGTTGTCTGATCTATCTCAGCGTTGTCATGCAAATCTCGCCACAAGACGACTATTCTCAACGGTGGTGAAACAGAATTCTTTATTATATCCACCGCATCGCTAAGTGGCATTGAAGGTGTCAATGCCGAAAGGTCCACGATTGAATCTAATTGCTCATAGGTCATAACATCAGCCGGGTCAAGCCCGATTGGTTCATCCGGCTGCCGTGTGGGTTTTGCGATAATCTCCTTCCAGTTTTTAGGGTAGCTCAGCTCTTTAGCGTATGGAACTCCCGCCTCGTCGGTTTTTAGCAGTATGTCTGCTCTCTGTTTATTACTCTCTTTCTTAATATCCAGCTGTTTCTTAAAGTAAACCGTATCTTCCAGTGTGTCTTTTAACAGCAGCGCCTCGTCATTTTGTGGGTCTATTGCAAGCAGACTTGTCAGTGCACCGAGTGCCGCTTCATAACGCTGCTGTTTCTGATAAGCCCGCGCGTTTTTCATCAGCGACTGTATTCTTTCAGCTTTTTCAGCTTCCATCTGTTTTCTAAACTGACGTTGTGCCTCAATCGCCGCTGTATGTTTTTCCTGTTCCTCTTGCTTGGCTTGTTCTCGCTGCTGCTCGTCTATTTGTTCTCGAAGCTGCATTAATGTATTGTTGCACTGCTCAAAAAGTGCTTCTTCGAGATACATCTGGTTTTTATTGACAGTTATTTCTGCTGATGCAACAATTTCTGTTGCCTTGTCGAATTCACCTTCATTTACATAATTGGACGCCTTGTTTATAGTGTCATTAACAACGGCTCTGGTGTGGCTTTGGATGATGTTTCTTTTGCGGTTAACCACGTCGATGTAAGTTCCTTCGCTTGCCATCGGCTCGGGAGCTTGCGGCTCGACAGCACTGTATGGCGATGTTAGTCTCGGTATAACGAGCTTTGGCCTGATAGTTTTAGGTTTTACATAATCTCTCGATGCGGTGGTTATCTTTGGGATTTTTCGGCCCAGAGATTCATCTATCTTCCCGATGTAGGCATCTATTGTTTTTGCCATTTTTTGTGGAATACGACCGCTTTTCGAGATTCTGACGAAACCTTCACGTGCCTTTTCCAGTTGTCCGGTGCCGTATAATCCAATGCTGCGGTAATAGAGGTCTGCAATTTCCTGCTCGTTCATTTCCTGCAAATTTTCTTGTTCGCCTGCACCTTTGGATTTTTCCGCGTCAATTAGTTCCTCTTGTCTGGTCGAGGCCGTGGTTTGTTTTGCAGGAGGTGCTTCGGGTTTTATTCGGTTGTCTATTTTAGTAATCGCTTCTAATATTTGCGTCTTCTCTTCGTTGCTTATGGATTTGAATTCCATAATTCTTTCAAGATGTGCTTTGGCGTCGGCCAGTTTGTTCTGGTTGATTAATGTCACAATAAGCCTGTATGTTTCGTTGACGCGCTTTCTCTCATGTATTTTTTCTATAAGCTCTTTTAATTGCGCCCGTTCGGTAACGGATAGATATTGCTCATGCATCTGTGCATTAAGGAATGATTTTTCTGCCTGCTCCAAAAGCCCTTCGTTATATTGTTCAATGCCTTGGTCAATGTACCTTTTAGCTATCTTGTTGAACGCTATGTGTGCATCTACATTGCTTGTCTGAGATTGGGTAACTTCCGTTACGAATACTGCAAAAAGCAAAATCGTTGCCAGTGTCAAGAGCAAAGACTTTCTAATAAAAAATTCAGTAAAAATTTCTGACTTGTCCAAAATTAACCTCCTGCCCCAAAAAAGTGCCTCCTCTGGAAGCTTTTCACACCGATTTAGTCTTTCTTCACGACCTCCAATTTACAGATAAATTTAACCTTACGATAGTTAAGTGTATACAAAAAGCAAGAAATTTGCAAGGAAAAATTTGATTTATAAATGCTTGCCCGATAATATCTATATTGCAGTTTCGACAAACTGAACGGCTCGAGAAATCTGGGGAAAATTTTATTGCTAAAAAACAGTTTTTTTATGGGTATAAAACGGCTTTTTGAGCGAATTTTTGGATGTGATTCTTCATAGAAAATATTGCCATTATGGCGGAAAAATCCTTGATATTGGCAGTTGAAACCTCCAGCAGAATTGGTTCTGTTGCAGTGGCGGTTGGCCCGGATTTAAAATCAGAGGCAACCTTTTCCGGGCCGATGAAGCACAGTGCCGAGCTTTTTCCTGCGGTTCGCACCCTTCTCGGGCGTCTTGATAGAAAACAAAATGACATTGAGCAGGTTTATATTTCGGTCGGCCCGGGTAGTTTCACAGGTCTGAGAATTGCCGTTACTCTGGCAAAGACAATGAACCTTGCCAACTCCTCAAGGATTGTTGCTGTTGACACGCTCGATGTCATCGCAGCCAACGTAACCGGCATAAACTCTACGAGCCACGAAGTCATTGCTCCCATTATCGACGCCAAACGTGGCCGTTTCTACATCGCCGTCTATCAACGCACGAGCGACGGAATCTGGAACAAAATCCTCCCAGACTCCATAACGACCGCTAAAAAATTTTTGGACCGGTTTGCCTGCAGAGAAAGACCAATCCGACTCCTTGGCGACGGTCTGATATATCATAGAGACAAGTTCAAAGCAGATGGCGTTCATTTTTTTGATGAGGATTGTTGGAGTCCGAGGGCTTCGATGGTCCACCGGCTCGGCTGGCAGTTAGCCCTTGCCAACCAGTTTGCAGAACCTTTGACGTTGCGACCTAACTATCTGCGCCCGCCTGAAGTTACGCTAAAACAGAAATAATCAATGAATTTTCTTTTGACTTTTGTTTTATGTCTTCCGGATTAATTTTTTCAGACGGAAAGCCAGTCCGGCTGCGGTTCGGATAATCTTGTCGCCCACTGCCGGCTCTGACTTGGCGAGAAAACCGCGCCGAGGTGAATGTAACCACTGGTTTATTTGGAGAAAACAGCTAAACTTTCTGATATCCTTCAAATCAAGCCGTTTAAAAATAGTCAAAAAAAATTTAAAAAGTGTTTGTAATTATTCGTTTAAGGGGGTATTATAACCGCCAATATATTGTTGACACGGTTTACTGCTTTTGGTAGTTATCGTAAATGGAATTTGGTTTTAGGGTAAAGAAAAATTCCTAATTTAATTAGGGAGGATAAACAAGTGAGCGTTGACGAAGTAGATGTTAAGGCAATTGAAAGCAAAGTGATAGGCATAATAAGTGAGCAGATGGGCGTAGACAAGTCTGAAATAACACGCGATACCTCATTTATTAACGATTTGAACGCCGACTCGCTGGATACCGTCGAGCTTGTTATGGAGTTTGAGGATGAGTTTGATATGAGCATCCCGGACGAGGAAGCGGAAAAAATCCAGACTGTCGGTGCAGCAATCAAATATATCGTCAATATCGCGCAATCCAAAAGCAAACAGTAGCGAAAAAGTTGAGCATGACCAAACGGCGAGTTGTTATAACAGGCTTGGGTTGTATCACCGCCTTAGCCGAGTCCGCTGATAAGCTTTTCGCTGCGCTATGCGAGGGTAAAAGCGGCGTTTCTATCATCGAATCCTTTGATACCAGTGCGTACCCGGTAAGATTCGGAGGCGAGGTAAAAAGTTTCGATGTAACAAAATACATCGAACAGCGGGAAAGCAGGCGAATGGACCGCTTCACGCAGTTTGCCGTCGTCGCTGCCATACAGGCTGTTAATGACAGCGGACTTGATTTCTCCAGGGAAGATGTGATTCGTGTAGGTGCCATCGTAGGTACGGGAATTGGCGGTATCAAGGAGATTGAAGACCAGCACTTAAGACTATTAAAAAAGGGTGTAAGGCAGCTCTCGCCTTTCACTGTACCGCGGCTTATGGCAAACGCAGCCTGTGGAACTATCGCAATTTACTATGGACTTCGGGGGCCGAATTTCTGTGTCACAAGTGCCTGTGCTTCAGGTAATCATGCGATTGGCGAAGCTTATATGAACATTGTTGCAGGGCGAAGTGATATTATCATTACCGGCGGTTCGGAAGCGGCTCTTACACCGATAGGGCTTGCCTCTTTTTGCGCTGCAAGGTCGCTGAGCACCAGAAACGAAGACCCGCAGGCGGCCTCAAGGCCCTTCGATAAGGATAGAGACGGCTTTGTCCTTTCAGAAGGTGTGGGTATTCTCGTCCTGGAGGAATACGAGCATGCAAAAAAAAGAAATGCAAAAATATACGCTGAGCTGCTTGGCTATGCAGCCACAGATGACGGTTATCACCTAACCGCTCCTATGCCCAATGGCGATGGAGCCGCAAAAACAATGGAGCTTGCTATGCTCGATGCAGGCATAGACAAGGAGAAAGTTGACTATATCAATGCGCACGGGACTGGAACAGAGCTAAACGATATTGCTGAAAGCTCTGCCATTAAGACTGTTTTCGGTGATTATGCCTACAAGTTGCTTGTCAGCTCAACGAAAAGCAGTCTTGGCCATTTGCTTGGGGCCAGTGGTGCCGTTGAGCTTATAATATGTATAAAGGCCATCAACGAATCAATTGTCCCCCCCACCATAAACCTCGAAAATCAGGATGAACGCTGCGACCTGAAAATAGATTATGTGCCGTTAAAGGCCCGAAAGGCGAAGGTCAATATTGCGATGAGCAACTCCTTTGGCTTCGGCGGCCACAATGCCTGCGTCATTGTCGGCAAAGTCTGACAAATAATTGACCGCAAAGAACACAAATACAGCGGAGTTTCGTATCGGTGGATTTCCTTCAATCGTTATCGGATAATCATTCAGCAAGCAGTATTGCGTTTGACGAAGGGACACAGTTAAGATATTGTATATGCAATAATTATGGTTGCTCAAAAGAAAAAAAGCTCGCTTGATTTCAATTCGCTTAAAGAGGCGATAAGATGGTTCTTCTGCGACAGGGTCGTGGTCTTTTTTGTTGTTTTGGGCATAATTTTGCTGCTTTTAACATTAACAGTTTACGCCAAAAATCTTAAATCAATCAAATACAAGGGCATAGACTATAAAACTTGTAAAACGGCCCCCTCGCGTTTACTTTTTAAGATTGCCACACCGGCATTGACTGTCAAAGTGCAGATGAAAAGGTTGCCGGCTCGTCCATTTCTCCAGCATCTGACATTGTATTCTCTTATGTTCGCTGTTCAGATTGTTGTATATGGAATTGTTGGCAAAATTGTAAGTCTTATGTCATCGGAATGGCTTGTTGCGGGATGGATATATGTTGGTATTGTTTTACTTGCCCTGGGACTTGCCTACGATATCGACCCGGCCTACGGTTCTGTGCTGGATATGGTCAGGGGAAATCCCTTTAAGTTACTTATTGTTATGTCGAACCTGCTCGTGTCGTTTGCCGGGCAGTATCTTTCATTTGCTCTTGCCGGCTTAACACTGCGGTCTTACATTCTTTTTCCGTTTATGTTCGCTTTTCAGGTTCTTATTTATGGTTTTTTCGGAAAAGTTATAGCCAATATGTTTCCGCGAGTGTAAGGAAGTGCGTAGAGCAAACTTTTATAGCCGGTTTTTTTCGTATGGACATACTCTTGGCGATTTTGTTTTTAGCTGCGGGGCTGGTAATTCTATGGAAGTGCGCTGAGCTGTTGGTGGTTGGAGCCGTCGGATTGGCCGGGCGGCTTGGCATAAGTCCGCTGGTTATAGGCCTGACGGTCGTAGCTATGGGAACTTCTGCCCCGGAGGTGGCCGCCAGTATTGCTGCTGTTGTTCACGGGATGGGGGATATTGCCGTCGGAAATGTTTACGGCTCCAATATTGCCAACCTGGCTCTCGTGGGTGGCTTGGCGAGTCTCATTCGGCCGTTACAAGTTCAGAAGAAGACCCTTCTTCGTGAAATACCGGTGATGATTCTGGTGACTCTGCTTTTATGGCTGCTGCTGCGCAATTTATCTTTGACCAGGCCGGAGGGCGTAATCTTATTGGCCGTTTTTGTCGCACTAATCCTGCTCACCGTGTTGTTAGCACGCAGAGATGCTGGAGTTTCAAATCGAGATACGGCAAAGCAAATACAAAATACGAATATGAAAAAGAGTGTGCCGTTCATTGTCATTGGCTTGATAGGGCTATCCCTTGGCGCGGATATGGCGGTTCGAGGAGCAGTGGTTATCGGTGAGAGAATCGGTTTAAGCAAAGCTGTCATCGGCCTAACTATCGTTGCAGTCGGCACTTCTCTACCGGAACTCGCAACCTGCATAGCGGCCGCAATCAAAGGTGAGCATGATATTTCTATCGGAAATCTGGTCGGCTCAAATATCTTCAATACCCTCCTTGTGGTCGGCGCAGCGGGAATTGTCAAGCCGTTTAATATCAGCAGGCGCCTCATAACGACTGATTACTATATTATGGTTGCCGTAAGCATTGGCTTTACTCTTTTAGTCATTATCTGCAGGCGCACAATCAGCCGTATCGGCGGAGCAATACTGCTTTGCGGGTATATTGTTTATATGATTTACCTTTTCGGCTGCACACGGGCAATATAGGCGCAGTTTTGCTCAGTTTTATTGGAATGTCTTACGCCTGTGGGGCGATATAGCAATTTAGCTTCCTTCAACACTTGATGTAACACCTCGTAACAGGGCCATTTTAAAAAAGATTATTTGTTGTTTATAAGAAAATTTGCTGATAATCGAAAAAAAGAAAAACAGGGCCGGGTGTGGAGGGAGAGGAAAGAGAGGAAAATCCCCGGCCCTTTAGAAAACGTAATGATACCAAAATACGATATACGGTGTCAAGACAAATATATCAAATTCAAACGCATTATAAAATCCGCAATGACGCCTTAACAACCCTGCTTGCGGGCTTTTGAGCTAATCAGACGGTCCTCGGTTTGCACTTCAAATGGTCCCTGGTCTCTCCATCCGTTTTTCAGCTTTGCACTTTGGATTTCAAAATGACATTGATTCTGCAAAGGTGTTTTGAAAGTCCTTACTGTGGGCGATTTCAACGTACTCAATCTTACGGGCTAATTGGAGGGCTTTTTCACGGTATCGGCTGGATAGAAGCATTGTCTGTGCACCGGTGGCGGCTGCATTGCCCACAAAGCGAATCAACTCAAGGCCAACCTCCGGCAATAGGCCTATCTTTAGTGCACTTTGGGGCCGAATGTAATTTCCGAATGCGCCGGCCAAGAGAATCTGCATTATATCGGCATCTTTTAGACCGATTTTATTCTGTAGAATTTTTATTCCCGCTCGGATAGCGGCTTTGGCTAATTGGACCTCGCGTATGTCTTTCTGCGTTAAGATAACCTTTTTCTCATCCGTATCTGCAAGAGTAAAAGCCGGTTGGCTGTTGTGTTCGATAACTCTTTGAATGATTTTTTCCGGCACTTTGCCTGTTAGTGTATCCGGCTTTGCGAACCTGCCGGTCTTGTCGATAATTCCCAAATCCAGCATAACTGCCGCTGCGTCAATAAGACCGCTGCCGCATAACGAGCGGGCCGGAGAATTTCCTATCACATCCAAGTCAATATCATCGTTGTTTATGATAACGGCCTGTATTGCACCATCAACCGCCCTGCTGCCGCAGAATATCCTTGCACCCTCGAAGGCCGGTCCTGCTGCGCAGCTTGCCGCATAGAGCTTGTCCTTGGCGCCGAGCACGATTTCACCGTTTGTGCCGATGTCGATGGCAAGTGTCATCTGCTCTGCTGAATCAATGTCAGTTGCAATTGCTACGGCTGTCGTGTCGGAGCCGATAAAGCCGGCGATATTCTCAACGGTGTGGATATTGCCCGCGGGGTTCATCAATAGATGGAGCTGCCTCGGCGGTACATCCCAGGCATCAATGCTGTATGCTCTGTATGGCACCTGGCCAAGCTGGGTTATCGGAAGTTTCAAGAAGATATGGTTCATTGTTGTATTGCCGACAGCACATACTTCATAGATTTGACTTATTTCTATTGAGGCCTGCTCACAGAGCTTTGTGGTTAATTTGTTTATGCAGTCGATTATTGATTTTTGCAGATGATACAGTTTCTCATCGGTTTGAGCGTATGCAATTCTTGATATCACATCATCGCCGTATAGTGTTTGTGGATTTAGGGCCGCTTGCGTTGCCAGGCACTTTCCATCTTTCATATCGATTAGTTTGGTAACGACTGTAGTTGTGCCGATATCGATGGCTACGCCGAATATCTCATCAGCCGTTGCGTCTTTAAGATATTTTTTATATATATCCGGCTCAAATTGAACATCTGTCTTGACGCCTTCGGTGAGGATTTTGTGCTCGAAAAATCTCGAGCTGTCGGGGATTGTTATAGTAAGGTTGCTTTCGATATTGTACTGACAGGCCAAGACCTCCCTGCCCTCCGGCTCAAGGCGGACTACGCACTTTTTACAGGTGCCTTTACCGCCGCAGACGGAGTTCAGGATAATGCCTGCCTGCGCCGCCGCCTCGATGACTGTAGCGCCGGCGTGAATTGAAATTTGCCTGTTATCTGGCTTGAAAATAATCTGGAAATGCTTCATTAATGTATCACGTTTATTTTACGCATTACAACGTATGCACAACAAACGACTGCTATCCACTCTTTTTATGCCGTATTTTCCAGCGGACTCTTCGCTTTTTACTGCCAATTTTACGCCTGCGCCTTGCTTTAGCCATTTATTTCTCCTGAATCCAGACAAAAACTTCATTGTAAAAAAACTTTTCACTATTGAGATAATATAATACTATACAAGATGCGAATGTAAAGCTATAAAGTATTTGGTGAGTAGCATATTTTTTATTATGGTGTCAAAATGATACAGTGTAAAGATTGCGAGTTATATGAGGTCGGGCCGGACGGCAAGGGAATTTTCAAATGCGATCCGTTTTCCAACATAAAGGAGCCGGAGTGTCTGGCCAAATGGCAGCTGCTCCGCCTGGATATGCTGGTGTCCAGCTATCAAAGTATGCTTCAGTGGTATAGCAAAATGGCGCCTCTGCAGGACAAGATTATGCGGTATATGAAGCGCGAGATTGATGAGATGGACGAAACGGAGCAATGGAAGCTCGAAGAGGACGAGCAGGATGACAATGGCGACGCCTTGTAGCTTAGGCCGCAGAATTGCTATGCTGATGTTCTGAGTATTGTGTTGTCGGTCTTGACGATTTTGAAAAATACGAGAAATCCCGCAAGCGCAGCCCCGCTGATGAATCCGCCGAAGTGTCCCATATAAGCCGATGGAAGATATCCGGTCATACCTGCTGCCAGGTTCAGCAAAAACCACAACAGGATAAGCCACGGCCCCAGCCGCCCGAAGTTGCCGTAGCAGAGCACGACATACATACCCAGGATTCCCATAACCGCCCCGCTTGCTCCGATAGCGGGCCGGCCGTCAAAAGCAATGTGTGCCGCCGCTGCAGCGACACCCGCAAAAAGAAATGCAAAAGGATAGTTCTCATTGCCGAGCCGCAGGCACACGCGTCGTCCGAAAATCCATAGTGCAACTAAGTTCGATACAATGTGTATAACATTTGCATGCAGCCACATATGGCCGGTTATTCCCGTAACGGACCAGCGGTTCAAAATCAGGCCGCTAAGATACTCCTGGCTGGTGTCGAACGAAATCTGCATTGCAAACGTCGCCGTCAGCAGCATCATTATCAGGTAGTTGCCTATCGGCACGTCCGGCACAGATATGCTTTTACTAACTTGTCCCTGCAAGAAACACTCCTCCAAAAGGCCTTTAACTTACTAAAAACCTATAAATCAATATACACTATTTTAAGCTCCCTGTCAATTGTGGTTTCTACGGTTTTTACACAATAAACGATATTTTTACAGGCTGTATTTATTGTAGGGTAGGGTGGGGCTTGCCCTACCAATTCCGCCAAATCCCAAAGCCCCTAGCTTTATGCTGGTTTTGTTTAGCCGTCGCCGAAACGGCGACGTAAAAAAGTCATTCTGAGCGTAACGAAGTGAAGCGAAGAATCTATTGAAAATGTCATTCCTGCAAAAGCAGGAATCCATTTATTTACCCCCAAAGCCTGCTTCGAGGGTAACTCGTTGTAGAGGTTCTTTATCAATAATCTTTATTGCCTCTTGCAAATTATTGAGCGACGCTTATACTTAACGCTTATGGCGAAGAAAAAGGCGGCAAAATCTAAAAAAGCATCCGCAAAAGAGATTCCGGCAGGCAAACCATCCTCCTTAATTGATACCCGCGTTATTTATTGCGGCGATAACCTTGACCAGTTGAAAAAATTCCCCGATGGATGCGTTGACCTGATTTATATCGACCCGCCTTTTAACTCAAACCGCAATTATGAGGTCTTCTGGGGTGAGACAAAGGAAAAACGTTCCTTTGAAGACCGCCACGCCTCAACGCAGGCCTATATCGACTTTATGCGTCCCCGCTGTGTCGAACTGCACCGTGTCCTAAAGAAAACCGGCTCGTTCTACTACCACTGCGACTGGCACGCCTCACACTATGTCAAAATTATGCTCGACCAGATTTTCAGCGAAAACCAGTTTCAAACGGAGATTATCTGGCGCCGAACTAATGCCAAGGGATTAGCTTTCCGCTCTTTTCCGAACGACCATGACACAATATTTTATTACACCAAAAGCAATGATTATGCATTTAACCGTCAATATCTACCACATGATGAGAAATATACCAAGGCGTTCTATAAATACGTTGAGCCGGAAACTGGCAGGCAGTATCAATTAGCAGATTTGACAAATCCCAATAAAGACAGACCTAATCTTACTTATGAATTTCTTGGCGTTAAGCGTGTATGGCGTTGGACAAAAAAACGCATGCAAGATGCCTATAAAAAAGGAATGATTGTTCAGTCTAAACTTGGCGCTGTGCCACGACTCAAAAGGTATCTCGATGAACAGGAAGGAATGTCTGTCGATAGTATATGGGCGGATATTCCACCAATACAATCTCAATCAGAAGAACGTCTCGGCTATCCCACCCAGAAACCTTTGGCGTTGCTTGACCGTATCATCAAAGCCAGCAGTAATGAAAACGATATCGTTCTTGATACTTTTTGTGGTTGTGGCACTGCTCTGGTTGCCGCTGAAAATCTCGGTCGGCAGTGGGTTGGCATTGATATTTCGCCTACCGCCTGTCGTGTTATGGCAAAGCGTCTGCGAGATGTCTGCAAAATGAGAGAAGATGAAAAGCTCTGGCGTATCGGCCGGGGCTTTGTCGTCCGTGATTTGCCGTGGACTGAAAAGCAGCTTAGAGAAATTCC
>CAZBWE010000071.1:0-11281 GCA_964495465.1 uncultured Pirellulales bacterium
AAAAGCTCTTCAAAGGACACCTTTTGGAAAATTTCTTTTTTGATGATTTTTTTCCTGAGAAAGTTGGTGACTCTCCTGACAAACTGTTCGTGCGTGAATACCCTGTATATTACATACACCACGACCACAATAATGGCCAAGTTTACCCATATCACATAATAAGAAGGGATACGAAATGGCAGGAATGATTCAGACAACTTAGAAAGTATGGTCTCTTGAGGTATAAAAGAGCCGGCTAAAGTGGCAATCATAATGACCAGGCCTGCATTACCTAAAATGATAAGAGCAGAAGCAATCTTCCGCCTCTGTTTATTGCTGGTAATCAACTCCGCCTCTTTTGTTGTAAAACCCGTTCCGGAAAAGCAGGATAACGCCTGGAATTTCGCCAAAGACCATTCAAGTCCGGTCAACTGGAACGCAATGGCCCCGATTCGCACCACAGTGAATGATACAATTAGCGTTACAATGAACAGAATCAGCATGATAACCTCTCCAAAAGATTATTTTTAGTTGTTGATTTAATCTTTAGCTTGAAACGGCCTTTATTTTTCCTTTCATTTTTTGAGTTCGGCCTGTTTTTTCGTTGCTTCAATCTTCTCAGCTATTTCTTTCGGGTTGCCAAGATAGTAATGCTCTACCGCTTTTAAATCTTCGTCAAGCTCATAAATCAGAGGTATGCCCGTAGGTATATTCAAATTCGGGATTTCTTCGTCACTGATATCATCAAGATGTTTTACGAGAGCCCTCAAGCTGTTGCCGTGGGCGCAGATAAGAACCTTTCTTGCTTTTTTTAGTTCCGGCTCGATAGAATCATACCAGAAGGGCAAGAATCTTTCCACTGTATCCTTCAGGCATTCTGTCAGCGGTATATCATTTTCGTCTAAATCTTTGTATTTTAGTTCGTTTGCCGGATTTCGTGGGTCGTCTTTACTCAAAGCCGGGGGCCTTATATCATAGCTTCTTCTCCAGATATGCACCTGCTTTTCGCCGTATTTCCGAGTCATTTCGCTTTTGTTAAGGCCCTGAAGGGCCCCGTAATGACGCTCATTCAGACGCCACGAATTTATTACTTCAATCCACATCAAATCCATCTCATCAAGAATAATCCACAAAGTCCGGATTGCCCTTTTCAACACCGAGGTAAAGGCAATATCAAATATGAATCCCTTTTGTTTAAGAATCGAGCCGGCTTGTTGAGCTTCAATGACACCCTTTTCGGACAAATCAACATCTGTCCAGCCGGTAAACCGGTTTTCTTTGTTCCAGGTGCTTTCGCCGTGTCTAACCAGCACAAGTTGTATCATTCCTACACCACTTTTAAGTTCTTTTATACCGCGGCCAGGCCTGCACTGAGCACAGTCGAAGGGATGGCCGTGGTACTTAAAGCCACTTCTTTCTTCTGAAATAGATAAGCATAATAGCTGCAATTACCACAAAAACCAGCCAGACCATTGCGTAGCCGTAACGCCACTTAAGTTCCGGCATATATTCAAAATTCATTCCGTAAATACCCGATACAAACGTCAATGGAATAAATATTGTAGCAATAATCGTCAGCACTTTCATAATAGCGTTCATCTTGTTGCTGATACTCGAAAGATATATATCGAGCATGCCGGAAACCATATCGCGAAAGGTCTCAACCGTATCGATAACCTGTATTGTGTGGTCGTATGTATCCCGTAAATAAACGTCGGTAGTTTCGCTGATAAGTGAAGACTCGCTTCTTTGCAAGCCACTTATTAATTCTCTTAAAGGCCAGACGGATTTGCGAATTGATATCATTTCTCTCTTGAGCTTGTGAATTTGCTGAAGTGTCTTTTCTGTCGGATTGGAAACGAGCTTTTCTTCCATAGACTCGATTTTCTCTCCTGTTTTTTCCAGTATAGTAAAGTAACCGTCAACAACAGCATCAATCAGCGAGTAGCAAAGATAGTCAGCCCCCATTTTTCGGATTCGGCCTTTCGAGTTTCTGATTCTGTCTCTTACTGTGTCGAAAACATCTCCGGTACGTTCCTGAAATGATATAACAAAATTCTCACCCAGCACCAGACTTACCTGCTCTTTTTCAACTGTTTGATTTTCATCATTGTAGATGAGCATGTTCAGCACGATATAAAAGTATTTTTCATAATCCTCGAATTTTGGCCTCTGCGTTGTATGCAGGATGTCTTCGAGTATCAACGGATGCAGTTCAAACTGCGTTCCGAGCTTTTCTATTACTTCTACTTCGTGAAGGCCGTCGATATTTATCCACGTAACTGTAGGGGTTAATT
The DNA here is from genome assembly GCA_964495465.1 of uncultured Pirellulales bacterium. GTDB lineage: Bacteria > Planctomycetota > Phycisphaerae > Sedimentisphaerales > Anaerobacaceae > CAZBWE01. Next base: position 2,277 of record CAZBWE010000071.1, read on the forward strand.
TGAATGGGAAACACTGCTCAATTTTAGATACCTGTTTTTCTTCGATATTCTGTTCGTCATAATCGATATAGCTAATCCGCACTGCCTCCAATTTTCTTTCCCCAATGTGTACGAGCGTCCCGGGCGGCAGTCCTGCTTTTTTCGAATGTTTTTTAACCGGCTTGGTTTTTTTTGTATTTACTTTCATTTCTTCGTCCCTGCGTTCTTATCTTTTTTCTGAAGCTGCATTAATGTCTGGTTTGCTGGGTTTTCTTAAAATATAGCTGGCTGTAATAAGGCCGCCGATAAAACCCATTATGAAGGTCAGAATCAATAACAGCACCCTTGGCATAGTGATAGTTAAAAATAGCAGCTTGGTCTCTACAGCCTTTGTATTTTGGAGAAAGACAACCAGGGTTAGTATTGATATAATAATTATGAGAATAATTTTCATCTTTTTCATTTTTGAGTACCTTTTGGTTTTTTATATTTATCAGTTTTTAGTTTTTTGATAGTTTTCCGTGCTCTTTATTATTTTATTCATCATATCGACAACTTTATGCGGATGTTTGCCGACAGCCGTTTCTGCCGACAGCATTAAATGAGTGGCTCCATCAAGGATAGCGTTGGCTACGTCGGTAACTTCTGCCCGGGTCGGAATCAGCTCTTTTGTCATACTGTCCAGCATTTGAGTTGCCACGACAACGGGCTTATTTTTCTCTCGGCACTTGCGGACAATCTCTTTTTGTATAACCGGAATTTCGTAAATTGGAACACAAATCCCCAAATCACCGCGTGCGACTATGATACCGTCAGCTTCGTCAATAATCTCGTCGATATTGTTCAGCGCCTCTCTGCTCTCTATTTTGGCGAAGATTTGACATCGCGGATGTCTCGGTTTAACCAGGTCTTTAACAAATCTTATATCGCCTGCGTTTCTTACAAACGACTGTGCTATATAATCAAAGTGATTATTAATACCCACTTCAATGTCTCGCTTGTCTTTTTGCGTAAATGATTCAAATTCCAGTTGCGCATCCGGTATATTGACTCCTTTATGCTCCTTAAGCTCACCATCGGTGAGGACTTTTGCTTTCAATCTTTTTTTTCCAACCGCCTTAACCTCTAACGTTATTTTTCCGTCATCGACAAAAATTAAAGTGCCCGGCTCGATGACTTCCAATGGCCCCTGGTAATCGAATGAAATTTCTTTCTCGCTGCCGACAATATCCTCCTGAGTTAAATAGAGCTGTGTTCCTTTTTTTAGCAGGACCGGTCTATGCAATTTGCCGATTCTTATACGGTAACCTTCTAAATCCTGCATAATTTTGATGGACCTTCTCATCTTTTTGTTAAGTGTCCGGACAATTTTTGCCAGCCTGAGCAGCTCTGAATGGCTGCCATGAGAAAAGTTCAGCCGGGCAATATCAAGACCGCTGATGAACATCTTGCGCAGAATTGCCTCGGTTCTGCTGGCTGGTCCCAACGTTGCTATTATCCTGGTTCTTATCATATTTTTCTCGCAAACTTCATGAGCCGTAAAAGGCTTTCAATTATCTTCTTCAGCTTGCTTGTAATTGCTGTTTGTTATTTTGGTTTTTATACCTCTTATTATTGAAAACGGGAAGCTTACCATTTGCCGCAATCCTTCGATAGATGAAAGCGTCCGTACTTGGCCGCTGACTTCGGCGAATAGCTCATTCATAACCACCTTTTCTTCAACTTCACCCTCTTCTTTTATCATAGCTAATCGATGAAGCGAATACAAGCCAATCAAAAACGCCAGTGCGAAGAAAAAGTCCCATTGTTGAAGATTCAGCGTAGGTAAAGTAAATTCTCGGCCCGGACCTGTATATTTCAATGTCCATTCAAGCTGGCGGTTGGCGAAAAAGTCCGCAAACTTACCGCCTAAAATAGGTGCTATTCCAGCAGCAATTGAGTTCATTATCGTATTGGCAGCAAGATAGGCTGTCGCCTGACCCTGTGGTGCTAACTTCAAGCCGATATTGCCCGAGGCAAGCGACACGCCGGCTGATGATAATCCCATCACTATATGAATGACAACCAAAAGCGGTATCGTCAGGAAGTATTTCTCCGGCATTGTCGTAAATGTCCACGCCAGAATTGACAATATGAACAAAGGCCCGCAAATTGCCAGCACTGATTTATTGCTGAACCGGTCTGTATATTTGCCCCAGATTTTAAGAAAAGTAAAATTTAAAATCTGGCTGATTATAGATAGGGCTATGATAAATGACATACTCAATCCTAACCGTTTGAGCATATATACCATAAAAAATGGCCCAGCCAGGTTGACCGCAAAATTCCACGAGCACATAAATGCAATCAGCTTGCGAAAGTTCTCGTCCCTGAATGGCTGGGCAAGCAGCTTTAATATCCCCGTTCTTTGCTCAGGTGCGGGCATACGTTTCTCCGGTGTTCGTGCAAGAAAATAAACTCCCATTGCACCTGCTCCGAGTCCCAGCAAAAATAAAATTGAATATCCGTATATTTCATAGTCGGCAAATAATTTTTTCCACAGGTCAAGATAAACAGCGGCTAATATACTTAAACCTATACCTACTCCTGTTGCTATCCTCATCCGTTTTGAAAAAAATGAACCCAGGATATTCTGGGGTATCAAATCCCGCATCCACGAATTCCAGCTACAGCCCGATATGGCACCAAAAGCAGAAGCTGCTATCATTGCCCCAAGCAGGACAGCAAGGCCGGTTTGTTCGATAAAAAGAAACGGTATCAGTGCGATTAACAGCCAGCATATCCGGCTTAAGCCCGCTGCAAAAAGGACAATGGCTCGCCTGTTGCGTATCTTTTCAACAAGAAATATGGATGGCAACTGCAGCAATTGTGCTAAAGGCCCAATCGCTGCCAACAAGCCAATAATCAGATTCGATGCTCCGAGCTTGATGGCAAAAGCCACTAAAAACGCTCCGCCGGTTAATATCCCCATTGCCTGGGAGGCTATTCCATCCTTGATAACGTAGCTCAGGCCTGACTGGACCTGCTGCTCTGTCAGGTTTTCTTCTGTTTTGAACCACATTTCAGTGGCCTCCTTGAAGAACAGTACCTTATTCTACACTGGCAATTTTTCAAATTCAGCCCGCACCTTGGGGAGGGCATTCGGGTATTTATCACGGATAAATGATACAAGCTTCTCGCGGACCTCGCAACGGAGGGTCCATGCAGTTGAAGCATCCACCGCGCTCATAAGGGCCCTTAGCTCGATTGTCTTGTCTGTTGTGTTTGTAACCTGCAGAACGCATACCTTGCCGTCCCAGTGTTGAGATTCCTTCAGAATTCTCTCCAACTCATTACGGACGGCTTCTACAGGCACAGTATAATCGACATAGAGAAAGACACTTCCCAGCAGCTCGGCTGTAGCACGTGTCCAGTTCTGAAACGGCTTTTCTATGAAATAAGTAATCGGCACAACCAGACGTCTCAAATCCCAGATTTTGACCACAACATAGGTCAACGTGATTTCCTCAATTCGTCCCCACTCGCCTTCTACAATGACGACATCGTCTATGCGAATCGGCTGAGTCAGAGCTATCTGAAGGCCGGCTATGAATGTTCCAATCGTTTTTTGAGCAGCAAGACCGACAACAATGCCTACTATACCTGCTGATGCCAGAATCGTCGTCCCGAGCTGCCGAACCTTGTCAAAGGTCATCAGCATCGTCCCCAGGGCTATTATCACAACGGCTGTAATCACTATTCGTTTTATGACGTTCAACTGGGTATATATTTTCCGTGCTCGAAGGTTGTCTTTCTGGTCAATGTCAAATCGCCTGATGATATAGTCGTCCAGAATATATGTGCTTTTTATCAGCAGCCACGACACCAGTGCAATCACTGCCAGGCCGAAGATATGTCTTAAGAATTCCTGGAATGCTACGGACATATTAAACAGCGGCAAAACCAGTCGAATGCCAAGGAATATCATTATCCATCTTGCTGGCTCACGCAGATGTTTGACTATCGATTCATCGAGGCGGGTTGTTGTTCGTCTGGTTAAACGAACGAGGATTATAAATAGCAAATAATGACATATTAGCGCGACAGCAAGCACAGCCATCAATCCGCCTAAAGACCAGAGGGCGTTTTGCCAATTTTGTAAAATGTCCGCCATAATATTGTCTCCCGTTATTTTGTATTGTCTATTGCTAATCCGGTGCTTAATAAGTCAGGAATTTCTTCGCTTTTTGCAGTCTTATTCCCACTTTGCCGATGTCTTCGATATGGTTTAAGTGACTTTTCTTCCGCTGCTGTAAAATCCTGTTTACCGTCACCGGCCCAAGCCCGGGCACTCGTAAAAGCGAAAATTGTGATGCCCGATTAATGTTCACCGGAAAAAACTCAGGATGCCTCGCTGCCCACGCCTCTTTGGGGTCAGTTGATAATGAAAGATTACCATTTTCGTCGAGAATTATATCTGATTCCTCGAATCCGTATTTGCGAAGCAGAAAATCCACCTGATACAGCCGGTGTTCCCGCATAAATATATCGCCCGGCCTTTCGAGCCCTGCCTGCTCACCCGCTATAGATTTATCTCCAAGGCCTTTTTGGTAGGCGCTGAAATAAACTCTGTTCATTCTTAATCTTTTATACAGCCCATACATATATTTCACTATTTCCGCATCTGATTCACCGGCTGCACCTACGATGAATTGCGTTGTCTGCTTTGTCTTCTCGTATTTTGAACCGCGTCCGACTAACCTGCTTATCAGCTTTATTGGTTCAATGATATCACGGATGTAAATTTTCTTTTCCGAGAGTTTCGCTAAATTGTTTTCGCCCGGCGTCTCAATGTTCAGCGATACCGCGCTGGCTAAAGAAACCGCCTCTTCAATGGCTGCTTTGCTGGCACCCGGAATAATCTTCAAATGAATGTATCCCTTGAAGCCGTGCTTTTTTCGCAGAAGTCTTGCTACGCTGTTAAGCCGGTCCATTGTGGCATCAGCCGACCCCAAAACTCCTGAGCTTAAAAACAGCCCATAAACTTTTCGCCGATTGTAGTAATCCAGAAATACTTTTGCTGTCTCGTCAGGCCGCAAGCTGCAGCGCCGAATATCCATTTGTTCTCTAAGGGGACAGTATTTGCAGTCATTACTGCATACATTTGAAATTAAGGTCTTAAATAGTATGCTTTTACCGCCGTTTGGAAGCGTTATGGGATAAACCCAGTTCCCTTTGCTGTTTCGCTTGCGGTGTTCGTCTTTGTTGCTGCTGCATGCACACGCCAAGTCATACTGGGCGTCGGCGCTCAGTATCCGTAGCTTTTGGTGCGTATCAGGACTGGCAATAATCCCAACCATAGAAATCCGTTCCCTGGTTTCAGTTTTTTTAAAAGTTCTTTTCTGTCTCAATGGTAAATTGTAAAGAGGCAATAATCAATTAAAAAGGTCTTCTTGCAGGCGGCTCGGCAATAAAATTAAGCTTCGGCTGTCTTATTCACCGATTTACATAAACGTATCGCAATATAGGTTTTATTTTACTTCTGGATTTCTTATAATAGTATTGTTGTCCGTAATTATCTAAGAGCCTATATAATGAAACCAGTCTCTAATAAACCGACCGACGCGGAGCTTCTGGCCAGTTATGCAGAAGGCGATGAAGCTGCCTTCCGTGAAATCGTAAATCGTTATAAAAACGGTCTTTATGCGTTCTTGAGACAGTTTCTAAACCGCCATGATTTGGTCGAAGATGTTTTTCAGGAGACCTTTTTACAGCTATTTACCAGCCGGGCCAGTTTCGATGTCAGTCGCCCTTTACGTCCCTGGCTGTTTACTATAGCCGCCAATAAAGCAAAAGACGCCCTGCGAAAATGGCAGCGAACTGCCGCTGTGCCCATAGGCACTATTGCGGATTCACAGGAGCTGTCATTCAATGATGTCCTCAATGCCATTACTTCTGATAAAACAAGGCCTTACGAAGAGCTGGAAAAAGGCGAAACCGCTATGCGGGTGGAGCAGATTATAGCGGATATGCCGGAAAATCTCCGTGAAATTCTGATTTTGGCGTATTTTAACAAATTTTCTTACAAACAAATGGCTGATATCTTAAGTATACCTATCGGAACGGTCAAAAGCCGACTCCATACAGCCGTGGGCCGATTTGCAAAGGAGTGGAAGGCATCAGTCGGGAGCAAAGAAAATAAATGAGTTCTTTAAACGACCAGCAGAAACATCTCTTATTTGATTACTGTTTGGGTTTGACATCTGACGAAGAGACTGCCGAAGTGAAGGCCTTAATATCCTCCAATGAAGAAGCGGCCGAAATTCACTCCAAACTCAAAGCCGCTCTTTCACCTCTTGATAGTATGGAACCTGAATCCTGTCCTGATACTCTGGCGGAGCGGACTGTTTCGCGACTTAATAGTGCTGCAAATTCAGGCCGCATTCAGCTCGAGCAGTTACTTGCCAGAGAGCAAACGAAGCCGATTGCTGTCAGGAGTCAGTTCTGGTGGAACCTGGGTAAATTGACGGCTGCTGCTGCGGTTATTTTCATTGTTTTAGGAACCTGGTTTGCTCCTTTGGACTTTGCCCGTCAGAGGTACCAGCAGTACCGCTGTAGTAAACAGTTGGCCGGTATCTTTCAGGGATTGAGTAATTACGTTTCTGACAATAATGGTCAGCCGCCTGCTATGGCACTTGCTGCCGGCACACCGTGGTGGAAGGTGGGCAATCAGGGCAAAGAAAACTGCTCCAATACACGCCGTATGTGGCTTCTTGTAAAAGGTGGTTATGTAAAAAATCCCGCCAACTTTGTCTGCCCCGGCAGATACCAGGGCAGGGCACCTCAGCTTGGTGATTGTGATGTGCAGAAAATTAATGACTTTCCCGACAAAAAGTACATAACCTATAGTGTCAGGATAAGCTGTCCTGATGAGCCCTGCGTTCTGGGTAATAGACCTATAATGGCAGATTCTAATCCTATTTTTGATGGCTGTGAGGCCGATTCTTCCACTGAATTAAGGATTCGGTTGGATGATGAGTTGCTTGTCATAAACAGCAGCAACCACAATCGCCGGGGCCAGAATGTTTTGTTCGGCGATGGCTCTGTCAGGTTCACAAAAGGCCGTTACATAGGCGATGATGATATTTTTACGCTGCAGCAGATGGGCCAGGGTTTTGAAGTTAAAGGTTGTGAGCTGCCCTCCAGCGAATCCGACAATTTCCTCGCTCCATAATCACCCCAGATTTGTAATTTATAAGCCCTTCTTATCTTATTTTTTATCATCGAATCCAGGCGGGACAAAGGCCCTTGCATTTGGAAATACCGCCTCCGTTTTGCTGTACTTTGGTGGACAGTGGTTGTTCTTACACTTTTTGCCCGTTGTGCAGAAAACAATTTTGATTTCTTGAATGATACTATTTTCCACGCCTGATTGATTTTTGCCTTAGTAGCAGAATATGTCCGAAAGGAAACATCGCAAAACCATCTTTTGGCAGAGGACCTGATTCGCTTCATTTGCTCTACTCTACGTTGGTCATAGTATGTTTCTCACCTCGGAGGTCAACTACTGATGCCCCTGCAGGCAAAGGGCTATTCAAACGAGAAAGAACCTCCTCATAGAGCTTATTTGGCCCAACCACTTTAGATATATCAGTTACTTCAATCGAGTAATGGGGGAAGTTTGAATATTTCAGGGTTCCGTATTTGGCGAGCATTATCCCGTCTTTTTCCATAACACCGCTGGATGTAACTGTAGTTATAGGTTTATTCATTCCATCCGGTGTGAAGACAGCTTCTCTAACAAGAAAATCCGAATTAGGGTCTATAGTTAATTCCCACCTTCCTTCAAATCCGGGACCTTGTGAGCCCTTTGAGGTTACTTTCACCAAGCCCGAAGATAGAGACTTTGCTGATTTAACGGTGCCTAAGTGCTTTGAGAATCCCCTGCCCATAGCGATTTGAAGTTGATTGAACTGGTAGACACTATATGGTCTATCGAGAGACCAGCGCCAGAGTGTTGCGTGATCATATGTCCTAACGATTCGGCCGTTAGGGTCGACAACGAAACGCTTAACCCTTTGGAGTGAATCGTTTCGGTTAGGCTCCGACAGAATATGTTCTTCTAATGGCCTGACTATCATAAAGTTACCATTCTCGTCATAATCTCGAGTTGTGTAACCCTCAGAATTAGGGGGCACGAAAATAGGTGGGTGTTCATAATTATAATTTATTTTCATTGCAAATGCTTCTTTTTGGGGCCAGGTAACCTCGCAATCCATGAAAACCACACCCTGGTTAGGGTCTTGAAGAGGGTGGTATTGCATAATCACCGAAAATGAGATCTTGTAACCAGCGGAGTTGGATATTTGGTCCTTCTCATCCAATAGATTTTTAAATTCTGCTCCGCCGATTTCGGCGGCCAGGGTTATTGGTGACAATAACAACGTAAGTATTATAATAAAGTCCCATACTTTTTTAGGTGAAAGATTTTTCATAATCATCTTTATTCCTTTCTTCACAGATAGATTTTGCTATTTTTGAATTTCAGGTTTACTCACATAAATAACCACATTCACCACACTGCTTCCTTCGCTCAGGCCTTTCCAAGTAGCTGCCGAGGATAGGATTATTAACACAAGAACTCACCACACAGGCCAAATTGATTGGTCCGACTGTGTAGCAGCCATCACAACCGTACCAGAATTGGCCCCAAGGGTAGTAGTACACAATCCCGCCTGGACACGGTGAGTTGTGGACGACTTGCGCCCACTCTGCTCCCCCTGTTTCGGAATACCATGTATTGCATCGTGATTTTGTGCAAGGCCAGTCATGACCTTTATAGTCACAAGTAGCCGTAATGAATATGTTTTCGATACATTGATATGTTAAACATGGTGCGCCGTTAGGAGCACCATACGGATGGTAACATTCCCAGACGCTTTCACTAACTGTGTGACAATTATCGCATATAGGGTCGACACAGTTACCATCGATACAGCACTGCCAGTTTTTGCAGCAATTTCCATCACAGCAGAACTCGCAATCAG